>CAMBMH010000097.1 GCA_945868575.1 Singulisphaera sp. GP187 | reverse complement strand
AAAACGAGCATCAAGGGCCGCCATTCGACCCTGATGCGCGTAATAAGTGCGCATTTCAAAAATGCGGTTATTTGAATTGTTTTTTTCTTGGGACATGGTGGATCCGGTGAGAGCAAATAATGCCAATAAAGTAACTAACAATCTTCGATCCATCGTTATTCTCCTTGAAAAAGAATATTTAGTTGACCCAAACAAAAGAGAGTTTTTCGCCCCTTGATCAGGAGTAATCCTCCATGTAACGCCGGGGTAGCAAAAACGGGCTCGCCAAGAGCAATGGATTTTGGTTTTAGTTTCGGTTCACTTGGCTTAATCAGGCTAATGTCCCCTGACTCCGACACAGCAATCAAAAGATCTTTTCCTGAAAGTACAGGCGATGCGGAAAAGGCGCCTCCTAGGCGAATTTGGGAAAGCTGTTCGCCGTTTGCCGGGTTATGAATTGTTAAAAAGCCTTTATCTCCAACACTGATGAGATTATCCCCAATCATCAGGCTTGTGGGAACATAGGGAAAGGATTTGAGATCTTCCCAAATCGGAACAGCCCCGCTTTTTCCAGCCGGGACGGCAAGAGCTTGGCGTTCCCCTGAACCATCTCCCCCACCACCAAAAATCAATCCCCCCGGAAGAAGTATTGGTGAAGATACCATGCGAAGTGGATTTTTGGCATGTTTGGTAGGACTTGACCAAAGCTCCATACCACTTTGTGGATCATAGCCGGCAAATCCCGCCGTGCTTCCAACAACCAGCTCGGTTTTGCCTTCTGGTGTGGTCCTCAAAATGGGAGTGGAGTAGCTGCTTCTGTAAGCGGGCCTCGAAGTCCGCCAAAGGATTTTTCCATCTTTGGCATCAAGGGCAACCACCTCGGCTTTATTGTCCTGGTCGAAATTCACATAAATTTTTCCCTCATGGAAAATCGGTGAATGACCAGCCCCATGTTGGCTTTTAAATGTACCCAAATCAGTCGACCAAAGAATTTTTCCATCATGACTATGGGCTGTGGATATTAGATCTGTTCCATCCCAAAAAACAGAATACACACCGTTGGGGCCAGATGCCGGGGTCGAACTCGCCAAGCTATTTTTTGCATGTACCTTTGCGGTTGCGCCTTTTAACTCAGCTTTCCAAAGGATTTTGCCCGAAGCCAGGTCTACAGCCACCAAAGCTCTCTGGGTGCCGTTATTTTCTGAGGATTGGAGGTAAATAGACTTGCCCCAGGTTACCGGACTACCATTACCATCCCCAGGGATTTCGGTTTTCCATAGCAGCGAGTTTTCGAGTGTTGGTTTCGATCCAAATTGGACAACAGGGCCTTTGCCTTCACCGTTTGGACCACGAAAACGGGACCAGGATTGGTCTTCCTGACCATGAAGGAAACTAACCGAAGCCAATAGTAATAGCCATGCGATGGGGTTCCTCATGGACCGTTTCCTTTCAGATGTATGATTCGCTCACATTTGGTCTTAGATAAAAAATTCGGAAAGTCAGGCGGTCCAAGGATCCATGAAAGGACCACAAGGATTCCAAATAGTATGTGAATCCCATGGAAAAATGTTGAATTGGAAACACCCAACCAGGAAAAATTTCCTTCCTCCATTCGATAAAGGAGGGCATTATGGGAAAATTGCGCCAATTTTGGTCGCTGGTCCATGGGATCATGTTCCCATGCATAGTATCGCGCCCGGGTTTGGTCGTCCATTTCCGCAATACGGAGTCCCCTTTCCCAAATTGTAAGGGGACACTCCATACCAATTGCACCCTCCACACCAATGAAAGCCATGATTCCCAGGTGTGAGGCGCGAATCCAGAAATTTTTCGCCCACCATAACTTTAACCAGATCCCAATGGGCAGTGCCAGTTGATATAAAATAACCGAAGCCACCATTCCGAAATGGAAGATGACTATTTGATCTGCTGCACGGGAATAGGGATCTGGTATATCCATATTTTAAAAAAGTACTGGCTTTCCCAACTTGCGGCGGATCACGCTCAACTGGCCCGAATGCATCACAAAATGCTGGGCGGCCAGTTCGAATAGGTTGCCAATTTTGGGAACCATCGAGCTCATCGGGCCGGTAGTTGGCTTATCAAGTTCCGCTTCTGTTATTTTTGCCAGTCCGGCAATCGAAGCGGCACGGGTTTCCTCGATGAGTTTCATGTAATCCGACAGTGTCCATTTCAATGGAGCATCGCTAGCCGTGACTTCCGGTTTGTTCGCATGATCTTCGGAAAACCCCTGGGGAAGTTCAGGAAATGTGCAACCCGCCCCACCAAGGATACCCCGTTCTGAGGTTATCAGATGGCCCAATTGCCAATTCAGTCGATTGGATCCGGCCACGGCCCGAGTGTTAAGGTCGGATTCTGAAATGTCCTTTAGGGCTCCTAAAAGTAGTCCTTTGGAAAACTCCAGGCTGAAGGTTAGGGTCTCAATTGTATTCATGTGGGCAACTCCTTTGTGAAACGGTCGTCGGTAAGGTCCCATTTCCATTCCTGCATAATTTGCAGGGCTTGAAAACGGGTCAGATTGAATTGTAAAGGGGTCACGGTGATCCATTGTTCCGCAAGGGCGGTTACATCCGTATCGGGATGGGGATCAGGGCAAGTAAAATCGGGTCCGATCCAATAATAAACCCGCCCCCTTGGATCAACCCTTTTATCAAACCATTCCACATAGCTTGCGGTATTTTGCGGAACCACCCGAACACCTTTGATCTGACCCCGGGAAAGATCTGGAATGTTGATATTAAATAATTCCCCTGGACTGGGGTTTTTGGTCAAAATTTCCCTAATGATTTTCGTTGCAAACGCCGAACCACCAGGGAAATCAGGCGGTCCTGATGCGGGCATTTCAAGGGAACAGGCAATGCTTGGCAAATGGAAAAAGGCACCCTCAATTGCCGCCCCAACCGTCCCTGAATAAAGGACGTTGATACCTGCATTCGAACCGGCGTTTATGCCACTCACCACAAGATCTGGTTTCCACGGGAGGATCTGTCGGATTGCCAATTTAACACAATCGGCGGGTCTTCCCTCAACCGCCCAGCCTTGAAAGTTTTTCGCTGGATCACGAACCTCCTGCACAAGGAGAGGTGAATAAATTGTTACGGAATGGCCAGCCGCACTCTGTTCCGTTGCGGGGGCCACCACCAAAACCTCACCGAGCTTGCTCAGTTCGGCATGGAGTGCCCGAAGTCCAGGTGCGTAAATGCCATCATCATTTGTTAAGAGTATGCGCATGGTGTTGATCTATTGGCTTTTCTTGAAATCATCCCGCAGTTTTTTTCCGCGAAGGAGATGGTGGTAATGTTGTGCAAACCGGTGGGCCTCATCCCTCGCGTGCTGGAGGAGTTTTAATGCAACGGAATTCCTTCCCAAACGGATGGGCTCCGGGGAGTTCAGGGTATAAATCTCTTCTTCCCGCTTGGCCAAGGATATCAAACAAGATACCTGAACCCCATAAGCGGCCAAGGCTTCTTTTGCGGCGGAAAGTTGTCCTTTGCCACCGTCAATCAAAATAATGTCTGGTGCCGGCATTGATTCCTTTGAGGAGGATTCGTCGCCGAGTTTTCCATACCTTCTTGATACAGCTTCCCTAATCGATGCGAAATCATCAATTCCCTGAACTGTTTTAATCCGATATCTTCGATATCCGTGTTTGAACGGCATCCCATCTATGAAGCAAACAAGACTTGCAACTGTTTCCTCGCCCGCCAAATGGGCAATGTCGATACATTCGATGGACCTGGGAATGGCTTTAAGCCCGAGAATTTTCCTCAAACCGACCAATCCCTTTTTGGGGTCCATCGCAAAGGCTTCGGGTTGGAGGTCGGTTTCAACATTGCCTCGTAGGCCAAGCGAATCTATCGCTTTGATCTCATCGCGGATCCGGGCCGCCTTTTCAAAGAGCATCCCATTGCTGGCAAGAGACATTTCCGCGGCCAATTCCCGGAGAAGCCGTTTTTTCTTACCTTCCAGGACCAGCCGCAAGGCGCGGATCTGCTTTCTGTATTCCTCGCGTGTGACACGAAAATTACAAGGTCCGGTGCATTGTCTTATGCTGTGAAGGAGGCAGGGGCGATACCACCTCCATTTGGGATCTTTTGAAGAAATATCAAGGTGGCAATTGCGAAACTTGAAAATCCGCTGAAGCACTTGAATCGCCTGGCGAAGGCTTTTCGCACTGGTGAATGGACCATATAATCTAACCCCTTTTCGCCTTGGATTCCGAGTGAATTCCACGCGAGGAAACTCTTCCCCAACCCGGATTTGAAGGTAAGGGAAAGTTTTGGAGTCTTTTAGCTCGACATTAAAGCGCGGCTGAACATCCTTAACCAGCCTTGCCTCCATCAATAGTGCGTCAACCTCGGTTGCCGCAGGAATAAAATCGATGTCAGCAATAAGGGGGACCATGTCCCTGGTTCGTGAATCTTCCCTGGCTGCCTGGGTAAAGTAACTTGAGGCCCGGTTTCTAAGGACCTTAGCCTTTCCTATATAAATAACCCTTCCCTCGGTATCTTTCATCAGGTAGACACCGGGGGATTTCGGAAATGTTTTCACCTTCTGGTCCGGGGGCAGGAATTCCCGGTCATTGGGTCCGGGGGCTTGCATTCTTTACCCTCTCACCGCACGAACAATCAGGATCGCGTGAGAATTTTATCCTTGCCAACCCACAACCGGAGTACTTCAGGGATCGTTATCGATCCATCTTCATTTTGGTAATTTTCCAAAATAGCCAGAAGGGCCCGTGTGCAAGCCACCGCTGTACCGTTTAGGGTGTGAACAATTCGGGTTCCCTTGGCTTCCTTGGGACGGTAGCGGATATTCAGACGGCGGGCCTGGAAGTCTGTGCAATTGGATGTGCTTGTTACCTCGCCATATTCGCCACCGTCTCCCCGTCCTGGCATCCAAGCCTCCAGGTCGTATTTACGGTATGCCGGACCACCCAAGTCTCCGGTACAGGTATCAAGGACTTGATAGGGTAGGCCCAATTCCTGAAAGATGGATTCTTCCAAAGCAAGAATTTCCTGGTGCAAGGATTCGCTTTGATCTGGCGTGGTGAAGGCAAAAATTTCGACTTTGGTAAACTGATGGACCCGGTAAAGCCCACGGGTATCACGACCGGGAGCCCCAGCCTCCGTTCGAAAACAGTGGGAAAGGCCGACATACCTCAATGGGAGTTTCGATTCATCAAGAATTTGGTCCTTGTGCATTCCACCCAATGTGATTTCCGCGGTTGCCACCAAACACAGATCCGTATCAGCAACGGTATAAACTTGTCGAGTTTCCGGGTTTGGATCCCTGGGGATGAATCCAATTCCTTCAAGAATTTCGTTCTTGGCCAAATCGGGGGTAATCACGGGTGTGAATCCCGCTTTGGAGAGCTTTTGCATGGCAAATTGGACCAAGGCCAATTCCAGCAAAGCTGCCTCGTTTTTAAGAAAGTAAAACTTTTGGCCGGTCACCCTCGAGCCAGCTTCGAAATCAACCAGGTCAAGAGATTCACAAAGCTCAAGATGGTCCTTGGCTTTAAACGGAAATTTGCGGGGTTCCCCCCAGCGCTTTACGATCTTGTTCGCAACGCTATCCCGACCAATTGGGGCGTCGGGGTGCGTCATGTTTGGAATTTGGGAGATTGCCTTGTAAAGGTCTTCTTCGATTCCCTTGAACTGCTTTTCCATAACCTGGACCAGTTCACGAAGGCGCTTGCCCTCTGCGATCAGGTCCTGTTTGGCTTGTGGATCTTTCTCTTTCGGGATCAGTTTGGAAAGTTCGTTGGCTTTCTGCTGTATTTGTTGGGTTTCGTGGGCCAGTTTCTTTCGTTGTTCGTCAAGAGAAACGGCCAAGTCCGGATCAGCACCCAACACTCCACGATTGTGGCAATTGGTGCGTACTGCTTCAAGATTTTCACGAATAAATGCCGCGTCAAGCATATGGGGAATCCTTCCTTTGCCGTGTCGCTAATCCCGCTTTGAAGTAGTCTTAGGTTCTTTGTTCCAGTGGAATGTAATGCTGGTCACTTTTGCCCACAAAAACCTGTTCCGGGCGGTAAATACGGTTGTTGGAAATCTGTTCCAACCAGTGGGAAAGCCATCCTACAACCCTTGCAATCGCAAAGATTGGGGTGAATAGGTCCTTTGGAATGCCAAGGTTCTGGTAAACGATTCCCGAATAGAAATCCACATTCGGATAAATTCCCTTGGGGCCGAGAATTTCATTTGCGGCCGATTCAAGAGTGGTGGCAATGTTGTAGGCGTATGGACGATTGGTTTCCGCAAACACCTTTTCCGCAAGATCCTGGAGGACTGTAGCGCGCGGATCCTTTACCTTATAAACGCGGTGCCCAAAGCCCATGATTTTCTTTTTGGTGGCGACAGCGTCCACTAACCAGGTTTTTGCGTTTTCTGCCGAGGCAATCTCTTCCAGCATGTCGAGAACTTCTTCGTTTGCCCCGCCATGAAGGGGCCCCGAAAGAGTTCCAATCGCTGAAGAAATTACCGCGTAAGGGTTTGCAAGGGTTGAGCCTGTAACCCTTGCCGAGAAGGTCGAGGCATTCATTGTATGCTCTGCATGAAGAATCAGGCACGCGTCAAGAACCCTGGTAACAGCTGCGGAAGGCTCCTTGCCAAATAGCATGTAATAAAAGTTGGCTGCGTGTCCAAGATCCTGGCGTGGGGCAATTGCTTCGTGGCCTACGCGCAAACGATGAAATGCCGCAACAATCGTGGGTAATTTGGCAATAAGCCGAATTACTGCTTCCCAGTTGTTTGCGGGGTTAAGCACATTGGACATGGGATGAAACATTCCAAGGGCAGCTGTTCCAGCTTGGAGCGCCCCCATCGGATGGCCATTTTCAGGTAGTGATTTGAGAGCATCCAACAACCGAAAATGGATACAGCGCTCTTCTTTCAGGGCTGCATCAAAATCGGCAAGCTCCTTTTGGCGGGGTAGGTCACCCTTTAACAGTAGCCATGAGGTTTCTTCAAAAAAACTCTCTTTGGCTAGGGTTTCCACGGCAATTCCGCGGTATTCCAGCCTGGCGCGTTTTCCGTCAATGAAACTGATACCTGACTCGGCTGCGGGCACATCGGCCAAGCCGGGGCGGAATTCGGGGTTGCTCATGAAACAATCCTGACCATCGTTCAGAGGGTACATTGGGTCTGGGAATCGAAGCTTCCTAAGGGAATTTATAGAAACAGTTGGCGGGGTGACATTGGCAATCACCCGCCCTTGGCCGAAGATAACATTGCCATGAGTGAAATCCCCTTCAAAAAAGTGCCCCTAATCTCCGTTTCCGGTGACCAATCCAACTCTCTTCCCGGTTTTCTGGGCCAAGAGAAGTCGGATTTGGATGCCTTTTTCCAGTCAGTTGGTGAGCGCCCCGCGCTTCGAATCAAACAGATTCATCGCTGGATGCTGCAAGGGGTTACGGATTTTCAAATGATGTCCGACCTGCCGGTGGGGCTTAGGAAAGCCTTGGCAAGTTCCTACCAGCCGTTTAGCTCCAAAATTCTTTTGCATTCAAAAGCCACGGACGAAACGGAAAAACTTCTTTTGGAATTTCCGGACAAAAAACAAATTGAAACCGTGATGATGAGGGAGGAGGGCAGGGCTACTGTTTGCCTATCCACCCAGGTTGGTTGTGGCATGGGATGTGTTTTTTGTGCAAGTGGCATGGAGGGTGTTCAAAGGAACCTGAAAACCTTCGAAATTCAGGAGGAGTTGCTCCAAATCCGTGCCTTGCTTGGAACGCAGGAGCGGATTTCCCACATTGTTGTCATGGGAATGGGTGAACCCCTTGCCAATTTGGAGCGCCTTTTGCCCGCGCTTGACTGGGCCAGTTCCCCTTCCGGTTTGGGGATTTCCGCCAGAAATATAACGATTTCCACTGTTGGACTGCCAAAGAAAATTATTGAACTGGCAGGGCATCAAAAACCGTATCATTTGGCTGTTTCCCTACATGCGCCAAACGAGGGGCTCCGAAACCAAATTGTGCCGACCAACGAGGGGACCGGCATTGGTGCGATCCTTGATGCAGCCCAGCAATACCAAAAGATCTCAGGACGCCAGGTCACCTACGAATACATCCTTTTGGCAGGCGTAAATGACCATGCTTCCCATGCTGTTGAGTTGTCGAAACTTCTTTCCGGTAGGCAAAGCCATGTCAATTTGATTCCCTTTAACCCTGTCCAGGGGTTACCTTGGCAGAGGCCGGATGAGGAATCTGTCACCATGTTTCGCGAAACCCTCCGCGTGCGCGGTGTCTCTGCGACGGTTCGTAAAAGGAAAGGCGCGGATATTGATGCGGCTTGCGGTCAGCTCCGCAGGGAGGCTGCTCGAACTCTTTCCGGGTTGAATTGAGGTACGGGGTATAAATTGACAGGAACCGGGAATACCAGTGCAATCCTAGCCCTCCGTGACCCGGATGTGGCTTTGATGATTCGTGTTCGGGAAGGCGATGATGAGGCATTTAAGGAACTCATTACCCGGTTTCACGGTCGGATTCATAATTTCCTGAAACACATGGTTGGGAACGAACAAACCGCCGAAGACCTCACCCAGGAAACTTTTTTAAGGGTTCATCGAGCCAGGGGCCGTTACCGGGCTCGGTGTCGATTTGCATCATGGCTTTTCACGATTGCCAATAACCTTGCCCTAAACCGAATTCGAGACAATCCATCCGCCAATCTTCAACCGTTGCCTGTTACCGAATCGGGCTCACTTCCGATGAGCCATTCAACACCCCGAGCCAGTGTTCAGGAGCCAGTTGGAAAGGGGATGGAGCGTGCTGAGGTCGTTGCTGCTGTTCGGGCCGCGCTTGACGCACTCAATGAAAACCAGCGAGCTGCAATCGTATTGAGTAAATTTGAAGAAATGTCCTACGAGGAAATCGGAAAAATCCTGGACCTTGGTCCCCAGGCAGTTAAGAGCTTGGTCAATCGGGCCCGCGTCCGTTTGAAATCCCACTTATTGGGTGTCCTTGATCAGATACAGTCGAGACCAATCGAAGACATGGACGAGGATTTGAATGAATAAATCCCCAGAAAATGACACGGTTAACCCTTCCGACCCCGACCAGGACTTCTCATTCAGCGATCCTGGTTTTTCGGAATTGGTCACCTCCTACCTGGACGGTGAAGTGTCAGGAGCCGATGCGGAAATAGCAAGGAGAAGCATTAAGGAGTCACCAGAAATCCGGCTGGTCGCCCAGGATATCCAAAGGGCTTGGGATCTTTTGGATTTCCTTCCGGTGACAGTTTCCCCCGAGGCCAAAACCCTCGAAACACTCGCCTTGGTCCTCCAGGAATCAGGTTCCGGACCTGTCGTACTTGATGATTCGGTGAATGGTGAACTCTCCACTAATCTACCTCCGCAAATCCCCGAAAGATCGATTTCAAGCAAATTTCGGGTGGGAAGCCGGGTCAAAAATCCTTGGTGGAAAGTTGCTCTAATTGCGGTGGTTTTTGGTGGAATTTTAGGGTTTTTGGCATTGGGAGTATTGAGATTTTTTGAGGCGAGCCAAACGGAAAAAATAAAGCAGGTTATTGGCGTTGTTGAGAATATTCAGTTTCTTAGGGATGCCAATGACATTGATTTTTTAAAGGCTATAGCTGTTCCGGAATTATTTGGGCAACCCGATAGTGTGGCGGTCCCATGAAACCTTCGAATAAAAGCCGAATGGAAGCCAAATTTTGGAAATTCTTAGTGAGGTCGTCCTTGGGAATATGGATTGTCCTAAATGCGTCCTGCTCAAAGTGGGGCAATTCCGATCCTTTTGAGGTTGAACTTCAACCGTTGGCTGAGAAAAAGGAGCGTTTTCAGAGGCACCTCGCTGTTTATGCCTCATTGGAGCCGGCCGAGGCTTCTAAAATCGAACGTCTTTATCGGGATTTATTGCAACTCGAAAAGTTCGAAAGGGAGCGCCTTTGGTATGCGGCTGAAGGTTTCTCAATGTGGTTGGCAAGACTGGATGATTCTGACCGAAATTCCATTTTGGAGTTGGGCGACCCAAAGGAGCGATTGGCATTGGTAAGAAAACTTCGGGAGGGGCAGTGGCTTTCGGGTTTGCCAATTGCTGATCAGGAAAATATCCGTGAACTCGAAAAAGATCCCGATTCCAGGGCACTTTTGATTAGCCGAATCCGGGCAGAAGAAATTGAAAGAAAAAGTCGCAACATTGATTTGGCACGAAAACCCCTCTTGCCATCCAACACAGCAAAAACCGGAC
The DNA here is from genome assembly GCA_945868575.1 of Singulisphaera sp. GP187. Lineage (GTDB taxonomy): Bacteria > Planctomycetota > Planctomycetia > Gemmatales > Gemmataceae > SYLG01. The sequence continues at coordinate 4,586 of CAMBMH010000097.1, read as the reverse complement.
CTTCACCGCCCGGATCAAGCAAAATCACAATAACATCCAACACCAGACCAGCTAAATTTGAAGAATTGCCTAATGATGTACAGCTTTGGATAGGGGAAAATCTACTTCCCAGATTGTCAGAATTTGAAAAAAACCAACTTCGATTGGCCAGCGGTCGATGGCCCGACTACCCAAGGATCATCTACCAGTTAATCCGGGATCATTTCCTATTGCCCCAATTTCAACAACGAATTGAATCCTTTTCGGATATTCCCGGGCCGATTCGCGAAAAATATAGTGCAGAGGTGGTTGGGGGTGTATTGGATAAAAAAGGGTGGACACCTCCAAAGCCTCAGGGGCAGGATTATGCATTAGCTTTGGCAAAATGGGCGATTTTGGAAAAGATTCCCACCGGGTTTATCGGTCCCACAAGCGCCGCAGTATTGCCCGAGCCTTGGCGAGGATTGGTGGAAAAAACCCTGACACCGCGGTTGGTGCGGGAAGAAAGGCAATTTTTGCGGCGGGCGGAAGGAAAATGGCCTGATTACCCTAGGGCGCTTATTGACCTTTTGGTTTCCAGGCGGATGACTGTTCCCGGAAATGTCCTGCCTGGTCCACCAAGCCTTTGGCAAGATGCTTTAAGCCCGAAATAATTGACATTCCCACTTGCGTCGAGATAACTCGGTTGTCTATTGCAGCTTCATGAGGAATTTTGGGAAAAATCTTTCGGGCGTGCTCATGCTGGCATTTGGATTGGTTCAAAGCCAGGCCCAGGATGCGCCCCTTGATTTCCCGCCTCCCTCGGCGCCCCCACCTTTGGTGGTTCCTCCGGCGCTACCCAATGTGGTTCCAGGCCAGGCAAGTGGCCCGCCAAGCGTTGTGGTCGTTCCTCAGGGAAGTCCACAGACGCCCCCAATTGGCCCACAGGGGAACTCCGGGCAACAACCGGGTGCTATTGAGGGGATTCTGAAAAGGTTGCCGGATCCTACGGCAAGCTACCCGTTGTCTCCTGATCGAACCGATATTGGTGGCCTATATGTTCCCAACCTCCTTCCGGGAATTACTGGTGGGGAGTTTCGTGAGGGCGCTGGTCCTGCAAAACCTCCTGAAGGTATCGAGGACAAGGATGGCTTCTATTTTTCCCAGGACCTTTTGATTGTTCAGCCCAATTTTCAGGGAACCCTCCAGCTCAACCTTCAGCAAGCCCCATGGAATGTCATTCCCCAGTCAAAACCGGCACCAAATTTCAATTTTGTTTTTCCCAAAGCCTCGCTCGAATGGGTCGTTTCTCCGACTTTTGATTTTGGGTACCGGCTGCCCGGAGGTCAGGGGGAGTTTGCTCTCAACTACCAGTTTTTGGTTTCGCAAGGGTCGGCAAACGGGACATTTTTAAACATTCCCAGCACGGTAAAAAGCCGAATTTCCCAAAATGAGGTAGACCTCTTATATAGGTCTCCCTGGAAAAAATTTGGCCCGAGAGCTTCCCTGAATTATGAAATTGGAGCGAAACTCGGATTCTTTTATTACGATACTGTGGCAACTACGAGCGTTGCAGGTGGAAGCTTGGGGCAGGCTTCCGCATCCAACTATTCCTATGGTGGTGGGCCGCGATTTCGTTACGATGGCGAGTACGCCCTGACGGAGGATCGTAGTTGGGTCTTTTGGCATGGAGCCGAAATTTCCGCGGTTATGGGGCAAATTCAGGAATCCTTTTCCAATACGATTCCTGGCTATCCGTTTACGGTGAATTCTGGTCAATCGACAAACACTGTTCCGATAATGAAGATACAAACGGGCATTCAATGGGCCCCAAAAATGATGGATCAATTTTTTATCCGAACCGGTCTGGAATGGGATCAGTATTGGAATTTGGGCAATATTGGCCAGTCCTCGGGTACCCTGCAAAATATTGGCTTGTTTTTGCAGGGACGATATGATTTTTAACTGATCCCAGGAATTATTTTCCTGGCGCAGAAGATATTTTTGAAAACGCGTTCGAACAATCTTTCACCGGATTCTTGTCAGCAATTCATTTACGACTTTTTCGGCTGGATTTTAATATTTTTATACCAGCAATTCGAGCCATGATCCTGTAGACCTATATATCCTCTCCTTGGGTGATTTTTGAAGGCAGTGTCAAATTTGTGTTTTGATCCATCCGGCCTAAGGTAAGGTTCAGAAAATAGATCCAAATTCACGCGGTTGACCTCTGTTCCATTCAGGTGAACAACAATCATCGGCCCTTCAGAGTCTAGTTCCAGGTGGTTCCATTGGCCCACAGGCTTCATTGCGTTGAACTTGGGTTTGGAGAGGTCGTAAAGGGCTCCGGTATCGTGATAACCCGCCGTTTGGGTGTCATCGATTGCTATTTCCAAACCATTGAAGCCAACATCTTTGCCCGGTTTTGGTGTTAGAGGAAAAGTCCGCAGAAACACTCCACTATTGCATTTGGGCGTGATCCGGAAATCGAGTGCCAATCGAAAATTCTCCCATGGGGATTCGTGGGTGAGCATGTAATCGCAAGGATGGGGATTGAGGGATCCATCATGTACATGGGAAGGCGATATTGGCTTCCCCTTTGGGCTCATCCATCCCTTCGTGCTTTTTCCATCAAAAAGGAGTTGCCACCCTTCCGCTTTCTCGGTGGCCGAGAGCTCATTGTCTCCAGCCCAAAGGCTTCCTGCCAAAAGTAGTGCGCCAAGGCAAAAAAAGTTTTGTCTCATTAGAGGCTCCACCCTTTGCGGTATTCGGGTTTAATGAAGGGTTGTAATTCCGGGTGATTGGTAACCCTCAGATTCAGGGAATCCCATTCCAATATCCTTCCCGGGGCCCTCAGGGCCAATACCCCCAGTAGGACCGATTCGGTCATCGGACCCGAGTAATCAAAGGAAGCGGCGGGGCGCTTTTTGGTTTTGCAACCAAGGACCCACTCTTCGTAATGCCCCGGGGATCTCTCCATGGTTTTGGGAACCTTTTTGGCATTTTCTATTATTCCTGCAGGAAGAAGTTGGGGCATCCCGCCGTGAGAGGAATGGTACATTTTCCCTTTACTGCCAATGTAAAGGACTCCATTGTCGGGCAGTCTTTGTCCTTCTGGCATCTCTGAAGGACAGGGAGGCATGAGTCCGCCATCATACCAGGTTAATTTGACTGCTGGTCGGCTGCCTTTCGAAGGGAAATGGAAATAGATGACAGCGGCAATTGGGTAAGTTTCAAAGTTGGGGCGTTTGTCTTCCAATTCGCTCCCATCCAAAGTTGTGCGCGCTTCGACAGAAGTAGGGGCATCAAGTTCCAAAGCCCAAATGGGGTGATCAAGAATATGGCAACCCATATCCCCAAGCGCTCCTGTTCCAAAGTCCCACCAACCCCGCCAGCTATGCGGGGCGTAAGCAGGGTTGTAAGGACGCTCGGGCCGAGGCCCAAGCCACAAGTCCCAATCCAGGGTCTTGGGGGTGTCCGGAGTTCCCTTTGGTCGGCCAAGCCCCTGTTTCCATAATTTTCCAGCGCGGTCTGACCACGCATGAACTTCCTTGACTTCCCCAATTACTCCAGCCCGGATCCATTCGTTGGTAAGTCTGGCTCCTTCGGTGGCATGCCCTTGGTTGCCCATAGAGGTAATTACACCCGAGGCCTTTGCCGCATTGGTAACTTCCCTAGCTTCATAAATGGTTTGGGTTAGTGGCTTTTGGCAATAGACATGTTTTCCCGCCTTGAGGGCGGCCATTGTGGCAACAGCATGCGTGTGATCCGGAGTGCCAACGGTAACGGCATCGATGTTGTTCGCCTCCTTATCCAACATGATGCGAAAATCTTTGTACTTCCTTGCATTTGGAAATGCGTTGAAGGAGCCAGCTCCCCGAATCTGGTCTACATCACACAAGGCAACGATTTCCGCGCCAAGGCGGCTAATGGTTCCAACATCGCCACCTCCCATACCGCCAACACCAATCGAAGCCACGCGAATCCTATCACTTGGTGCAACAAGGCCGGGCCCGCCCAGAACATGGCGGGGGATAATAGTTGCTGCGAAGGTCCCTGCGGCAAGCGCACCCAGAAAATCCCTTCGTTGTTCCATTGTGACTTTTTGATTGGTCATTCTCTTTTTCATGAATCTGCTCCTTGGCAATAATGCCGGATTCAACCCTGTGTGGTCAAAAGCACCGCGGCAGGATTTTCAATCATCAAAACGAGATCTTTTAAAAACCGTGCAGCCGGGGCCCCATCTACAATCCGGTGGTCAAATGTCAGGCTTAATGGTAGCCGTTTTTGCGCCACAATGGTTCCATCCTCACGAGGCACTGCCTCGTGTTGAATTGCCCCAACCCCGAGGATTGAGGATTCGGGAGGATTGATCACTGGGGTAAAGAATTCAATGCCCAGTGATCCCAGACTGGAGATCGTGAAGACCCCACCACTCATGGCATCCACGGAAAGTTTGCCCTTTCGGGCCAGCTCTGCCAGAGACTGGGATTCTTTGGCAATTTCGCAAATTGGTTTGTTTACCAGGTCCCGAATCACGGGCACCAAGAGCCCATGGTCTGTATCCACAGCAACGCCTAGGTTCATTCCGTTGGAAGGTGGGTGGACCAGGTGATCTTCCTTCCATT
>CAMBMH010000096.1 GCA_945868575.1 Singulisphaera sp. GP187 | reverse complement strand
CGGTTTCAGTTGGTGCATGGAGTCGATGCGCCTTTTAACCTGGTGCTCCATTTGCGTATGCCCGGGAAATATCCGGGGTTTGGCTGGTATCTGGAAGTGTTGCCCCGGCTTAGCCAATTCGCCGGGTGGGAGTGGGCCACAGAGACATTCATTCACCCGGTAAAACCCTCGGACGCCGCCAAGGCGTATCGTGAAGCCAAAGGGTAAACCGCCCATTCTTTTGTGTTCCTTGTTTGTGTTTCTTATGGTGAAACCGGATTTTTGAGCGCTGACAGGTATCTGTTTTTTTCTGAAAATCGGTTTGGCAAATCGGACCCTGGGAAGGGTGAGGACCAGACCGATCATAGCCTAAGCGGCCAACGGGTCGCGAATCACCGCGATGGGAAACCAAAGCAAGGCATCCTCAGATAAACCCAGGCCGACACATTCCGCTGTCGATCAAAAGACAGCGAAAAACCGACGGATGGGCAACAACAAATTCCCCAAACAACCAACTTGTCTTAAGCCCCACTTGGCAAAGGGGGGTGTGGGGGGGTAACAGATTATTTCTATATTTAGTAATAAAAACACCTCAAGCAGCAGTGCCATGCCGCAATGGTTAAACCAGAGCAAAATCTGCTCTCGGTAACTGGTTTGACATCATCCGCAGTCTCTGCGGTTCGGCCAGCGGAAAATGGTTTTTCATTCGTTAACCCCTCCGACTTCCCTTTGCAAAAGGGGAGCGAAAAACAGGGGTTCCCGCTTGGAGGAACTTCCTGAATTTTCACTCTGCTCTCTGCGGCTCGGGATGGGGAAATGGTTTTTGTTTCGTTAACCCCTCCGACTCCCGTTTGCAAAAGTGGAGCGAAAAACAGGGGCTCCCGCTTGGAGGAAGTTCCTGAATTTTCCCTCCGCTCTCTTTGCGGCTCGGCCTGGGGAAATGGTTTTTGTTTCGTTAACCCCTCCGACTCCCCTTTGCAAAAGGGGAGCGAAAAATAGGGGCTCTTGCCTGGAGGAATTTCCTGAGTTTTCCCTCCACTTTTCCTTCGGGAGGTTTTAATGGTTTTTCCAGGAATGGGTAATTAGGATTCCATCGATCCGAAAAGTCGGGAGAGGGCGAGTTCCCATTTTTCTTCGGTTTCGTAGGTGCCTTCGGCGATTTCCTTTTTGATCCGTTCGACCAGGTCCTTGCGGAAGGTGGGGTCGTTGCGGAATGCCGAAGGCTGATTGGTAGCCGGTGTGGTGAAATTCCTGATGGAGCTTTTGCGGGTGGTGGAAACCTTGGAGGAGATGAGCATGTTCATGAGAAATCCTTTCATCCGCTTCTGTTGGACAGAAATGTGTTTCCAACGAAGAGGAACCAGTCGTGCCCATTGGGCACACTTAAAAGCGTTGGTCCGGAAGAGATTTGGCCCGGATTCACTTTTGGGGGGTTCGGGGTTTTTTGTCCCTCGTCCGCCCACCTCACTTATCGACCAACCAGACAAAATCATTCGCAAATTCCGTGAAAAATGGGGGAGGAATTTTTGGTGATCCATGAAGCCCTTTTGTCCGGAGACCGGGATCGAAAAATCTCTTGATCCAGGTTTTCATGGAACAATTGGAACAGAGATTTATTCTGCGGGACAAAAGATTCCGGCCGCAATCCATCGCCTGTTGCGGAGCGATGGAGAGCGGCCGGGAGTTTTGGGTTGGGTTCCAGATTCAGGAGGAATTGGCAAGCGCTAGGCGTGAAACTGTAAAATTAGCAGTCCATCGATCCAAATAGTCGGGAAAGGGAGAGTTCCCACTTTTCATCGGTTTCATAGGTGTCTTCGGCGATCTCCTTTTTGATTCGCGCGACCAGTTCGTTGCGGAATTCGGGGTCATCGCGAAAAGGGGATGCTTTGTCGAGGCTGGAGTTGGAATTCTTGCGGAGAGCGAATTTGCGGGCGGTCGCGAGTTGCGAAGAGTTTAGCATGTTCATGGATATTCCCTTTCCACCGCTTCCATTGGTCAGAAATGTATTTCCAACGGAAGGACAACTGAGATGCTCCTGATGAGGCATCTGGGGCATCGCTTCAAAAGTGTTGATCCGGGAGAGATATGAACCCGGATTCACTCTTGGGGGTTCCTTGGAATTCCATCCTTGGACGCCCACACATGATATCGTCCCGGGTGGTCATTTGGTTCGCCCAATCCGGAGAAAAACCGAATTCTTTGCGGTTTTTCATTTGGCGTGGCTTCTAGGTTTCCCAGGCTTCCAAGATATCGCATTTCAACAGATCCGGCACTATTCCTTGGCTAGTTGCTTTTTCTTTGGAATGGCCTTGGTAGAGAAATGGAGCTGGGTAAAAGAGGAGAGTTTGGGGAGTTAGGCGCAATTGCCGCCCTGATTCCAGGGCATTTTGGCAATGAGCATACCCATGGCGCAGGTGTCGGTGATTCCCGCGAACATCAGACCCGCCCCGACAAAACCGGCCAGCCCATAGGCATAGGGGTGGACAAAAAAGCCCAGGGCCACGCCAGTGAACACCAGAAAGCCGGCAGCGATGCGGACCTGGCGTTCCAGCGACATTGCTTTTTTGCCCCGGATTACCGGAAAGCCCGCAGTGATCCAGGCTCCGGTGCCCCCTTCCACATTGATCAATTCGCGAATGCCTGCCTGGGCGAGCTTTTCACAAGCCATGGCTCCCCGGGCCCCGGATTGACAAATGATGTGGATTGGGCCCTCGGTGGTACCAATTGTTTTTTGAATGGATTCGGGGGTGATCCGGTCGAGGGGGATATTGATCGCATGGGCAAGATGGGCGGAGCCATATTCTGCGGGGGTGCGCACATCCACCAACCGGACCGGTTTGCCAGAACGGAGCATGACTTCAAGCTCGTTTGCCGAAATGGTGCTGATCATTGCAGATCCTTCCCTGGATTTTATTTTTGTGCGTTTCCCGTCTCGGAAGATCATACGGGCAGAGTGAAAGGCGGATTACGCTTTGGGAAATTGGGGCGGGAAAACAAAGGTTAGAAGGAATCCATGAGCCGACAAAACGGGAGCTAACGACAAGGTTGCCCCTCCAGGCAGGGCCCGGGTTGGGCGGTATGGGCCTTGGGGGTGGGCGGGGTTGTCGGAAATGGCAGGAAATATCTTGAGGGAATGAGATCCGTTTTCCTTGCCCCGGACCCCTTTAGGTTGCAAGAATGAAGGTTATAAGAAGAATGCCACCCATAATGGTGGCGCAGGGCTTGGGGGAAGTCCAGTCATGGTGAGTCGCCTGGCGTGGAGGGGAATTGGCCCCGCGAGCGTGTTGGCGGCTTTATTTGCCGTTTTTTCGTTGCCCGCACAGCCTCCCCAAAACAATGTGACCCCTAGCCAGCCGATGGATCCCAACATGGATCTTGCCGGTGTGGCGCTACCACGAAACAATCGTCTGGAGAGTCAGGTTCAGGCTGCCCAGGAATATTCCCAATCGAAAAATTGGCAGGAGGCGACCTCAATCCTGCAAAAGTTGCTTGAGCTTCCTGAGGATGTTTTTGTTCTGCGAAGCCGCACCACAGCGGATGGGAAGCGGGCCGATGTCATGGTCAGCATCCGTCAGGAAGCCGACCGGATGGTCGCGGCTCTCCCTAAAGAAGGGAAAGAGTTTTACCAACTCAACTATGGGGCCCTGGCTGCTGGTTTTTTGAAAGAAGCAAAGGAAAAAGCGAGTCCGGAGCTTTTGGGCAGGATTCTTAGGATTTATCTCCACACCCAAGCGGGGGCGGAAGCAGCGGTCCTTTTGGGGACCTATCAGCTCGACCGAGGGAACTATTTCGCAGCGAGTCTTTGTTTTGATCGTTTGATCGAGCGTAGTGGCATCGAATCGGTCAGTCCGGTTGCCTTGGCGCGGGCTGGCTTGGCATTTCAGCTTTCCGGAGATACCGCCTCGCGCGACAAAGTCTTCTCCCAGCTCCGTTTGCGGGGGATTCGTGAGGTCCCGATTGTTGGGAACACGCTTGTTTCGATTGACGATTGGCGCGCCCAAGTAGCCAAAATGAGCCGTCCAAGCGATGCGGGAGTCAGCGATTGGGCCCTTGTTGGCGGAAGCCCAAAACGGACGGCATCGGCACAGGGGGGAACGGCTTTTCTTGAGCCACTCTGGCGCAAATCAACCGTACGCGAGTCCGATTCCAAGGCACTCCTTTTGCAGTCCCAATCGGCCCTTCTGGACCGAATGTCGCCCCTGGTTCCCGGAATGATTCCTCTTGCCGAGAAGGCAATGATTCAGGGGAAACCGGTAGACCTTGTGGTTTACAGGAGCTCATGGGGTGTTCATGCGGTCAATCTCAAAACGGGTGAATTGGAATGGGAATCGCCGAATGAATGGTCGGTGGATGGGATGTCCAACCCGAGAAGGCTCGACATTTCACGGCGCAAACAGGCGGTTTCGGAGTGGGTGGCGACCTATCTGAATATGGGTGCCCGAGCGGGCGTGCCGTTGGAAAATACGACAGTCGGGACACTCGCTTCGGACGGTCAGAGAGTATATGCGATCAACGATTTACAAGTTCCGCCTCCGGTAATGAATGTGGGATATGGGATGCCGTTTGATCCTTCCTCGGGGGGCGGATTTGGTCGCTATGGGCCGGAAATCTCCGATGCGATCCAGTCGAACCGGATTCGTGCCTATGACTTGGCCAATGGCAAGCTCAAGTGGGAAACGGGAGGACGGGGCGATCTTGGGCTCGCGCCTGGGGCTGCCACCCTGACCGCCGCTTCGGCTGCAAGTCTGGCGGAGCGCCAGGCTGGGTTTATGGATCTGAGCGAGAGCCACTTTTTGGGTGCGCCTTTGCCGATCGGTGGAAGGCTTTATGTTCTTAATGAGAAGCAACAGGAAATCCGCCTTTTGACGCTGGATCCTGAGACGGGCAAGGTTCTAAGTGCCCAGACCCTTGTAACCACACGCGACCGGCTGGTGATGGACACGCTCAGGCGGTCTATGGCTGCGCATCTTGCGTATGGCGATGGGATTCTGGTTTGTCCAACCAACGCCGGGGCGATTCTTGGCGTGGATATGCTCACCGGAAGTCTGGTTTGGTCTTATCTTTATCGTGAAACCGGAGATGGCCAGGCGGATGTTGTGGAGGGCGGCGTGCGTCGCCGAAGGCCCGTCCAGATCCAGGTTATGCCCGGGATGCCGACATCGGGCACGCCCAATTCCTTTTGGAGGTCAGCTCCTCCGATGGTTGCGGGTGACCGGGTTGTATTCACATCGCCTTATGCCAAATCGTTGTTTTGTCTGGACCTTAGGACTGGCGTGAAGGTCTGGTCACAGCAGCGCTCTGATGAGGACCTTTATTTGGGCGGGGTCTATCAGGGTAAGGTGATTGTGGTCGGAAAGCGTTCGGTCCGGGGGATCGACTTGTCAACGGGACAAACTTCATGGACAGTAGAAACCGGAAGTCCTTCGGGTTATGGAACCGCAAGCGGAAATTTGTATTTTCTGCCGCTTCGTGAGTCGGTCCGTTCGCGGGATCCGGAAATTTGCACGATTGATATCACAACGGGCAAAGTGGTCGCCCACACCAGGAGCCGCAAGAAGGAAATCCCAGGAAACCTTGTGTTTCATGGTGGAGAAGTGGTAAGTCAGGGAGCGATGGATCTGGGTGCTTTTCCGCAACTTGCTGTGAAGCTTGCGCAAATCGATGAAAAGATCAGGCTCAACCCGGCGGACCCCGAGGGTTTGGCCGATCGCGGAGAATTGCGCCTGGACAAGGGGGATTTTGCCGGGGCGATCGCCGATCTGGATACCTCGCTTGGCAACAATCCCGCGGCGACTGTGCGCGCCAAAGCGGGAGAAAAGCTTTTTGAGGCGTTTACCGAGGCTTTCCAGGAAGATTTTGTCAAATGGGAATCGATGCTTCCCCGATTTGAGCAGGTTTGCAAGGTTGATGGTGTTTCTGCGGACGCCAAAGCGGAAGAGCGAAGGCGCCAGTCGACCTATTTTGGACTTTTGGCGCGTGGTCGCGAAAAACAGGGGCGGCTTCTTGATGCGGTAAAGGCCTATGAATCGTTGGCAAATGTGGTTGATCCGGGAATGTTTTTTATTCCCACCGACGATTCTGCTCTCAGGATTTCCGCGGATGTGCTTTCACGGGGCAGGCTGATGTCGATGTTGTCCTCGGCCAAGTCCGAGGACAAAGCGGTGCTCGAATCGTGGTTGGCATCACGACTTGCGGAGCTAACGACGAAACCCGACGACAAGACCCAGGCGGCAAAACTAAATGCTTTTGCGATTGCATTTGGTGGACTTTTTGATGCCGGGCGAACGGCCTCTATGGATCTTGCCAAACCTGCGGTTGATCCGGCGTCGCCTTTGGATCTTGTCCAGGCGGAGCGTCTTTTGGAGGGAGCCCGAGCGGGGGCATGGCCGGCCAACCAGGCGGCGCTTGGGCTGGATCTGGAGGCGCGGATTTACGCCGCCAGACAGCTTGTTCCCGACGCGGCCCAGACCTTGACCTACGCCGCAAGCCGCTATCCCGATGCTCTGGTTCGGCCGGGAATAACTACCAGGCGGGTGCTTGATGAGTTGGCCGCGGACAAGCGCTTCCTTCCGTTCATGGCCGAGCCGAGTGCCATCGCGCCCAATGGTCCGATCAAAGTGATTGAGGAGCGTTCGAACAATGTTCCCCGTTTGGCCGTGCTTCATCCGGTGATTCGCCAGGGAAGCGCGCCCGTCTGGTTCGATCGGCATCAATTCCACCTTCAAAACACCAATCAATCGGGCAACCTGACGCTTAAAGTAACGAGCCAGGCTTCCGGTGAAACCTGGGACCTTGCGCTGGGTGGTCCTTCGATGCACCAGTTCCTCATGCAAGGGACTGCGCCCGGAACCAAAAGGCAGCCATTTGTTTATCAGACATCAGGCCATTTGATGATACTTTGGATCGCCAATATGGTGCACGGAATCGATCCGATTCGGCGTAAATTGCTTTGGGAAGTCAACCTGGCTGCGGGAAAAACTTCCTCCACTGCCGGATCCGGTTCGGGAGCGAATTTTCCCGTGGTGCGTGGTGGTGGTGGCATGGGTCGGCCTGTCAACATGGGCTCGGGCAACTTCATGATTGATCCCGTGGACGGGATGCTGGTTCAGGTTCGGGAAGATGGTTGGAAACAAAGGGTTGGGATGGCTGGTCCCATTCTTGATGGCGTGGTCACGCTTCTCGGACGGGATGGACTTTCGGGACATGACATTTTGACCGGCCGGGTTTTGTGGACCAGGACGGATATCAAAACGGATCATCTGATTGTAGGACAGGACGCGGGAGTGATCTTCCTCGTGCAGACCAACACCGACGGGACCCCGGCCGGATCACGGGCGGTCCGGGTGATGGATGGAGCGGTTGTTCCCGCCACGGATTTCTCACAGGCCTATCGGAACCGCCTTTTGATTTCGGGATCCAGGATCCTGGCGCACATTCCCGAAAAGCCCGCGGACAAGAACCAGAATTCCCTGGCGGTTTCCTCAAAACTTGTTGTTGTCGACATGAATGGCGGAAAGGAAATCCTTTCCCGCAATCTTCCCATGGGCACGCGGGCGATGGTGACTGATCTTGGCGACCTTGCCGGGCTGATCGGGCTGCAAGGGGAGGTTGAGATTGTTTCGCTCCCGGATGGCAAAACGGTCCACAAGGTAATGGTGGAACCGACTCATGTCGAGAAGACCCAGGTTCACCTGGTGGCCGACAACACCAGAATCTATCTGGTTCCGAACAAGCCGAGCGAGCAGCTTTTGGGAGGGATCCAGACCAATTTCATGGGTCAGCTCATGTTGAGGCTATTGCCCGCCAATGGTGATGTTTATGCGTTTGACAGGCAAACGGGAAAGCTGGCCTGGCGCAATACCCTGGTCAATCAGTTGATGATTCTTGACAGGTTTGAGGAGCTTCCCATGGTCATCTTTACCAGCCGGTTCAACCGCCTGGTGAATATTGCCAATGCCCGGTCGGTTGTGGCGACGGTTGGCCTTAAAGGATATGACAAGCGAACGGGCAAACTGATTGTGGACAAGGATATGGGGCAGCAATCCCAACCGTTTCATGGATTTGTGGTGGATGTTCGGCAGGGTCGGTTGGACCTTATGGATTATCAAAACAAGATCAGTTTTCTCTGGGGACCCGGATTGGCGCTTGCGGAAGGTGCCAAATCGGCATCCTTGCCCGCTGTGGCATCGGGATCCCCCAGTTCGATGGGGAATGATCCGGCCAACAATCCAGGCCTTCCCGCAATGATTTTTGGAATCAACGGACCTGGGCAAATGGTAAGGCCCGCCAACGCCAACCGTCCTGCCGTTCCCAAACCCAATGGTCCGGGAAGGGCGTTCCCCGCGCCTAATATGCCTCTGGTTCCCCCTACCCAAACCGTCCCTGCTGCACCAAAACCTTAACGGAGTGGAACATGAACAAGGCTGACAGCGCCCACCCGGGTCAGGGGACTCTCGATTCACGATCCCTTTCACGGGGGTTTGGTGCATCTGAACCAAACCAAGGTGCAATGTTGGATTTGGGAGAAATTTCCGCGTTGGGACAGTCCCGTCGTGATTGGATGGCCCGCGCTGCCGCCGCACTCGGTCTCCCTTTTTTGCTTCCGGGAGCCACCAGAGGCGACACGGTTCCACAGGAATATCGGGAGATGATCAAGAAGGGGCTCGACTGGATGGTGAAAAACCAGGCCAAGGACGGGCATTGGGAAGCATTTGGTGGACAATATCCGGTAACGATGACGGCACTTGGCGGCTTGGCCCTTCTGATGGAGGGTAGCACAATCCGCGAGGGGAAATTTCGCGACAATATTCGCCGTGCGGTCGATTTTTTGATGGTGCGCTGCCAGGCATCGGGCCTAATTGGAAACCCGACTTTCGCCGGGGAAGCCGGTCGATACATGTATGGGCACGGATTTGGGATGCTCTTTCTTGCCTCGGTATATGGGGAAGAGGAAGAGGGTGAGAGGCGTAAAAAACTGGAGGCAATCCTGACCAAGGCGGCCAAATTTTCTTTCGAGGCGCAAACCCGCCGGGAAGTCAGCCGCGAAGGGAAAACGATTGTCTTTGGCGGATGGGGCTATCTCAGCGCCAAAGAAGGGAACAATTTTGACGAAGGCTCTGTCACCATTACCCAGGTTCAAGCCTTGCGGGCTGCGCGAAATGCGGGGATTGAGGTGCCCACTGAGGCCATCAAGCGTTCTGTTGCCTATCTTGAGCAGTGTACCAATGCCCAAGGGGGCGTAATTTACAGCTTTGGTGGAGGCGGGGGTGGCGAAGGTCGTCCCGCATTGACCGCCGCTGCGATCTCTTGTGGGTTTTCCGCAGGCGATTACGACTCTCCCCTGGTGCGGAAGTGGTTGAAGTTCTGTCAACAACACCTGGGCAACCTTGGCGCAAGCCGCATCGGTCACGATGAATACACGCACTACTATTGGGCCCAGGCACTCTACATCCTCGGTGATGAGGGGTTTGGCAAGCTGTTTCCCGATTCCGATCCGAAAGATCGCCTCACTTGGTCGGGATACCGCAAAGCGACATTTGACTACCTCCTTCGAACCCAGGGGGCGGATGGATCGTGGAGCGGCGGGCATGTTGGACCGATCTACATCACTTCGGTTCACCTTTCCATCCTTCAGCTTGACCAGGCCGCGCTTCCCATTTACCAGCGCTAATTCGACCAAAACAAACCTCATCATCCCACCCGAACCTACCGGCTTTATGCCGGAGAAACGGATTCCATGAGCGCAATCAATAGCCCTGTTTCTGAAGACACCTCGGCCCCGGATATCCGCGCTGCCGAGAGGCTGCAAAAGGCTTACAGCGATATTCGGAACCAGCTTTCCCGAGTGATTGTTGGCCAGGATCAGGTGATCGAGGAATTGCTTATCGCCCTCTTTAGCCGGGGTCACTGCCTTCTCGAAGGGGTTCCTGGTCTGGCCAAAACCCTGATGATTTCGACTCTGGCCCAGTGTCTTTCGCTTAGCTTTGCGCGTATTCAGTTCACGCCTGACCTGATGCCCTCGGACATCACGGGTACGGAAATCATCCAGGAAAACCGGGAGACGGGCTACCGGGAATTCAAGTTCCTGCAGGGGCCCCTCTTTTCGCAGGTGATTTTGGCCGACGAAATCAACCGTACCCCTCCAAAGACCCAAGCGGCCCTTCTTGAAGCCATGCAAGAGCGCACGGTCACCGTGGGCCGTGTTCGTCACAAGCTCGAAAACCCCTTCTTTGTTTTGGCCACGCAAAACCCCATCGAACAGGAAGGAACCTATCCCCTTCCCGAAGCGCAGCAGGACCGCTTCATGTTCAAAGTGTTTGTCAAATATCCCAAATTTGATGAAGAGTTTGAAATTGCCAGACGGACCACCTCCGCAGAGACGGTTACCCTTTCGCCCGTTTTGAGTGGCGAGGATATTCTTGAGTTGCAAAAGCTGGTTCGCCGTGTCCCGACGAGCGATCACGCCATCCGCTACGCCCTTGCGCTGGTTCGCCAGACCCGCATCAACGAACCGGGAACGCCCCAATTCATCAAGGATTGGCTATCCTGGGGTGCCGGTCCCCGTGCGGTGCAAAATCTCCTGCTTGGGGCCAAGGCGCGCGCGCTTCTTTCGGGCCGGGTGCATGTTTCCACCGAAGACATCAAGGCGCTCGCGCTTCCTGTGCTTCGTCACCGCATACTCACCTCGTTCACTGCCGTGTCGGAGGGTATCGGTCCTGATGATGTGATTGCCAGGCTTTTGGCCGAAACGCCGGAGAAGGAAGGGGAGCTTGACCGCGATCCTCGCTTCCAGAAGATGTTCGTGGCCTAAAAGCTGGTTGATCCCGGACGGATCCCGGGAAAACAGAGGGAGACAAAAGGCGTGGCTCGCGAGAAGAGGCCCGATGACCCGAGGCGATTCCTTGACCCAGCCGTGCTTTCACGGGTGGGCCGGCTGGATCTGCGCGCCCGCCAGGTTGTCGAGGGTTATCTAACCGGTCTTCACGCCAGCCCTTTCTTTGGCCATTCCGTCGAGTTTGTCCAGCACCGGGAATATACCCCCGGCGATGATATCCGGCATCTCGACTGGAAAGTATGGTCTAAAAGCGATCGCTTTTATATTAAACAATACGAGGCCGAAACCAACCTCCGCTCGACCCTTCTGGTC
Source organism: Singulisphaera sp. GP187 (assembly GCA_945868575.1). Lineage (GTDB taxonomy): Bacteria > Planctomycetota > Planctomycetia > Gemmatales > Gemmataceae > SYLG01. The sequence goes on along the minus strand of CAMBMH010000096.1, from coordinate 3,825 downwards.
GATTGCAGCGCGTCGATGTCGTACGGCGATGCCAAATGGAATAAAAGAGAGTATGCCTGCACCGCAGCCGCGTGTCTTGCCCACCTCCTCATAGGCCAGCAGGATTCGGTCGGAATGATGGCGCACGATGCCGATATGCGCCAGGTGGTTCCGGCCCAGTCCTCCGCCCGTCACCTTGAGGTGATTCTTGGCGCCCTCGAATCGGCCCGCCCCGGAAATGCCACCAATATTCTCGGCCTATTGCGCCGTGCCGCCGAAAATATCCCCCAGCGCGGTTTGGTTGTCCTCTTTTCGGATCTTTTGGTTGATCGTCCGGCGCTTTTTCAGGGCCTGAAAATGCTTCGCCAGAGGAAGCATGATGTCCTTGTATTTCATGTCCTTGACGCCGAGGAGATCGATTTCAATTTCCGGGGGACCACCCGCTTTGAGGGGATGGAGGCGCCGGATCAACTTCTTTGCGATCCCCAGGCCCTTCGCGACGCCTACAAGGAAGTGGTCAATGAATACCTGACGGAGGTTCGTCGCGGTTGCACCAAAATCGGGGCCGACTATCTACTTTGCAGGACCGATGATCCCCTCGATACCATCCTGAACAAATACCTCACCTTCCGGAGCGACCCCCGTGCCGCCCGGGCCCGCTCCGGCTCGGGACAGGGGTAGCACACATTATGGAATCCCTATTCAGTCTTTTCCTGCACCCCGTCGCAGCCATCATCGGCGGCCTGCTTGCGTCGCTTCCGATCATTATCCACCTGATTCGTCGCACACAGTACAAACGCCAACCCTGGGCCGCGATGGAGTTTCTGCTTGCCGCGCAAAGGCGAATGCGCAAGCGGATGGTGCTCGAGGAGTGGATTCTTTTAGCCCTCCGCGTTCTCCTTGTTCTGTTGGTGGCATTCCTGCTTTCCCGTTGGCTGGGAAGTGGCGCTTCGGGAGTAGGTGGAGACCACATCGTTATTCTCGATGATTCCATCAGCATGGCGGACGCCCGTGATGACCGCGGTACCAGAAAGACCGCTTTTGACAACGCAACAGCCGAAGCGGTTCGCCTGGCACGAAAGCTTGGGGCCACACGGGGTATCCACAACCTCCGCTTTTTCCTTCTTTCCTCCATGGACGAGCCTGTCCTTGAAGGGAAAGCGGGCGAAGACCTTGCAAGGCAAGCGGAAGAAAAATTGTCCCGGCTAAGGCCATCGTTTCTGGGTCTTGATCCCACAAAAGGAATTGATGTCTCGGTGGAGAAATGGGCCGCCGGTGGGGAAGGACAAAACTCCAGCCACAGGATCCTTCACCTTTTGACAGATTGCCGCGACACCGATTTTGGTGGCCCCAAGCAGGAAGTAAGCCGTCGGTTGATGACCCGGCTTGTTGGAACCGGCGCCAGTCTTCGTCTTGTTGATGTCTCCGATCCGGAAAGGCCCATTGGATCGGCCATACCCGTGGGGCATGACAATCTTGGCATTACCTCGCTGACCTGCGAGAGTCGCATGGTTGTCGAGGGGGCGGCCACCGAGTTTGTTGCCACAGTGAAAAATTTTGGGTCGAGCCCAAGACGAACTTTTTTCCACGCAAAGCGCGACGGGGTCGAAGACTTTGCGGCGACTCAACCTGTCGAGGAGATCCCCCCCGGACAGGAAACCAAGGTTCGCTTCACTCTTGTCCTTGGGCGAAATAACTCCGCCCCAAAGATCAGCTCTGGAGATGATCCGGCCCGGCGCGACCAGGAACGATTGCTCCATCGTTCATGGATCCGTTTGACTGCTGAGATTGATGACCAGCCGATGACCGGATTGGCCGAAGACAATGTCCGGGACCTTATGGTTGAGGTGGTCAACAAGGTTCCCGTTTTGCTTATTGATGGTGCTGGCCGCGCGGGAATGACTCCCGGTGGTGATTCGTTTCATATAGATGCTGCTCTTTCCGCCCTCCGGGATTTTGAGCCTGAGATCCGAACAGCGGAAGAGCTCCCCAAAACCCGGCTCGAGCTCTATCCGATTGTCTTTTTGTTGAATGTGGCGGAATTACCCGCTATAGAGGTTGAGCGACTTTCCCGACATGTTGCCGAGGGGGCAAGTGTTGCATGGTTTGTTGGAGACCGGACGAGACCGGCATTTGTAAACGGACTCTTTCAGGAGAAAAATGGGATTTTCCCGGTTCTCCTGGCACCCAAGCCAAGTGATCCGCCAATGCCTCAGGAACGGCTTGATTCAAGGCTTTTGGATGAGCAGCCCAAAATCCTTTTCCCCGATCCCTCCCATCCGATTGTCGCAGGCGTATATCCCAATCGGCTCGATTTCCGTTTTTTGCCTATCGATCGGCATTGGCCCAGCCAGGCAAGATTTCAGTGGGACAAGGGTGATGGCGCGGTAAGGGATATTATTCTCCTTCCCAACAAACGCTGGAAGGACGATTCCCAGAGGGGAGCCTATCGCGACAAGGCCCTTGCCTTGATCGCATCGTTTCCCGTTGGCGATTCCGCCGCGACGGAGTTTCGTTCGGGTCTGGATGCGGCAACACGGGACATTCGGGAAGCGCTTCTGAGTCAGAGTCAGTTCCGTCTTGCGCGGGCCCTCGAAAAGACTCTCGAAGACACCGGTGAGTCGGCTGATTCGAAGTCAAACACTCCGGCAAGGCCCGGCCTCCGGATACTTTGGGCTAAGCCCGCATATTCCGCCACCGCAAAGGCGTTGGGGGAGCTCCTCCGGGAGGTCCAATTTGGCGATCCGCTTTGGGTAGAAAGAAATGTTGGTCGCGGAAAGGTTTTCGCCTCGCTGACCATGGCCGGCACAAAGACCACGCTAGGCGCGGCTGGCAGCGAAGCGGATGGTTGGAATGAATGGGGCTCGGGTAGTCCGATGTCCTGGAGTTATGCGGCACTGATGAAGGAACTTGTTCGACACCTGATGAAATCCGGCGATGATGCAGGAAGCGCCGATCTCGTTGGTGGATCGTTTGAATTGGTAAGGGACGCGTCGTTTTTGTCGGGGTCCGTTCGTGAGCGGTTTGATCCGCAGGAGCCGACCAAGGTCCCGGGTTTAAGAGGCGGGCTTCAGAGACTGGGGACCAATTCCTCGGACGCGCCTGTCGGGGGAAAGATCAAAATCAAGGTGCGCCCACCCGCCGAACCTGGTGTGCTTTATCTGAATATGAGTCCGGCCGTGGTTCCAGGCCAACCCATTCCCGGTCCCGAGGAAGGCGAACTTGAGGCATTTGCATTTAACATTGACGCCGTTCACGAAGGTGACCTCAGGAGATCACGCCGGGACCTTTTGGAGATGCCTTCAGGGGGTCCGGGTTCCGGTCGAGTTGTCCTTTCCCGGCCAGGAGATGGACACGACGCGATGTTGGAACCCCCACGGGACACATCCGAGACATGGTGGATCTATTTACTCATTTTGGGTGTTCTCATAGGGGAACAGGCCATGGCGGTTTACTGTAGCCATCATGGCAGGGGTGGCCCGGATGGAGTCCAAGCAAACAATACGCCAGGCGCAGCAAAACGGGCAACCCGGGCGGAACCTGTTTCTGTGGGAGGTGCAGGATGAACGAGCGCGCCACCCAGTCGACCGAATTTGTCCTGAAGCGGCTTGAGGATGGATTCCGCTTTTTTGGACGGGAATATCCCGGCTCCGCATGGGGAGTCGCCGGATTTTTGGTTCTTGCTTTGGCTTTGGTTGTTGCCTTTTGGTTTTATCTCCGCGAAAGGAAAACCCTTGGCTTGCCCAAGGTGCTTTTCCTGTTTGGGCTTAGGGCGACGACATATATCCTTTTGGCCTGGATATTTCTGTTGCCTGCAATGCAAACCTGGGAGGAATCGACCCTTCG
>CAMBMH010000095.1 GCA_945868575.1 Singulisphaera sp. GP187 | reverse complement strand
AACCTGGAGAGATCAACTTCACATGTCCGAAAAAATTATCGATCTTGCGGATGGTTGTTATAACTTTTGTCAGGTCAGGTCCATGCAATCCTGACCAAAACAAGACCTGACTTTTTTCCCAAAAAAAATCCGGGAGGTTTCCCACCCGGATGACTTATTTTCCGCAATACCAAATTCCGTTTCCGCTACACATCCAAATCTTCGGTGGATGCCATCGTCGCCATGTCCATGATGAAGCGATACCTTTGGGCCGGGTCCTTGCCAAGCAGGTCCACAAAGGTCTGATCCGTTTCAAGATTGGAATCGATTTCCACCTTCAGCAAAGTTCGGACCTTTGGATCAAGGGTCGTATCGCAAAGGACTTTGGCATCCATTTCACCAAGTCCTTTAAACCGGCTCACCTCGAATTTTGCGTTGGCCCTCAAACCGGCAAGGATTTCCTCCTTGTGGCGATCATCCTTGGCCCAATAAGTTTCCTTACCCACATCGATACGGTAGAGGGGGGGAACAGCAATAAACACATTCCCCTTGCGGATCAAATCGGGCATATGGCGAAAAAAGAACGCCAAAAGAAGCGTGGAAATGTGGTATCCATCGGCATCGGCATCCATGAGCAGAATGATTTTGCCATAACGAAGACCGGAATAATCGTATCTTTCCCCGATTCCCGTCCCTATCGCGCTGACCAGGTCTTTGAGTTCCTGATTGACAAGGACTTTTCCAAGTGCCATGCCCTCGGAATTCAGCACCTTGCCCCGCAACGGGAGAACAGCCTGAATCCGGTTGTTTCTTCCCTGTTTCGCAGATCCTCCCGCACCGTCGCCTTCCACAAGGAACAGTTCGGTTTCATCCACCGCGGTCGACTTGCAATCAGCCAGTTTCCCAGGGAGGTTGAGCCGCCTGGTTGATGCGGATTTTCGCTTCACCTCGGTGGCCGCCTCGCGACTTGCAAGCCGGGCCCGGGCCGCAAGGACTATGCGGCCTATAATCTGATCGGCGGCGGTTTTGTTGGCATTTAGCCACGATTCCAGGGCGGGACGAACAAAGTTTTCCACCGCCGCGGTCATTTCCGGATTATTGAGTTTTTCCTTTGTCTGGCCCTGAAACATAGGTTCTCGCACGAAAACAGAGAGAATGCCTATGATCCCTTCCCGAATGTCCTCTGCATTGATTGTCAGGCCTTTAATACGGATCTCATGGGTATCCATATAGTCGCGGACGGCACGGGCGATACCCGCTTTGAATCCCCCCTCGTGGGTCCCACCATATCCCGTCCTAATGCCATTTACATAGCTTTTGAATATTTCATCCGATGATTCCGTCCACGCAAAAGCCACCTCCATCTTCTCGCCTTCTTTTCTGGCGAGCGTGAAAGGCTGCTCCGTGACCATCGGTTTCCCGGCGTCCTTGACCAACATCCCCAAAAATTCGGGGATCCCACCGGGATGGCTCAGATCATAGGTCTCCTTCGCGACTTCATCTTCAAAAACGATCTTTAATCCCGAATGGATATAAGCCATTGCCTCCAGATGGTTTTTGATGTCAAAGCCGTTGAGCTTGACCGTTTTGAATATCTCGGGGTCAGGGGCGAAAAACATCTGGGTGCCGTGACCACGAAAAGGTCGCAGGCGCTCAATCTCGCCAAAGGGCTTCCCTTTTCGAAATTCCTGTTGCCATTCAAAACCATCCCGTTTAATGGTGGCGACAAGGCGCTTTGAGAGGGCATTTACGACCGAAGACCCAACACCGTGCAGGCCCCCGGAGTGGATGTAGTTGTCTCCTTCGCCAAATTTCGCGCCCGAGTGGAGGGTGGTCAGGATCAGTTCAAGGGCCGGCTTTTTGAACTTGGGGTGAAGATCCACGGGTATCCCGCGACCATTATCCGCCACTGTGACGGCGTCCCCCTCCTTGTGGAGGGTTACCGTGACGGTGTCGGCATGACCATTGAGATATTCATCCACCGCATTGTCAACGATTTCCCAAACCAGGTGATGGAGCCCTTTCACATCCACGCCACCGATATACATCGAGGGACGCTTGCGGACAGGCTCAAGTCCTTCGAGCACCTGGATATCTTTCGCCGAATACGCAGTCATTGGATCTCAAACCTCAACTGTTGTGCCAGTCCATCTTTGGCCGACTGTGTTCCATGCGGTTTTGCAATAGGACAAATTGACTCCCCCAAAAGTGATTTTGCCAAGCGGCCCAAATCACCTCCGTTCAGGAAACTCAATCAAAAAGCCCCGGGTTTCCCTTTTGCGGTGACCCTTTCCCCTTGGGCGCGGGTTTATCATCGATGTTGTCCCAATCGACCAGGGGAATAGCTGGCGGAATCGTCCGGACAAGACCGGCCCGTTTGACCACCTCCTGGCCACGACCACCACGGGCGGCAGGCTGGGTGCGACCTTTTTTGAACTCCATTGTCTTTCCGCCTGTGGTTTCCACCACGAGCAAATCCTCTGGGGAAGTCACAACGATTCCCCCAAGACATGTATCGTCCTTGTCCATGCGAATTGCAATGACACCCTTTGCCGGTCCGGCAACAACAGGTACATCATCGGACCGGAACAATAGGACACGCCCTTGGGTACTTGCTATGTAAACGGACTCGCCGCCTGTCACAAGTCCCGCCAAAACCACCTTGTCACCCTCGGCCAGACGAATGTACCTTCGACCAGCTTTGGTGGAAAGGGCGCGGAAAGCGCCAAAAGGAATTCGGACGGACATCCCTTGCAGGGTAACGGCGAAAATCCATGGTCCTTCTTCGGCAGACCTGGAATCTTCCTCCGGGCTTGCCGGTGTGAACCTCGGATCCCCGGTGAGGGCCGAAATGATCCGAACCTGGTCGGCAATCTTGAAGTACTTTCCGATCGGTTCCCCATAACCGGAGCTTGGGGGGATCTCGTTAATCCGACTTGTGTAAGCGGTACCATCCTCGGCCAAAAATACGACCGTATCGAGAGTAGAGCCTGGTGCGACCCCGATGACGGCATCGTTTTCACGAACACGGGTCGTCTCAACCGAGGCAAGCCTACCAACACGCTTGATCCAACCATCCCGGGTAAGGACGACATTGGAATTTTCCCGCGTAATGTAGGCCTCGGGATCAAACTCCGGGGCGTCCTCCGAGGACACAATGCGGGTTCGTCGCCGGGGTCCGGCAAGCTGGGCCATCACCTCAGCCAGCGATTCGAGTTCGCCCCGAACCACACCAAGGAGTCTTTTCTGGCTGGCCAGGATGGTTTCGATCCTTTTGGCTTCGGCGGCTTTATCCCGAAGTTCATCAAGGATTTTCTGGATCTCAAGCTGGGCAATACGGTAAATCGCCGCCTCCAGGATCGCGTCAGCCTGGATTTCGTCCATGGGCGGGAAGGCATTGCGAAGTTTGTCCGAGGCGTCGGCTTTTCCCGAACTGGCGCGAATGATTTTCAGCGCCTTGTCCAGGGCATCAAAAACCAGCGCAAATCCTTCAAGGATATGAATCCGCTTTTTGAGTTGTTCCAGCTCGAACTCGAACCGACGCTTTACGGTTTCGCGGCGGAATTCAAGGAAATATTGAAGGATACCACGGAGGCCCAGCCGCTCGGGACGGGTTTTTCCGGGCTGTCCCTCGACGGGGACCAAACAGGTGAAATTGCAGGAGAAGGTGTCCTGGAGAGCCGTATGCCTGAAAAGATAAGCCATTATCAGGTCGGGATCCGCCCCGGCTTTGATTTCCAGGACAATCCGCAGCCCTTCTTTTTCGTTCGATTCATTAACCAGATTGAGGAGCTGCGGGAGCTTTTTATCCTCGATCAACGCCCCTATATCCGATTCGAGTTTCCCCTTGTCGACTCCATAAGGGATTGAGGTGACCACAATCTGTTTGGATTTTGGAGTTTCCTCGAGCTTCCACTCACCCTGGACACGAATGGTTCCGGTACCATCCTCATAAATGCGCCTGAGGTCGGCGCGATCGGCCAGAATCCGTCCACCCAATGGAAAGTCGGGACCCTTCAGACGGTCCAAAAGCTGGGCCGTGGTGGATTCGGGCTCATCGATCAGCATGATTACCGAACGAATGACATCTACTGGATGATGTGGCGGAATGTTGGTTGCCATGCCGACCGCGATGCCCGATGAGCCGTTGACCAGAAGATTGGGAAACTGCGCAGGAAGGACGATCGGCTCTTCCCTAGTATTGTCGTAATTCGGTCGGGTATCGACTGTCTTTTGTTTAAGCTCGACCATCAAGGCTTCGGCCGCAGTGGCAAGCTTCGCCTCGGTATAACGCTCAGCCGCCGGGGGATCGCCATCCACGGACCCAAAATTGCCCTGTCCCTGAATCAGGGGAAGCCTTAGGACCCAACCCTGGGCCAAACGCACCAGAGCATCATATGCCGCGCTGGTTCCGTGAGGGTGATAGTTACCGGTGACATCGCCTACGATCTTGGCGCACTTTCTGGGACGCCCATCGAAAGTCAGCCTCAAATCATTGTACATGGTGTACAGGATTCGCCGCTGGACCGGTTTGAGACCGTCGCGAACATCGGGAAGCGCCCGTGATGTGATCACGGAAAGTGCATAGATCAGATAGCGTTCCCGCGTCTGATCCTTAAGCGATGCGATTTGAATTGACTCCGCCATGCGCACATGCCCCAGCCAAAGCCGGGAATCCTCAAGGATGCCCGAAGTGAATAACAAAAATCCCGAAGGGGTTTTGAGCGCAATTCTAGGACTTTTTAAGGGAGTGGCCCTAAACCCTGGGACAAACCAGTCTATTTGAAAACATGGGCAAACTAGAAACTTCGGGAAGCCAGCTAAATCGCCTAGTTGCCAAGTGAATCCGATGGGGTTTCAAACGAAAAAAGGGCAGGGATCACTCCCCACCCTTTTGGTTTGCTCCCGAAACGATCCCTGCATTCAAACCTTTTGGCTTTGAGAATCAGGCACCAGCCCCAAGCTCAACTATTTCGATTCGCTCGCTTCAATCGGATATTTGATCGCCAAATCTACTAAAGTTTTATCAAAGTTATCAGGAATTGACTCAAAGCTTGACAGCCGGATCATTTTCAGAAGGTCGGCAGCCCTGGGGTTTTTCTTCGCGCTAACCATCCCATTGCGGAAGCGGTCAACGCTATCTTTTTTGAGATTGGCCGGAACATAAGCAATGATTGCCGGAGGGAAAGGTTCGGAACTGATCGCCACAACCAGATTTTTGGACCTGCCTGGTTTCTCTTCCTTGTAATACTCCCATTGATGCCGTTCCACAACCACTCCGTCCGCTTGCCCATCAACAATCTGGTCAAGGGCATCCTCAGGGTCGTTGGCAACCAAAACTTTGCAGTAGTTACGGAAAGGGCGTCCAAGAACGGTGCATTGGCGTGAAGCAAATACATAAGAGCATTCACGAACGGTCTTGGGAATTAGCACGGTTTTTCCGGCAAGGTCCGATGCTCCCTTAATCTTTTTGTCCTGACGAACAATGAGCATCGATTCCAAAGGCTGGGATGAATTAACCGCCAGCATAAGTGGAGTCAAACCAGGATGTTTTGCTTTGAGAGCGGCAAATTCGTGGCTGTGGAATACTCCCAACTGAAGGTTGTTGGATTCCATCTGCTGGGCAAGAAGCCGTGCATCCTTGACAGAAACCAGGGAACCGCTCATACCGGTCTGCTGTTCCATTACCGCGCTGAACGGCTTCATAACAATCTGAAGGAGCGCGTCAGGCAAATCGCGAAAAAGAGAGGATGTAAGCCCGATTTTCATCAAACCCTGCTTGGAATCCCGCTCCATTGGCATGGTAGCAGGATCTGCTTTGGCTGAAACGACCGGGGAATTGAGAGCAAAAACGGCAAAGTAGATAAACGAGGTGCTAAGCAAAAGCCGTCGCATTTTGATCTCCATCCCGGGGAGGGGAAGTCGGCAGATATCACAAAGAATGAGTGATATCTATACCGATTTTAGCCCCCCCCCGATCCGGGTGATCTCAGGGGTTGGCTTTGGGCCATTCCAGTGCAAGGCGGAATGCACCACCGGAAGCCCGTTCCAGCGCGGCAAGGTCCAAAAGCGTGCGATAGGAAGCCTCATTTGCGTCAAGCTTGGTGCTGACGGACAAAGTCCCCGCATTGAGAACTTCATCAAGGCCAATTTTCGTCGACCGGGGATCAAATTTATCCCGAAGCCGCGAAGCTAATTTTTCCGCTTGGATTGCCGCCTGATTTAATTTTTCGGCGCGACTTGAGTTTTCTTTGTAGCGGATCAGGAAATTTTCTGCTTCTAGGACGGCAAGATTTTCCGTCTTTTCCGCAACTGAGGCCGCCCGGTCGGAATAAATGGCCGCAGTGGCCACCCTGTCCCTCTTCTTACCCGCCAAATTGGCTGGCATTTCGGGGGCGACTCCCCCAGGCAAATACTCTTCTCCACGCTGACCGGCTGGAATAACAATGGAGTGCAAATCCGATCCGGAAGCAAATGTATGAGCCTGAAGCTTGAAAAAACCGACGCCTTGAGCGCGGGTTTCCAATCGGGCCACCTCAATTGCCGCCCGGGAAGCTCTCACCTCACCACGATTGGTCCGGGCACCCTCAAGTACTTCTTCCTTGTTTGGTACCTGCTTCGATTCCGGAAAGGATACAGCCGCCAACTTCAAAGGCTCACCCGAGGGGAGCCCCATCGCTTCGCGAAGTGCTGCATTGGCCCGGGCAATACCGCTGATCGCCTCACCCTTTCGAGCCTGGCCCGCCAACAACATAACCTCAATCTTTTCGACCTGGTTGTTGGAGACATCGGGGCGGGTGCCCTCCTTCACTATTGTTTTGGCAATGTCCCGAAGGCTGGTCAGATCCGCAATTGCCTTTTCGGCTACTGCGAGCTGCTTTTGGCCGTAAAGAATGCTCAGATAAGTAAAATTCACATCAAAAGTCGTGTCCAAGGCAGCCTGCTCCGCCATGGCGGCAGTTGCTCCGACGCCAAAGGAGGCCTGCTGTTTGCGGATGGGAACCTCACGGGAAAGCATTCCCGCAATGCCAAGCCGGTTTAGAGCCCCGGCCCGCTGGGCCCCCGCCAATGCGGAAAGATTCGCGGCGGAAACCGCTGGCTGATTCACCAAGGCATATTCGCGGCATTGCTCGATGGTCATCGAGGACACCTTGGGCGCCTCTTCCTGGCCAAAAGCGAAATTTCCAATGGATCCGGCGAATACTGCGGTAATGGCCCATCGAGCCACACCTGTTCTGCCCAAAAACTTTACAATCAACGACATGAGCCAAACCTCCCAATCCTGGAGTCAATCCTTGGTGCCAAACCCGCTATGCAAGGCCATAAAGGCCCGATCCGTTTTTTGGCAAAAAGTCCTTCCTTGGAAAGATAGCAGGAAGGCCCGGGTTGCAACAAGGACCGAATGGGGCGATTCCGGCGATTAAACCGATCAGATGACTTGGGCCGATATTAGGGATCACCAATTTGGGCAAAATTAAGTTAAATACAAAGGATAGATAAAGATGCGATGGGAATTTACTCCGGCAGCCACCAGGGCTCTCCTTCGGGTTCAGGCCTCAATTCCTCCCCATGCGGGCCCCGAATTTGATCCCGGACTTGAGTTATTAGCCGCCTTGACCGAGGATCTTGAGGGGGCTGGGGCGGCCTGGCTGGCTTCCATGGGCGTGCGTTTGGATTTTCCCCAATCGGAAATTTTCCAGCCAAAAGAACAGCTCCCCTCATTGGCTCCATTGGACGAGGAACTATTTCGGGAATTGGGGGACGGTTGCTCCGCTAGTCGCGAACTTTTGCGTCGTTTGCCCCTTGCATTGACCGCCATTTTGAGATCCGCGCGACAGTTCGCTTCAGAACATTTTTCCGATTCCACCATCAACAGCGAAGCACTCGGGGCTGCGGTTTTTGAGCGCAGCCGCAAGGGAAAAAAATGGCTACTAGGGGCCGGGTTTAACGAAGAAAAAACTACCGAAACCATCCTTGGAACTCCCCTGGTGCTGGATGAACCACTCAATCTGGAACCTTCGGAAACGCCTCCGGGGCTCATCCGACTGGTCGATGCCGTTGGCAACCGGCTTAGGGAAGGCCTCCGTGTGCTGGAGGATCATGCACGATTTGTCAGCGAAAATGCCTGGCTTGTGGAAAGTCTTAAAAAAATGCGGCATGAAGTGGATGCACTTTTGGTGAAAATCCCTGGAACGGCCCGTTTGGTCCAATCGAGGGATGTCTCAGGGGACTCGGGAGCCGGACTTTGGACCGGTGCGGAGCGGGAAAGAAAAGACACAAACGATATCCAAAGATCTAATTGGAAAAGAATTCAGGAGGCACTGCGCAGCCTGGAGGAGCATGCAAAAGTCGTGGCTCCTTTCCTCTCCCGAAATTTGGAGAGCCTCCGTTACGAATCCTACACCTTGGAAAAGCGCTCAAACGAACCGCCATCAGGATTACTCGCCGATTCCGCCCTGATGCTACTTGTTTCCCGAGATTGCCTTCTGGGGATGGAAAAAACGGTAAGAGAATCGATTCGGGGAGGCGTGGATATCGTACAGCTTCGTGAAAAATCCCTTCCCGATTCCGAATTGCTGGATTTGGCAAAAAAGGTCCGCCTTTGGACCAGGGACGAGGGAGCCCTCCTGATCCTAAATGACAGGCCAGACCTTGCTCTATTGGCGGAGGCCGATGGGGTTCATCTGGGTACAACCGACTTGTCTCCTTCCGATGCCAGAAGAATTCTTGAGGCCGGGATGCTGGTTGGATGCAGTACCCACAATGGTGCTGACCGCGATGCTTATGCCCAGGCAGGTGCGGATTACCTTGGGGTTGGTCCCATTTTCCCCTCGCAAACCAAAATTTTCCACGAATTCGCGGGGCTGGATTATGTTCGATCCTTTGCCGATTGGCATGGTCCCCCATGGTTTGCGATTGGAGGCATCCATCTGGATAACATCGGACTTTTGAGGGATGCGGGCGCGAAACGGGTGGCGATCAGCCAAGCGATTTGCCAAGCGGAGGATCCCCAGGCAATGGCCCGGGCGCTTCGCCTTGGTCTGGGGATCAAACCGAAATAAATTCAGGCTAAAAAACTCTTTTTTACCAAAAATCAACCCAAATATCTTGTTATTTGGGCTTTATTGACCTTTTTTCAATTTTTTCAGGGGATTTTGACAGATTAATAGTAGGGGAAAATACCCAAAACATAGCAAGCAAAAGGACGAATACGCCCACACCAATGCTGACCGCGATACCCACTTTGAGGCTTTGCTCCTTGGGTAATATCACCACCCTTGTGCCCGAAAGGGGAGTCAACAAGGGGCAAGCCGTGGGGTCATTCGTCCCCACGGAGGTTTCGGATAAAGAGGCTGAGCGCCCATCCGGACTTTTTTCCTCCCCGCAAGCGTAGTCATGATTGGCAAAGACTGCCTCTGCGCTAACCCATTGCCCCGAGCCATTCCCGCTTAGGGAACTCTGAATCTGTTCAATTTCCGCGCATACTTCATCTGGTGTCTGGAACCTCTGATCAGGCAACTTTGCCATCATCCTGGAAACCATTAACGCTACCCTGTCATGAATTTCAGGGCAACTTGCCTGGGGGTTGGGTGGTGCCTCCGAGGCATGCCGAACCAGTTTCTCGAGTACATTGTTGCCTTCAAATGGGGGCTTTCCCGTCAGGCACTGATAGAGCGTGCAACCCAGGCTGTAAATATCAGACCGGATGTCCGCTTGATGCACATCATAAGCCTGTTCGGGGGAAATATAGTCCGGCGTTCCTGTCACCGATTGCGTGGCGGCGGCAATGCTACTCTCGCCGGCATCCCCCGATTCCTGGTCCCGCAAACGCGCCAAGCCAAAATCACTGATCTTAATTGGGCCGGGGACCATTTTGCCCCCCTTTTCCTCCAGGGATATCAAAAGGTTGGCAGGCTTGATGTCTCGGTGAACCAGACCTCGTTTATGCGCATGGGCCAGTCCAAAAGCTGCCTGTTTTGTGTATTCGAGGGCCTGATCGACATTGAGGCGACCATTTTTACGCAAAAATCTCGATAGGTTGGGCCCTTCCACCAATTCCAGGACAAGGAAATGGCGACCACTGGCCACATTGGCGTCGTATGCCGAGACAATATTCGGATGGGAAAGTCGACTAATCGCTCGGACTTCACGATCAAAAAGTAATTGGGCCCGGGAAGAACGCATCAATTGCGGTGAGAGCACCTTAATCGCAACCTGGCGCTCCATTCGGTCATGGACCGCCCGGTAAACCCTGCCCATTCCGCCTCGCCCCAATTCCTCCAAAATTCGGTATTGACCAAGAATCAGCCCGGATGTTTTACCGTTGAGAATTCGCTCGGCCTGGAAGCGGGTCAAAAGGCCCATTTCCATACAAAACAGGGCAAGGTCTCGGGCATTTCTCTTGCCCAAATCCAAACCATCGACCCTTGCCAAACCGTCCTCGGAAAGCAATCCGCTTTCCCGGAGATTGCTTAGAAAAACTTTCGGATCAAGAAGATCTAACTCAGCCATTAGGCACGCCCATTAAGCCTTTTGGAATTCTATCCAAATGCAAGGAGGCCTTCGTCCCTTTTGCAAAATCTTCATTGGACACCCCGGAATTTCCTTGGCTTGGAATTGGTTAATTGGTCTATTGGGGGCAGTTTGGATGCTTCCGTAATTTTGTTAATCCTCAGTGATTTTTGGTACTCCATTGAAACTCCAAATGGACAAAACAGGGAAGCAACCCGATACAGACTCAACGAAATCGAAAGTCCTGATCCATGAACGGTCAACCATCGAAAAATCCCCAACCATCCATGGGCTTTCTAGCCAGGCTAAAGGCTTTCATGAAATCTCCGGGTACAAGATTCCGGCAAATGGTTCGGGATTCCGTCAGGCAGGAAATTCAGGAACATCTCATTCCCAGATTGGATAACCTCGGGAAATATGCCCAAGATATGGCGGGGCGCTTTGCTATTCCGGTTGGCCCCAATGAACTTTTAATGGTCTGCCCTTCGGGTTTAGTCCTGGTGCCGGCCGATGATATTGCCGTGGTAGCCTGTTTTGCAAACGGGGGGGATTTGGAACCGGGAACACGAATCCTGATTTCCCAAGCACTTCAACCCGGAAATACTTTTGTCGATGTGGGCGCCAACTTGGGGATCATGACACTTGCTGCCGCCCGTGCGGTTGGCCTCCAGGGCAAAATCATTGCTTTTGAACCCTTTGAACAAACCAAACGATTCCTCGAACGGACCATTTGGGCTAATGGTCTGGGGGACCTCGTAAAAATCCATCAAGCAGCCGTCTCTGATCATGCGGGAACCCATGAGTTTTTTGTTGGGCCAACTTGCGGACATAACTCCCTTTTTCCACTGGAAGCATCCAGCACAACAAGCGGTGGTGTTTCTGGAGCGGGAAACAGGGTCGAGGTCAACATGGTTCGATTAGATGCTGTGGTTTCCGAAGCCACACCGGTACATTTGCTGAAAATTGACGCGGAGGGTGCGGAACTTGAAGTGCTGGAAAGTGCGGCCAAAATCATCCTTGCGCAACCGGAAATCGCCTTGATCGTTGAATTTGGGCCAAGCCACCTCAAGCGGCGTGGCCTCACCACCAGGGCTTGGCTCAAGCCCTTTCAGGATTTGGGATTGGATTACAAAACCATCCATCCATTTACAGGAAAATTGGAGTCCACCAATCCGGAAATGTTGGATCGGGTTCATTCGGAAAATCTCTTTTTTGCCCGAACCCAATCCGCAATCTGGAAACGATTGGGCGAAAAACAGGCGCAATAAAAAACCGCATAATTCAGGAGTTTTTCGATTTCCCGAATTGCCCCCAGCGTGGTAATTCTCCCGAACAAGATACTACTCAAAAGCCCGCCAGGAACCAAACATGAAAGCCGCCCAAGGCAATCGTCTTTCCGGGGAAAGCAGCCCCTACCTTAGGCAGCACGCCCAAAACCCGGTCGATTGGTTTCCGTGGGGACCTGAGGCGCTTACCCGGGCCAGGAATGAGGACAAGCCGATCTTTTTAAGCATCGGATATTCCGCATGCCATTGGTGCCATGTCATGGAAAGGGAAAGCTTTGAGGATCCACTCATCGCTTCCGTCCTCAACGAAAACTTCATCTGCATTAAGGTCGACCGGGAAGAGCGGCCTGAAATCGACCAAATTTATATGCTCGCTGTCCAGATGCTCACCGGACATGGCGGTTGGCCCATGAGTGTGTTTCTTCATCCAGATCAAAAACCATTTTTTGGGGGGACCTATTTCCCGCCCGAGGATCGCTATGGTAGGCCCGGATTTCTCCGACTTGTCAGGTCCATTGCAAATTTGTGGAAAAACCAGCGGGAGGAACTTGTCTCCAAAGGTAACCGGATTTCCAAATCCATTGACGATTACCAGAATCGGGGAATTCTGAGTGGATCGGAATCAACCACCGAGCCAACCATGGCACTTGTCGATGTCGCGCTGAAGCAATTATCCGCCTCCTATGACCGGGTTCATGGAGGATTTGGTGAAGCACCGAAATTCCCCCACCCAATGGATATCCGTTTTCTCCTCCAGGCGGGTTCCCGCCGCAATGACGAATCCCTTTTGAAAATGGCCACTCACAGCCTCACAAGAATGGCCCGGGGGGGAATATTTGATCATTTGAAGGGTGGTTTTGCGCGTTATTCGACAGACAGGATCTGGCTTGTTCCGCACTTCGAAAAGATGCTCTATGACAATGCCCTACTGATTGCCGCTTATACCGAGGGCTGGCAACTGACACGCGAACCCCTTTTTCAATCCACTGTCGAACAAACGATCGATTGGATTCTCAGCGAGATGACCGATGAAGGAGGTGGATTTTACAGTGCTATTGATGCGGATAGCGAGGACGAGGAAGGAAAATTCTATGTCTGGCCGCAGGAAGAGATACGATCCACATTAGGGCCGGATAAATACCCGATTTTTGAAAAAGCCTATGGGGTTTCCACCGAGGGAAATTGGGAAGGAAACAATATCCTTCGGATTGCCGGCACCCCGGAAGAACTCTTCAGTGAAAATCCCGGTTCCCGGCAAACTTCCCCCGGGCAAATCCGGGACGCATTGGAAGAGTGCAAAATCCTTTTGCTGAATATTCGCAATTCGCGGATTCGCCCAGGCCTCGACAATAAGGTTTTGACCTCATGGAATGGTTTGACAATCCGGGCCCTGGCACTTGCCGGAAGGGTGTTTGACCGTCCGGATTGGGTGGATGCGGCCAAAGTCGCCGCCCGTTTCCTTTTGGAACATGTTCGCGACACCGATGGAATTTGGCACCATTCCTGGAGTCGGATTTCCGGCCCCAAACACAATGCGGTTCTTGAAGATTTTTCCTTTCTGCTTGATGGCTTGATCGAACTGGCACTTGTAGACCCGGCGGGATGCTGGAGTGAAGAGGCAATTCGTCTGGCAAAGTCGATGACCGACAATTTTTTCGACCCCCAAACCAATACTTTTTTCTTCACCGCAAACGACCATGAGCCGCTGCTTGTCCGTCCAAGGGAAAGCTCGGATCAAGCCACACCCTCCGCGACTGCGATGGCTATCACCGGGCTTTACCGCCTGGGTCGGTTAACCCAGGACGATAATTTTCTCAAAATTTCCTGGATGGCCCTTTGTGCCCATGCCCAGTTGATGGCAAAGAATCCGCAGTCCATGTCGCAAATGATCATGGTGGTCGAATCCTGGCTTTCCGGAGATGGGGAATGGATTATTTTTGGATTGGATAAAAACACAAGAGCCGGACGGGCCCTTGCGGCACGCTACCAAGGCATGAACCTGTTTTTGAATGGTGATGAGGCTGGAAGCTTCAAACTGGTTCAGGACAAATCCGCACGGGGAGATCAACCCACACTCTATGTGTGCAAAAATGGCGCTTGTGAAGCCCCCAGAATGGGGGCTGAGGCAATCGAAGCCTTTACAAATACCTATTGACAAAACAGGGAGCGCCAAATAAACTTTACCACATAACAGTTAACATTTTCCGAAACTCAAAATAAATTGTGTACCAAGAGTACCACAGAGGCATTCGATGAAAGAATTTATTTTAAAAAATATTGTAAAAAACATATTTTTTAAAAATGGATCAGTAAAAAAAATTGCATTTGGGCCTCTAAGGGGAAAAAAATATAAGGTAAGTAAAATTTCTGGAATATCGGCATGGTATTCCGGACAAGATCGAAGCATGCAGAAAGCCTTTAAAAAATATACAAAACTTGGGGACATAGTAGTAGACATGGGATGCAACTGGGGAGTACATAGCCTTCTATTATCCGATCTTGTGGGTAAAGAGGGGAAAGTATTGGCAATCGAAGCCTCCCCTGATGTAGCCAAGGAAGCAAGGTGGCACTTTCAGTAAAACAAAGCATCTAATGTAACTCTTTTGGAGTGCGCTGTTTCTGACAAACTTGGAACCATGTCCTTTTGCACGAATGGACTTAGTACAACTGGACACCTAATTGAAAATTCAAACGAAACAGGCTCTATTCAAGTAACGGTAACCACCCTCGATCAAATTGTCAAAAATCTGGGAGTGGAAAAAATAAATCTGATAAAAGTTGACATCGAAGGTAACGAACACAACGCCCTTGTCGGATCCAAAGATACTTTAAGCACATTTCACCCAATTCTTATAATTGAACTCCATACGCCAGAACAAGACTTACTTGTTTCAAAATTTGTAAGAGATTTGGGTTATTCCATAAAAAGAATTGATGAATCTAAGATCGAAAATCCGAATGAAACCTGGCCGAACCCTAATGGCGTATGGGGTACAATAATCTGTCACCATCCCAAAGGGAACAATTAATCGAATTCCTGATCATATATTTTTCATTCTAAATCAGATCAAAATTTACCACATTGATATTTTGAAAACATCAGAAGCTGACAAATTTTTCAAATCATTAAAATTTGGGATCAAAAATTTAAACTCAAAAAAATCATATATGACCAAGGTCGCCCCGCCAAAAAAATGGAATTCCAGAAAAATCAAACGAAACAAAAAATACACACCAATTAGTCGCCCCTGAAAAACCCCTCAAACCCTTTGAATTTGAGGTCGAAAGCCGGTTTTTGATGTGATAAAATTCGCAAGGATTCACACG
>CAMBMH010000094.1 GCA_945868575.1 Singulisphaera sp. GP187 | reverse complement strand
CGCCGCGTCGTTCGGGCAATTGCCCACATCACGGGCGAGGGGCTTGAGGGGAATGTTCCCCGCACCATTCCCTCGGGAAGGCGCGTCCGGATCCGCAAGGGTTCCTGGCCGATTCCACCTGTTTTCAGCTGGTTGCAAAACACCGGCGGTATTGAAGAATCCGAGATGTACAAGGTCTTTAACATGGGTATTGGCATGACTTTCACCGTCAGCCGATATTTTGCCAAGAGCGTGCTTCATCAGCTTCGGCACATCGGCTACGAAGCCCATGAGATAGGCGACATTGTCGCCGGGGAAAATGGTCTCGATTTTGTCGACTAATGGCGTTGTGATTTGAAACGCTGAATTTGTATTTGCCCGTATTTATATACCCTGAGCGGGTCGAGCATCAGCTCGACCCCACCCCAAAAGGGCAAACGGGTGCTCGTTCCTTCTTGCAATAACCAGGAATAAACTCCCGTTTTAATCGGAAAAATTACGCAATAGGAAAACCAAAAGCAAAGCATTTTTCACCACGAAAAACACGAAACATACGAAAGGAAAATACAAAAAACAAACGCCGCGGAGGTGGCTTTTCCGGGTCCGTTTTCGTGAATTTCGTCTGTTTCGTGGGTAGATGGATTTTTTGAATGTCCCCAGGGGTAGAGATCTCCACCCCCAGGGGTATTTGGACAAAATCCATGAGGCCGGTTGTGCCTTTTTCAAATGGCCCGGCGGAAACGCTGCTAACGAACGATCAGGCAGAAGCAACACCAGGCGTCTTGGCATGGGCGTTTTGCGGGAAGTCAAATGTCAACACGAGCGGTTCCGTTCCCGTGTTCTCGATCTCCACACCGCCGTTTGCCAACGCCGCTTGGGTGATAAATCCAATCTCGGGATAGATTTCTCCGAGAATCATATTTTGGTGATACGCCACGCCGAGCTTTCCAACGCGACCGGTGCCTCTGTTCGTGTGGAACATCGTTGGGCACTCTGGACGGAAAGTTGTCTTCGCACCCGGCTCCACGATGAGCCGGAGAATCGAGCACTTCTGATCGCCGAGGAAATTTCCATAAACGATCCATTTGGCGTCGACCCCGTTGCCTTGGAATTCTTCGGCGGGGATCGCAGGACGCGAATTCTTAAGGACGAAATCGCGATCCTGATTGGCTGCGAAGTCGAATTTCTCCACCAGGTATTCCCAGTCTTCATGTCGGGCCTTGGGATAGTCCTCTTCCCGGCAGGCGTAAAATGCATCCCTGGCGCCGATACGCCCGTCCAGGGTCAGATCCTCGGCCAGGAAGTGCTCATCCATCGTGACATGCAGTTCGTGGGTGCACAGGTTTGTCGGTGAATGCAGTACGCCATTGGGCATCACGAAGCCGTCATCAAGTTTCATCATCACATGCGGTGCCAGGTGGCGGATCCCGTTGTAATCGGTTTTTCCAAACCGCTTCATGCAGGCGAGTAACTGATCCTTCGTCACAAACCCATAGAGACCCATCGCCGTGGTGTGATAATGCGATGCGCTGACTCCGGGATTGTCATAGGAATTGATGTCATACACTTCCCACTTGGACCAGTGCAGGTGATCCGGAATCGGATTCAGGTTGTCGAACTTTTTCGAGACAATCGGCCAGGTCGGCTTGCCGAAAAGTTGGTTTGAAAAGGCCGTAACCTTGTCGCCAATGACCGCATTCGGATTTGCAGTGATCAAATCCTGAAGCAAGACCACCTGGCCGTCCGAGGTGAGAACATGCGCTTCGCCTTCGCGAAACGGGGCTTTCTTCGTTCTGGTGTCAATGACCCCCGTCACGATGGGAACGGTGCAACACATCCAGAGTTCATCGAGACCGGTACCACCCATGTAGTCCGGATAGTATGATCGCGCATCAAGGCGAAGGCGTTTCCCCGGGGAACAGAATGTCCGGCCGGCGTAGCGGTGGAGAAGTTGGAAGACTCCGCCGTTCTTTTCGAGACAGTTATCGAGAACCGTAGCGATGCCGCCGCTCGACCCATCGATCACATTTTGTTGGGGGTACTCGTGCAGTTTATCTGCGAGAATCGAGGTCGTCGCGGCCATGAGCATTGCTCCTCATTGAGACTTAAGGAAACGAATCGGTTCCAGAACATAGCGGATAGACGAAAGATATTGCTTTTGCCCAAAGATTCATGAGACGGGCGGAGGGATTTGAACCGGAAAACAGGTTTCACAAAGCGTGATTTTTGGAAAAGGTGTGAGAAAAGGGTTTTCGATTGCGTTTTGGAGCAAGAGCGCCGGTACCGAAGCAGATTCAAGTCGTTGACTGCCAGGGGAAAACCGCCTGCCCCAATATTCGAGGGCGAGCGGGGAGTGGTTCAAATCGGGAGGGCATGAGGGCAATTGAACTTTTTGTTGCGGGGGTAGACGGATGGGAAGATGGGTGTCCACTTTGCCCGGACAATTTGCTGGAAAATAAATGCCCCAACGGCCAAGCCCACTCGTCGTGGCGGTCTCTAATGTGGCACAGTCTGGTGCAGCGCTTGATTCCGCTCTGCTTATGGGACTCAGTCGGTGATCCGAACTTTCGGACCGCCGGCGACTATGCCAACCACGACCAAAGGCTTCTCAGCGGATTTTACGGCATAGCCGAGCTCACGCCGCATCTGGTTGAGGCCGACTGATTTTGCGTCCAGCACGGACAGCGTGTAAGTCCCCTTGGGCACCCAGAACCGGAAGTTGCCCTGCTGGTCGGACATGTAAACCTGCCGGAAGGATGGGCCGCGGACCGTGATCGTGTGGGTAAAACCCTCGAACTTTTGCAAGTCGGCTCGCTTGACCGTTCCCTCGATGAGTTCGCCGGGTTGTAGGCTGAAATCCCGTGACTGATCGGCTATCGGGTCGGCGACGACCTTCTCCTCAATCCGTAGTTGCTCCTGGAAGCGAACATAACCATCCGCGAAAACATCGAACCCACTTCCAACCAGGTACTGTTCATCGCTCGTCTTGTTCTTCCCGGAGACGAAAACCGGGATTCGGAATTTGCCATCCCGGCCAGTGGTGCCCCGACTACCGGTCGGCGAGTTCGCCCCACTCGGCGTGGGCCCTTGCCACCACACGGTCGCCCCGGCGATTGGTTTCCCTTCCGGCGTGGTGACGCGACCAACCACATGAGTCCGAATTTCCACTGGCGTTTCGGCACGACTCCGCAATGGAGCTGTGACGCATCCGATTAGGAGTGCAAGTTTGAGGTAGTTCGTCATGCTTCCTCCGAAGGTTGAACCTGACCCAATTGTATTCGGTGACTCGCCTTTTCGGCTTTTTCACATCAGGAGGCAAGAACGGGTCGCAACAGCGGTGGTATCAAGCCCAGTGAAT
This sequence comes from Singulisphaera sp. GP187, assembly GCA_945868575.1. Classification (GTDB taxonomy): domain Bacteria; phylum Planctomycetota; class Planctomycetia; order Gemmatales; family Gemmataceae; genus SYLG01. The sequence goes on along the minus strand of CAMBMH010000094.1, from coordinate 11,769 downwards.
GTTCCGGGTACTTGTGAACCGCTTGCATCCTTGATCACTAATGCCTCGATGGCCGAACGCCACTGCTCACCTGCGGCTACAGCCACTATGAACAGTATGGAAATCAGGATACTTCACCGCCTTAAGGTGCAGCGGATGGTTCGGCGTCTGAAAGCTGAATCCTCAGCAGCCCGGAGCCATATACCCGAGGAAGCCGGCGCAGTTGACGAACATCCCAAACCCGTTAGCTGCAAAGCTCGTCCACCACCAACGATGGTCTGAAGGTCGCCCGGCCCTTAACCCGATCACGCTAGCCAACATGCCGAACAACGAAACAGGGCCGCCGCCGCACATAGTTAGAGAGTAGAGAGGTATCGACTCGGGTGTGTACAGGTACCACTCGTTTGCAACAGTAAACACCCACACCCCAAAGATGCCGACGTTGGGCAAAACAAGAAGCACAGTTACCCAACGGAAATCTGTCGCGGACTCTTCCTCCACCCTGAAGCCCTCCGCCGCCCAACTTGTTTTTCTACAAAAATCCCTTTTTGGCGGGCTGATACAGGGGTTAACGCACCTAAGCCAAAGAGGTATAGCTATGTGTTTGCCCAGTCAAGCGGATTGAGGCGAAATCCCTGCCAGAGAGGGGATGGTCGCGGCGTGGCATCCGATGGATAACCACGGATTTTTCGGTGTTACCCCGATCTGCATAAACAGGAAACCCAGATAGGGCGGGTCGGGGTGAGCCACTTTTTTCGTAAAGCCCTCCGACTCCCCTTTGAGAAAGTGGAGCCAAAGTCAGGGGGCCCGGTTGAAAGGGAAAGTTTGTTATTGGGATAGGGGAGTCAAAACCGGTAGCGATCGGAATCAGACCCGGATTTTGTCCCATTTGCCATATCGGAAACGGGCGAAGAAGAAGCCGCCACGGACAATGATATCCGCGAACATCGCCATCCAGGCCCCCATTAGCCCCGGCTCGATGGTCCATGGGCCAATCTGGACCGAATGGGTCGTCAGCCACCACGCCAGAGGAATCCGGACCACAAAGAAACCGACAAGGGTAAACGCCACGGGAACCAGCGTGTCCCCCGCTCCCCGAAGCGCCTGGGCCAGGATGATGCAACAAGCCAACGGAGGCATGGCAAAAGCCACCATACGGAGCACCGGAACACCCTGATCGATGATCGGTTGTTGCCCCGGAAGCGGGCAGAAGAACCGGAACATCGGTTCGGCCATTACGAAAAAGAATATTCCCATCCCTGACATGACCAATGTCCCCAGGCCAAGCGCCGTCCAGCCACAACGGCGGGCCTCATCGGGCCTTCCCGATCCGAGATTCTGGCCGATCAGGGTCATCCCGGCGGTCCCAAACGCATATCCGGAAAGGTAACCAAGGGCTTCCCACCCCAAGGCGATGCCATGGGCCCCTTTTGCCGCCTCGGGCAAGCGATTGATGAGCGAAAGGAAAACGAGCTGTCCCGCCGCCAGGGAAAGTGTGTCCGCCGCCGCGGGGATGCTGATGCGCAGGATGCGCCACCAGAGGGAAAAATCGGGAGCGGCCATGGAAAGCTGGTAGCGAAGTCCTGCTCGGCCCCGAATCAGAATGGTCACAAGGAGCAGCGCGGCGAACACATGGCCGACGGAGGTTCCCAGGGAGATCCCCTGAAAGCCCAATTCGGGAAAGGGACCCCATCCGTGAAAAAAACTCCAGGCCAGGGGCAAATTGACCACGGTCAGCCCCGCAAGGACCCAGAAGCCGGTTTTGGTATCTCCCGCCCCGACCAAACAGGCAATCAGCGCGCTTTCCAGCAGTTGAAAAGGCAAAAGGATCACGACCGGCCAAAGATAGTCAATCGCGAATTCCGCCGTGGGGCCGTCCAGTTGCAGGAGACCAATCAGCCCCTCAAGACCGAACAATCCCCCCATGCAACCCATAATTCCAAAACCGATCGCCAGCCAGGTGGATTGGTGGAGAATCCGGTTGGCACCCTCGCGGTCGTGGCCTCCGACCAGTCGGGCGACCAGAGCGGTGCTTCCGACGCTAACAAGGGCGCCGTAGCAACTGACAAACCAGGCGAGATAAAAACCGGTGGTTTGGGCGGCCTGGGTGGAGAGTTGTGTTTCGTGGTCATCCGGACTGGCCCGACCTGCCAGCCATCGATCCGAAAGATTGATGAGCAGAATCAGCATCTGCTGGCAGAATGCGGGCCACGCCAACGACAAAACCCTCCGGTAGGGAGGGATGTGCGAGTCGGTCAGGGATTCATCCAGGCGGCCAGGGGAGGTCATTCCACGACCCGGTGGCGACACTGTCCTTTTGTGCCGATTTTGTCGCCGACTTTAAGTTTGCGGCCGGGTTGGAGGACGACTTCGCCATTGAGTTCGTAGCGACCCTCACGGATCAGGAATTTGGCCTGACCGCCCGACTCGGCAAGGCCAAGCGCCTTGATTGCCATGACGAAAGTCAAATCATTGGTTCCGATCGGGATGTCTGCCAAGGTCACGCTCCAGCTGTGGCGGTGGGCCGTTTTGCCCTATTTTCTTTTGTAGGGGTGAAACGGAGAAAAACGGGGCCGTGCATTATTCTACCTTGCGAATTTGATTCGTGGGGTAGTTCGGAAATCGTGGGAGGTCCAATGGGGGCCCAAATCGTAAGATTTTTTGGAGAAACCCAGTTGGCGGAACACCATGGCTCAGGCACTTCGGATTGGACTTTTGGGATGCGGCACCGTGGGAACCGGTGTGGCGCGGATCCTCTCGGAAAAAGCACAGCAATTGGCCCGAATCGCGGGCAGGCCACTGGAGCTTTGCCGGGTTGTGGTCAGGGATCCGTCCAAGTCCCGGGATGGGGCAGTGCCCCAACATCTCCTATCCACCGATCCTGGCACCCTTTGTAACGACCCACTGGATGTCGTGGTGGAAGTCGCCGGTGGAACAGGAGCCGTCCGGGACGCGGTTCTCAAGTGTCTTGGCGCGGGCCGTGACCTGGTCACCGCCAACAAAGCACTTTTGGCGGAATATGGTCCGGAAATCTTTGAAAAAGCGCGTAAACATGGTCGGGCCATTGGCTTTGAAGCGGCCGTCGCGGGGGGAATCCCGATCATTCGTGTGATCACCGAGGGGATGGTCGCCAACCGGATCACCGCGATTCAGGGGATCCTCAACGGCACCAGCAATTACATTCTTTCCAAGATGACCGATGAAGGGCTCAATTACGCGGATGTTTTGGCCGAAGCGCAAAAACTGGGCTATGCCGAGGCCGACCCGACCCTGGATGTGGATGGGACAGATGCCGCCCACAAACTTTCGATTTTGGCCCATTTGGCGTTTGGGGTCCAACCCCCACTGGAATCGATCCCCAGAAGAGGGATCGACGGGATCGACGCGGTGGACATTCGCTTTGCCTCGGAACTGGGCTATACGATCCGGTTGCTGGCGGAGAGCTGGAACCGGGAAGGGAAGCTGGCGATGCATGTCAGCCCGGTCCTTTTGCGAAAGCAAGCGCCTTTGGCCCAGGTTCGGGGCGCGTACAACGCCGTCGCGCTGGTTGGGGATGCGGTCGAGGACACGCTTTATTACGGAAAGGGAGCGGGGATGCTCCCTACCGCGAGCTCGATTGTCGCGGACCTGGTCGACCTTGCGGTGTCGCGGGAGCGGATGGTTCACCGTACGGGATTGCTTTGGCCGGTGGGAGTTTCCAAGGAGCCAGCCATACTTCCCGATACCGATCTGAAAAGTCGGTTTTATCTGCGCCTGTTGTTGCCGGATCGTCCGGGAATCATGGCCGAAGTGGCCGGGATCCTGGCCACGCACCGGATCAGTATCGCCTCGGTTATTCAGCATGAATCGACAGGATCGCCTGACAGCCGGGTACAGATGGTGATCATGACCCATGAGGCCCCGACCAGCGACTTCCGCATGGCAGTGGAGGAAATCAACCGGCGTGGTTTCGCGGTTTTGCCCGTCACGCACTATCCGGTGGCCGATTAAGCCTCAAAGTTCAGGAGTCAAACTATGAAATATGTCGTTATTATTCCGGATGGATGCGCCGATGAGCCCGTGGATGCCCTGGGAGGCAAGACGGCCCTTGAGGCGGCGCGTCTGCCCAACATTGATGCACTGGGACATGCCGGGGTGATTGGGCTTTCGGATAATGTTCCGCCGACCCTGACCGCCGCGAGCGATGTGGCGACTTTGAGTCTATTGGGATATGACCCGCTTGAGGTTTACACGGGCAGAGCCCCCCTTGAGGCCGCGGCCATGGGGATCCCGCTCGGGCCGGATGATTGGGCGATCCGATGTAATCTGATTCATGTTTCGGATGGAAAACTGACCGATTTCACCGCTGGTCACATCACCAGCGAAGATGGAGCACCGCTTGTCGAGGTGCTGCAAAAGGCGCTGGGTGGACCGATCGCCGCGGGAGAGGATTATCCGGCGGGCACGCTTGAGTTTCATCCCGGGGTCAGCTATCGCAATCTGCTTGTGTTTCGCGGGCAGGCGGGCGCGGCGCCTTTTGGCAAGGAGACGAAAACCCAACCGCCTCACGATGTTCCGGACCGGCCCGCGGTGGATCATCTTCCCAAGGGGCCCGGTGCTGGACTTTTGCGGTTGCTTATGGAGAAATCCAAACCCATCTTTGCCAACCATCCGGTCAATGTGGCCAGACGGGCCGCAGGAAAACGTGATGCGACACAATGTTGGCTTTGGGGCCAGGGGAAGGCGCCGAGCCTGGAAGTATTCTCCAAAAAGTATGGGATAAAGGGTGCAATGATCAGCGCCGTGGACCTGGTTCGGGGTGTGGGTTGCCTTATTGGCTACAAGCGGATTGATGTCCCCGGAACGACGGGCTATCTCGATACGGATTATGCCGCCAAGGGGCGCTACGCCATCGAAGCCCTCAAGGAATTTGACCTGGTATGTGTTCATGTCGAGGCGCCGGATGAGGCTTCCCATGAGGGGAGACCCGATGCCAAGGTCGAGGCTCTAGAACGAATCGACATGGATATTGTTGGTCCCATCCGGGAAGCGCTAAAGGCGTACCCCGAGTGGCGTGTGTTGATTACGCCCGATCACCGAACCACTCTGAAAACCCGGGCGCATGCCCACGGGGCTGTGCCATTCGTTGTCAGCGGCACGGGTGTTACAGGACATGGTCAAGCCGCTTACACCGAGGCGGTTGCCGCGCAAAGCCCGGTCAGGATTGGCCGGGGATATCGGCTGATGGGGCATTTCCTGGCAGAGACTTTTCCCTCTCCATTGATCGAATCCTAAGAGATCGAAAGTTTCCCTCCCTCATGAAGATCACAATTGCTCTCCTGGTTGGCGTATTTTTCCAGGCGGATGCCTCCCAATGGAAACCGGCCAAGCTTAGGTTGGATACCCCATGGACGGCGAAGGTGGATCCCGCCAGGCCGCTTCCCGAATATCCAAGGCCCACCCTGGTTCGGGAGCGATGGGTGAATCTTAACGGGCTTTGGCAATTTGCTCCGGCAAAGCAGGGGGATGAGCCCCCTTTGGGGAAGGATCTGGGGCGGTCGATTCTTGTCCCCTTTGCGATTGAGGCCGCCCTTTCGGGGATCGGCGAGCATCACGACCGGGTGTTTTATCGGCGCATAGTGAAGATTCCCGCCGATTGGCAGGCTCCACGCGTGCGCCTGCATTTTGGCGCGGTGGATTGGGAAGCGACTGTTTGGGTGGATGGCCAAAAACTGACCACCCACCGGGGTGGATATGATCCATTTTGGGTCGACCTTGTCGGTGATCTTGCCAAAGCGGGAGAGCATGAGATTGTTGTTGGTGTATTTGACCCCACAGACAAAGGCCCCCAACCCCGTGGCAAGCAGGTCAAACAGCCCGAAGGGATCTTTTACACCCCGACCACGGGAATTTGGCAAACGGTTTGGATGGAGCCGCTTGGGGCGCTTGCGATTGAATCGGTCAAGACTCTGACAGCCACCGATTTGCGGTCCCAGTCGGCAAAGGTCGCGGTGTCGGGTGGGGGAAATCCGACCGTGAAGCTGACGGCCCGATTTGGGGACAAGGTGGTGGCCCAGGCCGAAGGGCCAGCCAACGGCGCGCCTCTGGTTCTTGCTCCGGAAACCGCCCTCCTTTGGACCCCGGAGACTCCGAATCTTTACCAGTTGGAAGTGGAGCTTTTGGATGAGGGAAAAACGGTTGAGAAGATCCAATCGTATTTTGCCCTGAGGACTGTGGGAGTGGGCCCCGATGCCAAGGGGCATCAGCGGCTTTTGCTTAATGGGAAACCGGTGTTTCATATGGGGCCCCTGGATCAGGGGTATTGGCCCGATGGCATCCTTACGGCTCCGACCGAGGAAGCGCTCAAGTACGATATCGAGATCACCAAGAAGCTCGGGTTCAACATGATCCGCAAGCATGTCAAGGTGGAGCCGGAGCGCTGGTATACCTGGTGTGATCGTTTGGGTGTGCTGGTTTGGCAGGATATGCCCTCGGGCGATGCGATGAATCCTCCCGGAAAGACGGACATTGTCCGCACGCCGGAATCGGCATTGATCTATGAAACCGAACTGGCCCGATTGATCCATGCCCTTGAGCATCACCCCTCCATCGTGATGTGGGTGGTGTTCAACGAAGGGTGGGGGCAATTTGACACCCCGCGCATTACCAAATGGACCAAGGAACGGGATCCTTCACGGATTGTCAATTGCGCAAGCGGTTGGAACGATCATCCGGTGGGAGATGTTGTTGATGCGCATATCTATCCCGGCCCGGGTGTTCCTCCAAAACAGGGTACAAGAGCTAGAGTTTTAGGCGAATTTGGCGGGCTTGGTCTGGGCCTGAAGGAACATTCCTGGGGTGGGGCGAACTGGTCTTACCAGGGGACTTCCAGCCGGGAACACCTGACCCGTCGCTATGTCCAGCTTTTGCGGGAAGTGCATCGGCTAAAGGAATCAGATGGGTTGGCCGCAGCGGTCTATACCCAAACCACAGATGTCGAAACCGAGATAAATGGCCTTTTGGCTTATGATCGCAGGTTGATCAAGGTAGACCTGGAAACAGTCGCCAAAGCCAATCAGGGGACCTTTGAGGGAATTCCCGAACCTGTAACTCTTTTGAAGGATGGCCGAAGTGGCCCACAGGATTGGCGCTATACCACCCAAAGTCCAGCGGAAGGGTGGATGAAAAAGGATTTTGACGATTCCTCATGGAGCAAGGGGAAATCGGGTTTTGGCTCGAAGGGGACTCCCGGGGCCCGGATTGGAACCGAATGGACGAACAGCGAAATCTGGTTGCGCCGTGAGTTTCCCCTTCCCGCCGACCTTGGGGGGACATGGATCCTGACATGCCATCACGATGAGGATGTGGAGATTTACATCAACGGAGTGTTGGCGGCCAAGGCAACCGGTTTTACCAGCGATTATGAAGAACTGGAAGTCTCCCCCGAGGCAGCCAAAACCCTGAAACTTCATGGAAATGTGCTTGCTGTCAAATGCAAGCAGACGCGGGGTGGGCAGTATATTGATGTGGGGCTGATTGTGGTGCCAAAGGGGTCGATTGCCGGCCAAGGGGAGTTACAAATTCCCCCAAGGCCATAAAAATGTTGATTGCTACGGGACCAACGGGGTTCAAAGGCCCGCTGCCCTTTTTCGATAAATCAGGTTTTAACCAACAAAAACCACATGTTTTGAAACAATGCCGTAAGGATAGTAGCTTTTGACTCGTGTGAATGTGTTTCCTGCAAAAGTGTATTCAAATACAATGTTGGTCTGAAAGTAATTTCTGTCGGTCCATCGTCCAGGCCCGGTCACGATGTTTTGGGTTCCCGATCCGGAAGGGTCAATCGTCCCTACGGTCATTCCGTTGGTCGCGGAAAAATAATTTGGCATTGATGCCAGCTTCTTGCCGTCCATGGTAAAAACAGACATTACCGGGCGAAAGCCGGGAGACGAGGCGGTTGCCACAATGATTTGGCCAGTCGTATCCCCCGGAATAAGGTTGCCAACGGCAATATTTATTCCGCCATTAAACCCCGGGTATGCATTAAATGTCTGTTCAAGGTCAATGATTTTGGTGACAGGGTTGAACTCGAAAACTTTCACTGTCGATGCTGTGGTGGCGGATCCTGTAACGATTTCCTCGTAACCATTGTTGTCAAGATCATTGCCTGCCACGCTGACTCCCCCGCTGTAGTTGGGGTTGAAGGCGTAGAAGCTGAGGAGTGGATTTGTGGAAAGGTCAAAAAGTTTGACATGGGGGCCACCACCCGGACCGGCTCCCACAACGATCTCATCGGGACCGGTGCCATCGTAATTGATCGCGGCCACAAAGACCCCCCCCATGAAATTCACGGGGAAGACATATTTGCTAAACAGAGGCCTCTGGACATTGAGGGTTACACCATCAATTGCTACTACCCGAGGAGGATAACCAGCGGCTGTGCCGAAAATATAATCGGCAACACCATCGCCATTCACATCTCCACAAGCACAGCGAAAACTTGTCACATTTGGTCCAAAAGGCTGAATCCAGGCGCGGACGGTTTCGGTTTTTGTGTCGTAGATCACTGCTTTGGCATCCCCTCCCCCGGGGGAGGCGACCAAGGGCATGGCTATGGCTGGAACCCGCCTGTCCTCAAGGGGCTCCAGTATTGGTTGGACTTTACGGGAAATAAAAGCTCGGGAGGGTACACGAAATGTCATAAAGAATCTTCCATGATGCAAAACTTTTGGTGCTTTGAGTAGTATAGGTGAATTTTGCGGGTCATGCCAAGGTGCTAACGAACAAGTGTTTCCTGGAAAACTCAACCAGCCCCAAGGAAGGGGCTGGTTTTTGGTGGTGGTGGGACGGGACATCCCGGTGGGGCCGTTAATTTTATTAAAGCGGATCTTTTTATTGCGGAAGCAGGCGAATTTGCCTCACATCTCCCACCGCTGCGCCTGGTTTGGAAAGGGCTTTCATGTCAAGTCGTTTTTGTCCGGGACCTTCCAATTTGATATTTCCGACAACAAATGGACGGAATTCCTGGAACCCACCCGTTTCAACAACCTTGTGTTTTACCTTCTCCTCTCCCACGGAAATTTCCAGCTCGGCGCCACCCGAGCCGTTTCCGCATCCCTGAAGGATTTCGACCTGGTATTCCCCAGGTTTTTCCAGGGTGAATTCCCACCAGGCCGAATCCTCTTTTACCACCCAGAAACCAAGGGTTTGCTTGTGAGGCAAGGGTTCGAAGCGGAGCATTTTCCCAATAACTTCGGCGGTTTTACCATGCAGAGTTATTATGCCTCGTGGGCCCGGAGGATTGGGTTTATAGTTTGCGTTTGGGGTCATCGTTTGGACTTTGGCTTCCTTGCGCCAGGCCTCAAGGCGGGCTGCCATGGCCGCGACCCTTTGCGGTTCACCTGGAGCAAGGTTGTTGTTTTCTCCCGGGTCTCGCTCCAGGTGGAAAAGTTCCCTGCGCCCGGTTTCATAAAACTCGATCATTTTCCAAGGGCCTTCGCGCCAAACACCCCCAGGTCGTCCACCCTGATTGGAATAGTGCGGATAGTGCCAGGCCAGGGTTCTCGAAACGGTTTCGTTCGCGTTGCCTTTGGCCCGATCCAACAGGGAAATTCCATCAAAGGTGGCCATATCCTTTTTGATGCCTGCCAGTTGCAGGAGGGTCGGGGTCAAGTCAGGACCCCAGGCGGGCTGACCATCGCGAATTCCTTTTTCCTGTTTGGGTAGGAAAATGAAAAGGGGTACGCGAATCCCCCCCTCGTATAAATAACCTTTGCCTTCACGCAACGGCCCGTTGTAGGTCGCAGGCGTTTTCGGTCCTTCTGTCGTGCAAAGTCCACCATTGTCAGAGGTGAAAAGGATTACGGTGTTCTCGGAAAGTCTTAGTTGCTCCAGGGTTTCCACCAGGCGGCCAATGCCGTTATCGATAGAAGCGATCATGGCTGCATAAATCGGGTTGGATTGGCGGCCTGGGCTTGGAGTGCCGGGGACTTGCGCAATCAATTCCTCAGGAGCTTGTAGGGGGGTGTGGGGGGCAAAATGGGACAGGTGCAGAAAAAATGGACGACTATGATCTTCTTGCATGTGTGTTTTGATCAACCGCCTGGCTTCGACATTCAAGCGATCCGTTAAATATTCACCCGTCATTGCCTTTTCCAATCCGGGCATTGGACCCCCATTTCCGGATTGGAATGGTGCGAAATAGCTTTTGGGGCTTCCCGACCCGTCTCCGGCAATATTGATGTCAAAACCATGATCAGTCGGCGATGATCCCTTTCCACCCAGATGCCATTTGCCGACATGGTAGGTGGCATATCCATTTTCGCGAAGGATTGTGGCCACCGTCGGGGTACTTTTGGGTAGGGCCTGCAAATCATTCGGGCGATGGAGAGGCTGTTCCGGTTTGGTTGGTTGCCCGGGAATCCAGTCAGTTAGATGGAGTTTTGCGGGATTTTGGCCCGTGAGCAAGCCCGCTCGGCTGGGGGAGCAGACAGGACAAGCAGAGTAGGCTTGGGTGAACACGGCGGATTGCGCCGCAAGTTTGTCCAGATGAGGTGTCTTGTGAAATGTGCTTCCCGTGAAACCCAAATCCCGGGCTCCCAAATCATCCGCCACAATCAGGATAATATTAGGCCCTTTGGGACCAGAAGGTTGTCCGAAAAGGAGCAGCGTCATTAGTGTCGCCAACATGGGATTTACACCTTTAAATGAAAATGGGCGCCATCCCGTTGGGGAAAGGCGCCCTGGATTGGCAGTTTGGAAAAAGACTACCTGGAACGCTTAGCCTTTTTTATCTTTTGCCATTTCAGCGAGAAGCTCTTCGACCTTTTTCTCCAAAGCTTCACCTCGGAGATCCTTGGCCCGGATTACTCCTTTGTGATCGATGATATACATCGTGGGGAAATAGCGAATGTTCCAATCCTTAAGGATTCCCTTGCGATCGGCAAACCAATGGGTCCACGGCATTTTCTCTTTTTCGAGGAAATCCGTGAGTGTCTCCTTTTTGTCATCGCCTGAAATCGAAATCAGGACGAACGGCTTGTCCTTAAGCTTTGCGACCATTTCCCGCTCATGGGGAATCATGGCCCGGCATGGGCCACACCAAGTTGCCCAGATATCAAGAACTACCACTTTGCCCTTATAGGCGGAAAGCTTGTCATCCTTGTCGCCATCGATGTTAAGGCAGGTCACTTCCGGTGCATTTTTGCCGATGGAAAGATTGCGTGTCTCAAACAGGGCGGCCTTGGCTGCTGCGCCAATGGTACCACGGGCTGTTTTTACATCCGCATAGTCTTTTTCGAGCTTTTCGTAAATCGCTTCGGCTTTTTGATTCATCTCTTCGACCTTCTTGTCGTTGAGACCGGGGCGCATGGTGGATGATTTCAGGTTTTCAGCCAACGCCATCCAAGCCTGGCCTGCAATGGCTTTGTCCTTTGCCTCCGTCGCGATCTTTTCAAGGGTTTCGGCACCATTGGGGCCATTCCCAATCATGGGAAGAGCCTGGGCGATTTTGGGGCTTGTCCCATGCTTGGAAACAATCAGTTCAACGGCCTCTTTGGCCACTTCCGGATTGCCTTGTTGGGCCATGGAAAATGCAAACATCAAGGAGTCAAAGCTTGCGGGGTCCTTGGCGTCGAGTTTTTTGCCCAAATCGAGAGCCTTGGTCGCAAATTCGCCGCGCGGAATCTTGTTCAACTTTTCCTGGGTTTTCGGAATGAGTGCCTGGCGCTCTTCGGGCTTGGCTGCGGAATACTCTTTCATTGCCTCTTGTTGGAGTTTTCCAAACTCGTTCCGAATGGCATTAAGTTCCTT
>CAMBMH010000093.1 GCA_945868575.1 Singulisphaera sp. GP187 | reverse complement strand
AAACCATCGAAGTGCGCGGGCCCATTGTGGATGGGAATTACGGTTCTTCACACACTCTCCGATCCGAATTGGTAGATCTGGGCCTGGCTCCCAAGGAGGGATTTCATTCGGCCCGTTTTGTTCCGGATAAACCGGGTCTTTATGGGGTGATTCACACCATGGACCGCGTTGTCAATCATGGCAAACCGGTCAGGTCGGTCAAAACCGCCAAGGCCTTTTTTGGCGTCAGTGATTCACTCGATAAACCAGCGGTCGATTTCAAGGGATTTGAAAAGCCCCTGGGACAAGGTCTTGAACTCGTTTTCCTCACCAATCCCGTTTCCCCGGTCGGGCCGGGAACCAACATCAAGGTGCAACTCCTCCTCAACGGGAAGCCCCTTTCCGGAACCAAAGTCAGCTTCATTCCAAGGGGAACCACCCTCAAGGAGGGTACCGACCCGGATTATGAACGGATCACGGACAAGGAGGGGAAAGCAACTTTTGCCCCAAAACTGGGAACCTTCCACCTGATCGTGGCCCACCTGACCACTCCGGATAAAGGCGAAGGATTTGAGAGTACCGCCTATACCGCGGCACTCACCCTTTTTGTTCCGCAAAAGTGCGCATGCTGCGCCGATTGAGTATCCACGACCCAACCAAACATTGAGTCCATGGCTGGTGCGGGAGAATTCACCAAATTTGTGGTCTCTCCCGACAGTCGTAGAATGATTTGATGAACGAAAACGAACCATCGCCTTCGGGCCAATCGAATCGGCCGGAAAAGCGCCATCTCGGTGGCATTGCTTGGCTATTGCCCATTGTTGCGCTGACATTGCCTGTGGCCGCGTTTTACTGGAGCACGCTCCAGCCCGGGCCGGTGAAATCACCGTTGCCTGACGACTTTGTCGCTGATCCCAATCGGGGCGAAGTCCTCTATTCGCAACAGTGCGCCCGCTGCCATGGCAGCAAAGGGAAAGGGGATGGCCCGATGGCGGCCGGTCTCCCCAAGCCCCCTCGCGACCTGACCATAGGCGGCTGGACCAAAGCGACCGACCCGCTCAAGCTCAAGGAGATTTTGCTCACCGGAATCGATGGCGTGCATCCATCTTTCAAGCAACAACTCTCCAACCGCGACATCGACAATCTTGTCGCCTACACATGGGTGATGAGCAAGGACAACAAAAAGGAAAAAACTCCAGCCAAAACCCCGCCTGAAAAAGAAACCCCGGATAAAACCACAAAAGGCACAAATGTGGATCAGCCAAAATAGTCTGGCTTAGCCTTGGGAAAAATAAAAAAGGCGCGCCACAAATGGGTGCGCCTTTTTTCGTTTGCAGAGATTTCCCAATCGTTGGCATTGTCCAAAAAAAACCTTTTCGAGACCGGTTAGGCACATCTATTTGGTTGGCCAAGCCTCAGCTAAGCATATGGCCCAATTTGATCTTTTTAGTATCGAGATACCGTTCATTCATGGCGTTGGAAGGCATCTGGATGGGAACCCGTTCCGTGATGCGCAAACCATACCCATCCAGGCCAACGACCTTGCGTGGATTGTTGGTCAAAAGACGAATCTGCGAAATGCCCAAATCGCGCAGGATCTGGGCTCCGATTCCATAGTGCCTCAGGTCGGGACCAAAGCCCAGGGCAAGATTCGCCTCGACCGTGTCGAGTCCCTGTTCCTGCTGGAGCTTGTACGCCTTGAGCTTGGCCAAAAGACCAATCCCGCGCCCCTCCTGACGCATGTAAAGAAGGCAACCCTTACCCGTTTCTGCGATCTGGGTCAGGGCATGATGAAGCTGTGGACCACAGTCACACATCAGGCTCTCGAAAATGTCCCCGGTAAGACATTGGCTATGAATGCGCACAAGCACTGCTTCGGATTGGGGGACCACCGTTCCGTTGCGCTCGATTCCGATGTCCCCCATGCAAAGAGCCAAATGGGGTTCGCTGTCCACCAAAGAGGTATAGGCAAACAGGTCGAAGACCCCGAATTTGGTGGGGAGTTTGAGATGGATCTCCCGCCGGATCAGTTTTTCGCGATCGCGCCGATACTTGATCAGGTCCTCGATGGTGCAGATCTTGAGGTTGTGTTCGCGGGCAAAAGCAAACAGCTGCGGCAGCCGGGCCATGGTTCCATCGGGATTGCAGATTTCACAAATAACCGCCGCGCCCTTGAGCCCCGCCAACCTTGCCAGATCGACCGATCCCTCGGTGTGTCCCGCCCGGACCAGGACGCCCCCATCCTTGGCCCGAAGCCCGGGAATATGCCCCTTGCCCCGGACGATGTCCTGGGGACTGGACCGTTCATCGATCGCCACGGCCACGGTTCGGGCCCGGTCGAAGGCACTGACCCCGGTCGTGATGCCGGTCCTGGCATCAATACATGGCGTGAAAGGCGTATTGATCCCGCCACTTTGGTTGTTGCTGACCGGATCCAGGCCCAATCGGTCACAGATTGCCTCTTCCATGGAGAGACATACCAGCCCGCAAGCATTTCTCATCATGAAGTTGATGGTTTCGGGGGTGGCAAACTCGGCCGGAATGACAATATCGCCTTCGTTTTCCCGGTTCGGGTCATCCACCAGAATGACCATTTTCCCTACTGCGATGTCGGCCAGAGCCTCGTCGATTGAGGAAAATTGATCAAGGTTTTCCGGCGGGGTGTCGATTTTGCGGGGGTCACTCAAAGGACGGGCTCCAAAAGGCATCCGACGCCGTGGTGGCGGTTTGGGCAAAACTACTAAGATATTTTAGGTTCCCACCCGTCTTTGGGGGTTCTGTTTCCCCAGGATGTTTGCGGGTTTTTCTTTTTTCCATCGTTTTGTGCCGGGATAATCCCACCCGGCGGCATGGGATCCTCTCCCGGGCAGGAAAGTAATGAGCAGCAAAAAGACCGGTTTGTGGATGATCGGGGCATGTGGGGGCGTGGGCACCACCGCGACCTTGGGCCTGGCGGCGTTAGCCCGGGGACTTACCTCTGGTACCAGCCTTGTCACCGAACTCGACCTGTTCGCGCCACTTGGGCTGATCGAACCGGGCCAGTTTGTGGTCGGCGGCCATGAGATCCGCGCTTCGCGTTTCCGCCAAACCGCCCAGGAAATGCACGAACGGGCGGGCGTTTTCTCGCGAAATGTTCTAGTGGGAACTGATGACCTTCTCGCTTCCTGGGAAGAAAACATCCGCCCAGGCACCGTGATCGGATCCGGCCCCGCCATTGAACGGCTTGCCGAGACAGGCGCTGTTCGCACCGCCGCCACCGGGCGCGAAGCGGTCGAGTTCATAAAGGCCGACCTGCTCGAATTCAAGAAAAAGCATGATCTGGATGAGATCGTGTTTATACATGTCGCCTCGACCGAACCCCCGATCCCGCTCGAAGCCGAACACGAGGACGATGCCAAGTTCGCCAAAGCGCTGGAGAAATCCGCCGTCGGCCCGACCACCATCCCCTCCAGCACCCTCTACGCCACCGCGGCGATCGAGCTGGGCTGCCCCTATGTCAACTTCACCCCGTCGCTTGGCGCCTCGATCCCCGTCCTTGAGCGTTTGGCCAAGGCCAAGGGCGTTCCCCTCGCGGGCAAAGACGGCAAGACCGGCGAAACCCTGATGAAAACGGTTCTGGCGCCGATGTTTTCCCGTCGCAACTGGAAGATCCTCAGTTGGGTCGGTCACAACATCTTCGGCAACCGGGACGGCGTCGTCCTCGACGACCCCCGCCACAAGGCCTCCAAAGTCGGAACCAAGGACCAGGTCGTTTCGGGCATCGTGGGTTACAAGCCCCAGACCCTCGTCTCGATCGAATACATCCAGAGCCTCGACGACTGGAAGACCGCGTGGGACCACATCCACTTCGAAGGCTTCCTCGGCACCAAGATGATCCTCCAGTTCATCTGGCAGGGTTGCGATAGCCTTTTGGCCGCGCCTCTGGTTATCGACCTGGCCCGCCTTATCCTCGACGCCAAGGGTCGTGGCCAATCGGGCATCCAGTCCCAGTTCGCCTCGTTCTTCAAGCACCCCGAAGGCTCCAAGGAGCACGACTTCTTCCGTCAGTGGAACATTCTTGAAGAGCATGTCGCCGAATTGACTGCGCAATCGGGAGCAGGCAAGTGAAGCTCGCATTCAGCACCAATGCCTACCTGAGATTTCCCTTTGCCGAGGCGGTCACCCGTCTCGCGAAGATCGGCTACGCCGGTGTGGAAATCATGGCCGATGTGCCCCATGCCTGGCCCGCCTACCTTTTGCCCGGACAAAAACAGGCGATCCGCAACGCGCTCAAGGAGAATCGCCTGGCGATCTCCAACATCAACGCGTTCATGATGCACGCCGTCGATGATCCCCGGCAAAAATACTGGCACCCCTCGTGGATCGAGCCGGATCTCCACTATCGCCGCATCCGCGTCGAGCACACCAAAAAAGCGCTGACCCTGGCCAAGGAGCTGGGCGCGCGTTGTGTCACCACCGAACCGGGCGGCCCTCTCGCCCCTAGCCAGACCTTCTCCGATGGTCTGGAGATCTTCGCCCGGGAATTGGCCCCGATCCTCGATCACGCTGAACGCGAAGGCGTAATGCTTCTGATCGAACCCGAACCGGGCCTGCTTCTGGAGACAGTCGACCAATACTTGGAGCTGCGCAAGCTGCTCCGTTCGCCCGCCATGGGCCTGAACTTTGACATTGGTCACAGCTACTGTGTCAGCGAAGATCCCGCCGAGGCGATCAAAAAAGCCGCCTCGCACATCAAGCACTTCCACCTGGAAGACATCGCCGCGTCCCGTATCCACCACCACCTCGTTCCCGGGGACGGCGCGATCGATTTCGGTCCGGTGATTCAGTCGATCCGAAATATCGGCTATGACGACTGGATCACGGTCGAACTCTACCCCTATGCGGACAATCCAGACGAAGCGGCCACCACCGCCTTTGAAAGGGTGAGCAAGCTGCTCGCCTAAGGGTTTTTGGATACTGGATTTTGGATTTACCCAAAGGCCCCGGAGGTTTTCCCCCGGGGCCTTTTTTTATCCGCACACAGGGATCTTTCCCCTTCCAAGATGAAAGACCAGTCGCCCCCCTTACGGCTTCGCTTTCCCCAACACCTGGGAAGCTTCCTCTTCCAGCGCCTTGGCGTCTTCCCCAAAGCCGATGTAGCCTCGCAGGGTTTTGGTTCCAGCGGGAGCAATCTCCCCGAAGGCGGGGTCACTATGCAGACACGGACAGGGGGCATTGCCCCAGGCGCGTTGGCACTGCTCAAAGGCAAGCAGCACAAACCGCTTCCCCGTGGCGTCCACCGCGATAGCCCGGGGACTATCGAATCGCTTGTTGTCGTTGGTCTGTGCGCGAAATCCCTCCAGATGGGCCAACATCAGACAAACCTGGGCTGACGAATCACGGATCGTCTCCCCGGAACCATTGGTCAATTCCAGCTCCAGTTCCGCCGAACTTGGGCCCCGTGGCATGGCCTTGGCCCGAAAGACGATCCCATCGGGGAGCTTGCGCTCGATGGCGAATCCCTTTCCGGTGGCTTTCCATTCGAGCTTGGGCAATTCAATTTTTTTCAGATCCCAAATAGTGTTCACATGCGTATGGGCCAGATATTCAAGCGTCCTTCCACCCTTTTGGGTGATCCAGATCGCCTCGGGCAGATCCAGAACGCCGTAGCCTCCCTTTTCCCACGGCGCGAAAAAGCTGAGCTTGGTTTCGCGCTGGGGACGAATGGCCCCATCCCGAAACCCGGTGCGTGGATGGCGGCCCCCAGGAAAGGGGGCAATCCAGGATATTGGCGCAACATCGTAGGCGGTTCTGTCCGAATGGGGAATATCCTGCCGGTGGCCTGTGACCGCGCGGATTTCGGCGGGTGTGAAGCGGTGCTTGGACATGTTCAACGCCCAGGCGGTCCGATCTTCCCCACTTTTGGAAGGACGAATGTCTTCAAGGGGCTTGCCCGCAGCGATGCGTGCCTGGCGGTCCTTCATGACAAACTGCGGATCCATCGGGGTAATAGTGGGGTCGATATACTTTTCCAGATCGCGCATGGCGATCACCGTGTGGCCTGTCGTCTTGAGCCAGCGCATCATCTCCTCGAACGCTTCATAGGGCGTGTTGACCCAGTTGTGGGCCGTGTCGGGCACGCCATGAAACTGCAGAACCGCGATTCGACCGGAATGGGCCTTTTCCACCGCTTTCTCGAAATCCTTCAGCTTCCACCCCGGGCGCGAATCACCCGCCGAGGGGATCAATAGGGGATGATCGAGATACGGTTCATAGCCGACCCCGCCGCCCGTGGAATAGGCATATTCGGGGGAACCGCCCCGCCTGGCAAAACGGATCCCCTCGGCCTTGAGAATGGGGAGCGCCTCGGGAGAGATGGTGTTCCCAGGGTACGCGAAGCTGACCGGCTTGGGGATCTTGTACTCATCGAATTTTTTGTTGAGCGCGCGAAGACGGCCCGCCAGATCGGGGGCGGTGACGGCGCCATGGTCGATCGTGTGGTTGCCGATTTCAAATCCCATCCTGTCGAGCGCCTGGATCTCCTCCCAGGTCATGTAGTCTTTTTTGTTGGTGGGAAAATCGAAACCCTCCGTCACAAAAAATGTCGCCCCATGCCCAAGCTCCTTGAGCAAAGGCCCTGCTTTGGTGAAGTGGGATTTGGCGGCATCATCAAAGGTGAGCACAACCAGCTTTTCGGGGATGGGGAGTTTTTTGGGTGGATCGGCCACCGGTTTTTGGGCCGGAAAAAGGAGCGCAAGAAGGATTAGGGAGGACATGGAGAGGGACCCATCCATAGGAGTTGGTCTGGGAAGATAGGAAGGCTTGTGAAAGGAAGTCTATCTTTGGGCATCCGGATTGCGAATTTTTTGGACAGGCTTTTGGAGGTTCCCGTTCGCTTTTTCTTTTACGTGCCAAGCGATTTTTGTCTTGCCCCCAAACGGTGTGGTGGGTTAAGGGGCCCAATTGTGGGAATTTATCTTCGGGGGAAGGTGTGTGCCCATGCTTTGGTTTGGGGGACCGATTGATGACCTTTCTAACAGTTCGGGCAACGGTGTTGCCGCTGGTTATGCTGTTTTTGGTCATGCCGGTTTATTCCCAGGAAGCGATGCCTTTGCCCGCCGCGACACCTTCGGCGGTCACATCCCCTAACATTCCATCCGGAACCGTTCCGACAAGCGCTATGTTTGCGCCCGACCTTGAAGCCCCGGCTCCACAAGGGGTGGATGACACTTTTCTTTACAGGCTCATCAATCGCCTGATTCCCGAGACGAACAGGGAACCATCGCCTCCGCCTGACATCAATTTTCCCGGGCCTGACACCGCCAATTTTCCCAACAGCCCATTTACGCTCCCAAAGGGCCGGGCCTATATCGAAACATCGCCTTTCCTGTTTTCCCAGGCGGGCAATGGGCAGCCACAAACATGGGGTTGGTCGTTTATGTTGCGGTTTGGGTTGACCGACAATGTGGAACTCCGCCTATTCAGTAACGGTCCCTCGGTGATTTGGCCCTCGGAAGGCGATCCCGGGTTTCAGGGATTCGCCCCATTGGTATTTGATCTGAAAATCCACCTTTGGGGAGAGAAAGAATGGGAATGGGCTCCAATTGTGGGGCTTGAGGTGTTCCTTTCGACGGACATGGCTTCGCAACAATTCCGGTCAGGGATTCAGCCTGGAATTTCGCTTCTTGTGGATCACAATTTGCCATGGGATCTGCTACTTGAATGGAATGTGGGGCTTTTTGGGCAAAATCTGCCAGCGACACTCGACAAAAGCGAGCTGTATGTGGGTGCCCAATGGGCACTTCAAAAACAGTTCACGAAAAGGTTCGCCGCCTTCGTTCAAGGGTTTTATAACACCGCCGATATGCCATTTTTTCCGTCGGATCTAACCGTGGGCGTGGGCGCCCAACTGAGTCTGGGCGACCGGGTGAGTGTTTTTGGTAGCTGGAACTGGACGCTGGACAACATAGGCAGTCCCACCGTCAGCCAGGCCGGTTTTGCCTACGCGTTTTGACAAATTCCTGACCAAACCGGGGACAGATCAACGATACAATTGGCTCAGGATTAGAGATTCTATTTTCGATAAAATTAATTTATAAAGTCTTTAACTCTCCTGTTTTATCCCGGCGGGCACCAAATACCCAACCGGGAAAACCAAACAGTCATAAAAGAATCCCCAACCGGAACTTTTACCGAATCCAGAGCGTCACGGCGCTGGCTTGGCCTAGCGCCCGGATGATGGTCTGGGTCTCTTTGGTGAAGTCGGCTTCAGTCGCTGAATAGATATCGCAAAACTTCTGGGGATTGCGATCGACCAGAGGGAACCAGCTCGATTGGACTTGCACCATGATCCGGTGTCCCGGACGGAAAGTATGGCAAATGTCGGGCATGGTGAAAGAGATTTTGGTCGGGGTTCCCGGTTCGAGCGGTTCGGGTTTGGAGAAGCTGTTACGGAACTTGGCCCGGAACGGTTCACCTCTGATCAACATCTGATAATTTCCCATCCTCACACCAGTCGGATTGGGGTCAAGATCGGGATAGTCACCTGGAAACACATCAATCACTTTCACAACAAAGTCGGCATCAGTCCCGGTACTTTTCACCCAGAGATCGACATTGATCGGACCTGAGACTGTTGTGTCCTCAGTCAGGACGGGTGTCTGGTACACAAGCACATCAGGCCGCCTGGATGCGTGACGCTGATCAGCGACCATGTAGTGATAGTCCATGGCTGTCGTCGTTTTTTCCAGATGGGGAACGGGCTTGGCCGGATCAGCGACATAAGAATCGGATCCTTCGCCTGTTGGCGCCTGGTCGGAAAGACCACCCTTCTCCTGAAAGTGGAAAGTGCGCGGCTTGGCATCACGCGGAGGCCAGGCATCAAATTTCCGCCACTGATTGGTCCCCGATTCGAAAACAAAGGCTTTGGGAAGATGGGGATTGTTCTCTCCTTTGAGTTTGTTCTCAAAGAAAGGAAACTCGATATTTTTGCGATAAAAATCTGCGGTATTGGAGTTGAACCGGGCATTTCCCAAAGCGTCGCCCGCCCCACGCGACCAGCCGCCATGGTCCCATGGGCCCATGACCAGGATGTTGTCCGAGGAATACCCCTGCTTTTCGATCGATTTGAAACATTCGATCGCGCCAAACAGGTTTTCCGCGTCGAACCAGCCGCCCACGGTCATGACCGGAGGCTTGATTCCCTTGAGGTGCGGGCGAAGGTTCATCGATTGCCACATCTCATCATAAGTTCCCCGGCGCATCATCTCGTTCCAGAAGCTGATGGTCCCGTTGAGATACTTTTTGTCGGCGTTGGCGAGTGGGCCCATGTCCAGAAAGAACTGGTAGCCATCGGGGGTATTGTGATCGAACGGAACTCGGCCAAATTTTCGGTCGGGAGCTTTTCGCTCCTTGCCGAATCCCGACATGAAGTTGAACGCATGGGCCAGGAAAAGGCAGCCATTGTGATGGAAGTCGTCACCCACAAACCAGTCGATGACAGGCGCCTGGGGGCTGCAAGCCCGAAGGGCCGGATGGGCATCGATCATTCCCGATGCGGTATAAAACCCTGGATAGGAGATGCCGCTTTGTCCCACGCGGCCATTATGGTTGGGGATCTTTTTTAGCAGCCATTCGATCGTGTCAAATGTGTCCGTGCTCTCATCGCAATCGGTTGGTCCCTTGCCGGGCTTGTGGGGGGTGACATTGGCGAATGTCCCTTCGGACATCCAGCGCCCCCGGACATCCTGGTATACAAAAATGTAGCCCGCCTTTTGGAAAAGTTCCGAAGGCCCAAGCTTTTCGCGATAGTTGTCGACTCCATAGGGAGCGACGCTGTAAGGAGTCCGGTTCAGCAGAAATGGGTATTTTTTCGCGTCATCCTTGGGAACATAGACAGCCGTGAACAAGCGCTTTCCATCGCGCATCGGTATATGGAATTCATGTTTGGTGTAGTTGGCCCGGACATGGTCCCGAAGGGCTTTGGCCTCCTCGGAAAGGGGCGGTGTGGGAGGCGTCTGCGCCTTGACACAAAAGGCGCTCAAAAGTACCAATAGAATCGAACCGATTTGACGCGACATCGAATCCATCTCCCCAGGTGCCATCGTGGATGTTTTCAGCCGTTTCGACCCAAAGGCCGGGGCTTGATTCCCGAGGCCAAAGTTCGATTCCCGGGAATTGGAGAATTTTTCCGGGACGACATGAGGCGGTTATTCTACTGGTTGTTTGCCGTAACCCCCGAAGGCGCACCCCATTTTCCCATCCTCCGACTTTTTAGCCGGGATTTCCAGTGGGGAGCTTGAGACTTTCCCGGATTTCCCGGTGGCGGTTCATGTATTTGACCGCCTCGGTCTCCCGGCCGCACTTCAAAAACGCTTCCGCGACCTTTTTTAATACTTCGGATACTGAAAATAAGGTAAAAACGCCCTGGCTGTGCGGCTGTTCGTGAATCTCTTCCCAAAGGAAAAGGGTCTTTTGGATAGACTCAAGGGCCAGATCAGGCGAATTGGTTTGAAAATGGAGCATCGATTTCGCCAACCAATAATCTGCAAGGTTCGCCTGAATTCCTGTCACCAATTTGGCATCCACCATGGGAGCCATTTGCCCATAAGCCTGGTCGAGGTCCTTTTGGACAGGGTCCAGGTTTCCTTGGGTGTTTTTTCCAAGGGTAATATTGCATTTCGCCCTTTGAACCAAAAGCCCGGGACGCATGCCATCAAACATCGAATCCTGGTTCACAAGCTCAAGCGCCTCATCCAAAAGAGGCAAAGCCGTTCCGGGCAAACCCATCTCCAAAAGCAATCGGGTTTCACTTTGGATCGACATTACCTGCGCGGAAACAAGATCCAGTTCCCGGGCAGCTTTCGTCGCGAGGCGGGCATGGACAATCGCTTCGGTCGAATGTCCCAGCAACCGAAAAAGGCTTGCAAGTTTGGAATGAATTTCCCAAACCTTGGGGAGATCGATCCCGGGAAGCTCCAAAATCTTCAGATAGGTCGCTTCGGCCCCAACCCAGTCCCCTGCGGCCTCAAACTCCATCGCTTCGTCGGTCATCCGGTCCTTTGGAGTTTGCTTTCTTTCCAAATGTCTTTGTTCCAGATGAGCGAAAACATTTTCGGTCGCGTTGGTTGCTTCCTCCGGATTGTCAGCAGCCATGGCATTTTGAAAGCGCTCGAGGATGTTTGTGAACTCGACATCCTCTTCGTGGATATCCTCAGGTGGCATGGTTTCTCCCGAAATTCCCTTATGAATTCTTCTTCGGTGCAAACAGCTTTCTTAGGGAACCTCGTCAAACCGATGGACGCCAGACTCAAATAAAAAAGGCCCCCATTCCGCGATCCGGATGGGAGCCTTTTGGTTTGTTGGTATGGAAAGCCGGAACTAGGCCGCAAGGCGATGACGCATGCGGACAAAGTCGGCGACGGCGCCGATGACGCGGGCTTGGTCGGCGGCTTCGAGTTCGGGAAACATCGGAAGCGCCATGGTCGAGCGGGCGGCTTCCTCGCTGGCGGGGAAATCCCCGGGCCCATAACCCAGATGCGTGAGACACTCCTGAAGGTGAAGCGGAAGCGGATAGTAGATCTCGCTGCCGATCTTGAGGTTTTTGAAGTGCTGGATCAGGGCATCTCGTTCGCCATTGGCGATGCGGACCACATACTGGTTGTAGCTGTGAAGGCGCCTTGGCAGGGCCTTGGGCTTTTCCAGATAGCTGGAAAGGTGGAAATCGGCGATGAGCGAATCGTAACGCTTGGCGGCCTCACGACGGCCAGCGATCCACTGGTCGAGATAAGGGAGCTTCACGCGAAGGATCGCCGCCTGGATCGTGTCGATACGAGCGTTCCAGCCGATGGTTTTGTGGTAATACTTCGGATCCATGCCGTGACCGCGAAGGATTTCCATCTTCCGGGCCCAGTCGGGATCGTTGGTCACACAAGCGCCCGAGTCACCCATGCCGCCCAGGTTTTTGCTGGGGTAGAAGCTAAGGCAACCGATCGCGCCGAGGCTCCCCGCGCGCTTCCCCTGATATTCCGCGCCAAGCGATTGGGCGGCATCTTCGATGATGGGGAGGTCGTGGCGCTCTGCGATCCGCCAGAGTGGCTCCATGTCGGCGCATTGCCCATAAAGGTGGACGGCGATGATCGCCTTGGTCCTTTTGGTGATGCGATTCTCGACCTGGAGGGGGTCGATGTTGTAGCTGACCGGATCGATGTCCGCGAACACGGGAGTGGCCCCGGCGCGAATGACCGAACCGACCGTCGCAAAGAAGGTATAAGGGGGGATGATGACCTCATCGCCTGGCCCGATGTCCAATGCGTGGATGGCAAGACTGAGGGCATCCGTACCCGAGGCGCAACCGATCGCGGAATTCACCCCGCAATACGCCGCCAAGGCGTTTTCCAGCAGTTTTACATCTGGTCCATTGATGAGTTGGCCCGAGGCCAAAACGCGCTCAACCGCCCCGAGAATATCAGTCTCAAGAAGTTGGTAGGATGCGTTGATATTGCAAAGCGGGATAGCACGAGAACCGGCCATGCGTCGACTCCTTGACGCGGTTTTTTCCGAGACTCCGAATCCATCCGGAGCCCCGACCGAAGGCCGAAAATAAGGTTCTGGTGAAACGGAATCAATAGGGATTGTTACACCGAATCCACACAAGTCAAAATGGGCCAGTTTAGACCCCCAAAACGAAAAAACCGGGCCGAAACCCGGTTTCAAGGGTGCTCAATACATGAACGCCCGTTCACTATTTTTTCCGTCCGGCCTATTTTCTCCGAACCACTTCCAGGTCGAGTTGGCCACGCATCGGTTCCACATGGACCACCTTCACGGTGATCTGGTCCCCAAGCCGATAGCTCTTGCCCGGTCCGGCCAGGGTCTGGGTCTCCTCGTCCAGGTGATAGCGCCCAAAGCCGAGCGTCTTGACATGGACCAGGCCTTCGACAGGGATCGTCTCCCCCTGGGCAAAGAAACCATACTCGGCGACGCCCGCGATCCTCGCCGAAAATTCCATACCCACCTGCCCCGCCATCCAGTCGAGCAGCCTCGACTTGACCAGTTCCCGCTCGGCCTGTTCGGCCCGCCGCTCCATACGGCTACAGTGAAAGCCAAGGCTTTCCAGTTCGGTGATGTCCGACTTGGCCGCCCCGGTCCGGGTGATCTTGTCGACAAGTCTGTGCACCACCAGATCCGGATAGCGACGGATCGGTGAAGTGAAGTGGCAATAGTGCCTGGTCGCCAAAGCGAAGTGCTCATCCGCCTGGGGCGAATAGACCGCCTGCTTGAGGCTGCGAAGCAATCCAAAGTGGATCGCGTGCCGGTCGGGCGCCTGGCGCGTCAAATCAAGGAGCTCCTGCAGGTCGCGTCTTTCCGGCGATGCGGGCGACTTGTGACCCAGACTCTTGGCAAAACGGCCAAAAGACCGGAGCTTTTCCGGATCGGGCGCCGGGTGATTGCGATGTAGATACGCCACATTCATATCATCGAGCTTTTGCGCGACCACTTCATTGGCCGCAAGCATCAACTCCTCGATGAGCCGATGACTCCAGTCGTGCTTGCGCCAGTGCGCCCCGGTCACCTTCCCCTGGGCATCCAGGTCGAGATGGGCCTCGCCCAATTCCAGTTCCAGCGCCCCGCGACGGATCCTTTGGCGGTTGAGAATTCCCGCGGCCTCGCGCGCGCGTTTGACCAGTTGGTCGATCTCCTCCCCCTGGGAGCCTTTCCCCTCAAGGATCTCCTGGGCCTGTTCATAGGCCAATCGCTTGGTGACCCGGATTACCCCCTTGGCGAGTCGACTTTGCAGGATTCGACCCGATTTGTCGATCGAGAAGATCACGCTCTGGACATAGCGGTTCTTCCCCTCCTGAAGACTGGCCAGGTGGTTGCTGATGATCTCCGGAAACATCGGGATCACAAGCCCCGGAAGATAGACGCTGGTGGCGCGGCGCCTGGCTTCCTGGTCGAGTTCGCCCCCAACGGGCGCGAAATGTCCGACATCCGCGATATGGACCGCGATGTCGAAACCGCCCGTGGGACGGGTTCTCACATCGACCGCATCATCGAAGTCCTTGGCATCGACCGGGTCGATGGTGATGATCTGGTCAAGGGTGAAGTCTTCGCGTCCATCAAAGTTCTTTTCATCAAAGTTCTGGGCGGCTTTGCGCGCCTCTTCGAGGGCCTCTTCCGGAAAATGATCAGGCAAGCCATTGGCCCGGATCACCGAAAGCATATCCACGCCCGGATCGCCCCATTTGCCGAGGACTTCGGTGATGACACCTTCACCCCGCTGATCGGCGGTCGGATATTTGACGATCTCGATCACCACCCGGTCGCCCGGAAGCGGATGGCGCGTCGCGGCATCAGCCACCTCGATCGAGCGGCCCAAAAGCCGCCCATCGACGCGGACAAAACCCTTGGCGCCATTGGCCGATTCGGGCTCGAAATAGGTTCCGACAAAAGTCGAGCGGGACCGGTCGAGAATGCGCACGACAATCGCCCGGGGCGGAGGCGATCGCCTTCCACGCCGATCAGAGCGGGAATCGCGGGAGATGCGCCGGACAAGGACCCGGTCGCCACCTGCGGCATCCAGAGCATCTTCCTCGAAGATCCGCACATCGGGCATGTCGATCCCCGGTTGCGGCTCGGGGCGGACCCAACAGGCCCCGGCGGCGCTGCGCCGGAATATTCCCACAATATCCCCCCGTGAAGGGGACTTTGCGGCGGGGGAATCCTTGGTCTTTTTCTTTTTGCCTGAGGCCGGAGTCGGGATTTCCAGATCCTTGGGCGTCTCGGGGATCAGGGTTTTGGCCAACTTCCCCTTTTTGGAACGCCTGTCCAATTCGTTATGGGCCAGGTCGCCATGGGCCGATTCACCCGTCACCAAATCCTTTTGGGGCGCCTCGGCGGAGGACTCTCCCGGGATTGCGGCAGAACCCGGAAGCTCCTCGGCGGAAGGCGCCGATTTTTTGGGCGCCTTGTGGGCGGCAAGAATGGTTCCCCGGGGGCCCGAGGCGATCCTTCCGGCGTTGACCAAGTCCTTGAGAAGTTCGCGAAACTCGCCAAACTCCGTCAGGGGGATGTCCAGACGGCGGGCAAGCGATTTGTCGCGAAGGGGGATATAGTCGGAGCGCCTGACCTCGGCCAGGATCCGGGCCGTCCACGACGGCGGAATCTTTGACATGA
>CAMBMH010000092.1 GCA_945868575.1 Singulisphaera sp. GP187 | reverse complement strand
TACCTCTTACAGAACGCCCCAAACCTCGGTGGCACAGCCACCCTCAACACTAACTTCGCCGCTTACGAAGGCGACTGGGACAAGCTTCCCGATTTTTCCAAGCTCACCCCGGTTCGCACAGGCAAGGCGGCTGGTTTTGACCTGACAGTTGCGCCTCGCGAAAACAATGTGGCGATCAAGTTCACAGGCTATTGGGAAGTCACTTTAGCCGGAACCTATCGCATCTCCACTACAAGCGATGATGGTTCACGGGTAAAAATCGATGGCAAAACCGTGGTGAACAACGATGGAATCCACCCGTCAACGACGGTTGAGGGGAAGGTGGAGCTGGATTCGGGAATTCACGAAGTCGAACTGACGATTTTTCAGGGTGGTGGAGAATTTGAACTCGTCACCTCGGTAAGCGGACCAGACATAGAACCCACCGACCTGGGAAATCTTTTGCGAGCCACTCGCGAACGCGCCCCGGCACCCGGCCCCGTCAAAGGCAAAGCTGCTTTTGTGGTCGACAAATCAAAAGCCGAAATCGGAAAAGAACACTTTGCGCAACTGGGATGTGTCAATTGTCACAAACTGGAATCGGTCAAAGTCAACGGATCTGACCGTCCCCTTAAGGTGGTTGGCGGTTGCACCGAAGCCACCCCGGCCAAGGGTCGTCCCAGCTATGCCCTAAGTGAGGATCAGAAAAAACTGCTCCAGGCCGGTTTTGAATCCCTCAACAAAGGAAAGCCAACCAAAGCCGACAAAGTTAACCACACCTTTGTGGCTCTGAATTGTATCGGGTGTCACCAGAGGGGTGACATGGGCGGCGTCGAGACGGAACGATCGCCTTTGTTCCTGGGGACACAACCGGAAATGGGAGATGAGGCACGGATCCCACCACACCTGACCGGTGTTGGCGGAAAACTCAAGACCGAATGGCTAAAAGAGGTTTTGGAAAAAGGTACCAAGGTACGGCCCTACATGCTCACACGGATGCCGCGATATGGTGAGGCAAACATCGGTCACCTGGTAACCGATCTCCCGGAAGTGGACAAATTGGCTCCCGCCCCGGCCGTCCAGTTTTCCGAATCGGACAACAAGGTCAAAAGCGCCGCCAAGTTTCTGGTAGGGGGTAAAGCCCTGGGTTGTATCAAGTGCCACACCTTCAACGGCATGAAAGCCGAAGGCGTTCAGGCCATCGACATGACCCAAATGGCCAATCGCCTTAACCGCGACTGGTTCATCACCTACATGAAGAACCCTTCGGCAATTCGCCCGGGAACACGCATGCCCGCTTCGTTTCCAGGTGGAAAAACCTTCTTTGATAACCTGCTCAAGGGGGAAGTTCCCCAGCAGATGGAAGCGGTTTGGTATTACCTGACCCTAAGGGACAAGGCACCGATTCCCGATGGTTTGGTCCGTGGCACGATTCCGCTTACTCCCGAAAAGGAAGCGATCATTTATCGTAACTTCCTCGAAGGGGTAGGCCCCAGAGCGATAGGCGTAGGCTACCCCGAAAAGGTGAATATCGCTTTTGATGCCAACCTTGGGCGATTGGCCCAGATCTGGCAGGGGGCTTTCATCGACGCGTCGAAGCACTGGCTCGACAGGGGATCAGGCTTCCAGGGCCCATTAGGGGAAAACCTGGTCAACCTGGCTTCAGGTCCTGGTATTGTCGTTTTAAAGAGCCCTGATGCCGCGTGGCCTTCCAAAGCTGAAGGGTACAAATTCCTGGGGTACACCACCACACCCGATGATCGTCCCACATTCCGATACAAAGTGGGTGAATCGGTCATTGAAGACTTTACCACGGGCAAAACCGAAGGCGAATCCGCGAACCTGATCCGGAAGATTGCCGTGACTTCCCCAGTGGGAGGTTTGACCCTGAAGGTGGCCGAAGCCGCAACCCTGACGGGAAGCGGTGACACATTCAAATTGGGCACAGATCTGACCATTCGGATTCAAGGCGCCACCGCCATCATTCGTGAGTCGAATGGCAAAAAGGAACTGGTTGTTCCGCTCGAGAAAGCGACTTCGACCAACCCCGTCCAAATCGAATACCGCTGGTAATACGAACAAGAAATTTAAACAAACGCACATTAAGGAACAATAATCATGCAAAATCGCAGAAACTGGCTTAAGGCGACCTCATCGGGCGTGGCGCTTGGTTTGGTGGGTGGAATTGTTGGCGGGGCAAAGGCAAAAGCCTCGCCTTTGGTGCCAATTGCCCAAGCAGGCAAGCCCCCTGTCGAAGAGGATTATTACAAGATCTCCGCATTTGAGCCCCCTGCTGGAGTGGTTCTGGAAGCGGGCGCCATCGACTTCCCCGAGGAAAACCGGCTGGTGGTCTCGACTCGTCGCGGAGAAATCTGGTCCGTCGCCAATCCCTATGCCAAGGATCCGGCCAAAGACTCCAAATGGACCCGGTTTGCCCATGGGCTTCACGAGGTTTTGGGGCTGGCCCACAAAGATGGCTGGGTCTATGCCGTTCAACGGGGTGAACTCACCCGAATGAAGGACACAAACGGCGATGGCAAAGCGGATGTGTTTGAAACCGTGAACATGGACTGGGAGATCAACGGCGACTACCACGAATATGCCTTTGGTTCCAAGTTTGACAAGGAAGGGAATCTCTGGATCGTTCTTTGCCTTACCGGATCATTTGGCAGTGATTGCAAATATCGTGGCTGGTGCGTTCGGGTGAATACCGAAGGAAAAATGATTCCCACCACAAGTGGGATCCGCTCGCCAGGCGGAATAGGTTTTAATGGCTCAGGCGATGTTTTTTACACCGACAATCAGGGTCCCTGGAACGGAACCTGTTCGATGAAACATCTGGTCCCGGGATCCTTTCAGGGACACCCGGACGGAAACAAATGGTACGATCAGGCCCCAGAATCCATCGTCATGGGAAAAAAGCCCGAAAGCCCCAAATCGGGAAGTCGGATGATGGTGGAAGCCGCCCGGATTCCGGAGTTGGTTCCACCGGCGGTTTATTTCCCTTACAACAAGATGGGCCAAAGCTCATCGGGCCTCGACTATGATCGCTCCGAGGGGAAATTTGGCCCGTTCGCGGGGCAGATGTTCGTCAATGACCAAACCCATAGCACGCTCATGCGCGTCGTTCTCGAAAAGGTAAATGGTCGCTACCAAGGGGCCTGCATCCCTTTCAAAAAGGGATTTGGCTCGGGCAACGTGCCGGTAATGATTACCGAAAAGGGATCCGCTTTTGTGGGTGGAACGAACCGGGGCTGGGGTTCTCGCGGACCCAAAAACTTCGCGTTTGAACGCCTCGATTGGACCGGTAAAGTGCCATTCGAGATCCACGAAATCCATGCGAAGGCGGATGGATTTGAACTCACCTTTACCCATCCGGTCGATCCCAAAACCGCAGCGGATGTTAAGTCTTACCAAGCTTCGACATTTTGCTATATCTACCAGGCCTCCTACGGCAGCCCCGAAGTCGATCACACCAAAGCCAAGGTCATCTCGGCGACAGTTAGCCCGGACGGGAAATCGGTTCGATTGGTGATCGACAAGCTGATCCCCGGGCACATCCACGAACTGCATGCGGATGGTGTGCGGTCGACCGAAGGATTGCCCATTTTGCATCCGGAAGCTTGGTACACTCTGAATTATTTACCAAAAGAATAATTCAGAAGACTTGAGGCAAGGCAATTAGGCCAGCTGGCTGCTCAATGAATTGGTTTGAATTTTTTAGGAGCCACTCAAGGGAATCCTTCCCGGGGTGGTAAATTTTTTGGATGGGCAAACATTTTCGGCTGGCGACTTTTATCGTCTTAAGAAAGTTTCGATCTCTAGTCGGTTGGGTAAACCCCTTTGCGCTCCAAGGTGGAGGGCTTTGAGGGCAGCCGCTGCTGATGAATATTTCAATCGCTCGATTAGAGGCATCCCTGCCGCAAGGCACGCCGCATAGACCCCATGAAAGGCGTCGCCGCAGCCTGTGCTATCAACCACCTGAACGGAATATGCGGGGAAATGAAAGGAATTCCCTTCTGCAACAACCCAGGCACCCGCCTCCCCATCGGTAACGATTGCCACCTTGGCTCCAAAGTGTGCCAATTCTTCAACGGCTTCCCGGGCGGACTGCTTGCCTGTTCTTTTGGTGGCAAATTTGCGGGAAAGAATCAGGTGATCCACCAAGTGGAGGATTTCCGCAAATCGTGGGTGTTCATCACGCTCGAGGTCCGCGACGACCTCAACACCCGCCGCCCGGGCGATTCTTGCGGCCCGAATCATCCCTTCGATGCCATAATGGTCCACAAAAAGAACCTTTGAAGTACTGATCACTTCCTCGGGAGGCCAGTTTTCCAAGGCCCCCAATTGCCCTGGCAGGTCGAACCAGATTGTTCGTGTGTTTTTCGATTGGTCGATAACAATGGTTGAGCGAATCGGACTAAAAGCGGGATCAATACGGCAATAATCGAGGGAGATCCCCTCGCAGAGATAAAGATCGCGAAGAAATTTCGAGTCGGAATCTGTACCAAGACTGCCACCATAAGCGACTCTGGCACCAAAGCGTGAAGCCCCCACCATGGCATTGCCTGTAAGGCCCCCGCCCTGTCGGTCCCGAGCAAGTAATCGGGTTTTGGTATCGGGCTCAGGCCAAATCGGGCTGAGGAGGAGCTCATCAACAGCAATACAGCCCAAAGCAAGGATATCAAGAGGAAGCTGTGGAGACTGGAAAGAAATAGGCATGGCAGGGCATATCCATAAAAAAGGGCGGACCGAATGGGCCCGCCCTTATGATTTTTTTTATGCTTGGTTAGGGCATGGCTTAGTAACGGCTGCCGCCGTAACCGCCGCTGTCGCCGCCACGGCCGCCGCCGTAGCCACCACGACCGCCGCCGTAGCCGCCGCCGCCGCCACCTTCGCCGCCACGACCACCGCCGTAGCCGCCGCTGCCACCGCTGCGACCGCCGCCGCCACCGTAGCCGCCGCTGCCGCCGCTACGACCGCCGCCGCCACCGTAGCCGCCGCTGCCGCCGCCACTGCGACCGCCACCACCACCGTAACCGCCACCACCAGGACCACGCTCTTCGCGGGGACGGGCTTCGTTGACGGTAAGAGCGCGACCGTTGATTTGTTGGCCATTGAGGCCTTCAATCGCGGCAGCTGCCTCGGCATCGTTGGCCATTTCAACAAAACCGAAACCGCGTGAGCGGCCGGTTTCACGGTCCATGGTCACCTGAGCCCTGGAAACTTGGCCATATTGGCCGAAGAGGTTAAGCAGGTCGTCGGAAGAGCACTCCCACGCCAGATTGCCAACATAGATATTCTTTGCCATTTCACATCATCCCAAAAGAAACCCAAGCACCCCGGGAACCTACAGATCCAATATCTGGTTTTCCCAAAAAGAACTTGGAAGCCTGAAATTCCAACCAATCCAAAAAACCGCTCTTGAAGCCGAAACTTGTCGCGACCCAGGTGCGGAAGGAGACATCGGAAAAGCCACCATAAGCGGATAGCCCCACCGAACATTATACCCCGTCGGCCGCAGACGACAGGGGGCTTGCTTTAGTATCGACCGCCGCCGTAGCCGCCGCCGCTGCTGCGGCCGCCGCCAAAGCCACCACGACCGCCGGCGCCACCGCCGTAACCGCCGCGCCCACCGCCACTCGACCCACCCTCTTCACGGGGACGGGCCTCGTTTGCGGTCAGAGCCCTGCCATTCAATTGATGACCATTAAGGCCTTCCATTGCGGCAGAAGCCTCGGAATCATTGGACATTTCCACAAAGCCAAAACCGCGTGAGCGGCCGGTTTCGCGATCCATGACCACTTGAGCCCGAGCTACCTGGCCAAATTGGCCAAACAGATTGACAAGGTCGTCGGAGGAACACTCCCACGCCAGATTTCCAACATAAATGTTCTTCGCCATTAACGACTTATCCCATACCAAACATCAGGAACTCAATAGATCCGGAAAGAATATTCCCTGGTCCATTGCTCCTGCAAAATTGAAGAAACCAAATCTATTGACAGGTTGATATTCGTACGCCTGGGACGAGGTTCCCACGCAGGAAGGAAAGGAACAACTGCGTTGTACCACGGAAAATCGAATTTCCGTCGCATCACGAAGACCATTGAACCAAACCGATTTAGGCAAAAACAGAGATCAATCACCTTGAAATCATTTAGGTGTGAAACGGGAAGCCTGAGATGGATTCCGCCCGCATTGGTCACGGGGTGATTCCTGTTGCCCTCATCGAAAGAAAAAGAAGAGACGAACCAGACAGCCGTGCCCCGAAGGTTTCGGAGAAGTCAATCCAATAGATCCGAACTTCCATCCTGAAATGAAGGATAAGCCAATTCGCAAAGAGAACTTCCTCTTCGCATATGACTTTCATAATCCTCCGAGCTCGGTGTGTAAAGGGGGAAAAGGAAAAAGGTGCGGTTTTTTTGCATTTTTGGCACCTATACCACCTTTTCACCCCTATACTCAACCCATTTGCTTGCTTTCACGAAAAAAGGCCCGCTCTCGCGGACCTCTTTCACAAACCCGTTTTTCTTAATCCAGGATCCAAAAAACCAACCCGAAAACAGGAAAACTCCTGCACAGCCACCACTTCCCGGATCGGGCTACATCGGCTTGGGGAAAACCGTGGCCCCAAGGTAGTCACGGTTCATCTTGGAGATAAAGTCCGCGCTGATCTCCTTAGGGCATACCGCTTCGCACTCGTAATGATTGGTGCAATTTCCAAAGCCCTCCGCATCCATGCGGGAAACCATCTTCTTGACCCGGTCCCGGGCTTCGGCTTCGCCTTGGGGCAAAAGCCCGAGGTGCCCCACCTTTGCGGCCACAAAAAGCATCGCAGAGGCGTTCTTGCACGCGGCAACACATGCACCACAACCTATACACTGGGCGGCATCCATAGCCAAATCGGCGTTAACCTTGGAAACGGGAACGCTGTTTCCGTCCGGAGCCCCACCCACATTGACCGAGACATATCCACCTGCCTGTTGAATCCGGTCAAACGAAGACCGATCCACCACGAGGTCGCACATCACCGGAAAGGCCATTGCGCGCCAAGGCTCGATCACGATGGTCTGCCCATCGCGGAAGTTGCGCATATAAGTCTGGCAGGTTGTACCCCGCGTCGGGCCATGCGCCCGACCATTGATCATCATCGAACAGGATCCGCAAATTCCTTCGCGGCAATCATGATCAAAAGCAATGGTTTGCTTACCTTCCGAGGCAAGCTTGACATTCAGCACATCCATCATCTCCAGAAACGACATGTCCGGAATGATTCCATCGATGGTGTGGTTTTCGAATTGCCCCTGGTCAGTTGGGCCTTTTTGGCGCCAAATTTTGAGATGGAGTTTCATTACTTGTAGCTCCGTACGCTGGGTTTCACAAATTCGGGATTGAGTGGTTCCTTGTTCCAGATTGGGGCTTTCCCCTCTCCGGCATATTCCCACGCACTGACAAAGCTGTACTCGGCATCGTTTCTTTGGGCTTCGCCTTCTTCGGTTTGGTACTCTTCGCGGAAGTGGGCTCCGCAAGACTCCTCACGCGTGATGGCGTCTGTGCACATCACTTCGGCAAACTCGAGGAAATCGGCAACACGGGCCGCATTTTCCAGCCCCTGGTTCATTCCTGCACCGGATCCTGGAACAGAAACCTCCTTCCAGAAGCGCTCGCGGAGCTCCGGAATCAGGCCCAAAGCCTTGGTAAGCCCTTCTTTTGTCCGGGCCATTCCACAATATTCCCAAACGAGCTTAC
Organism: Singulisphaera sp. GP187; assembly: GCA_945868575.1. Classification (GTDB taxonomy): domain Bacteria; phylum Planctomycetota; class Planctomycetia; order Gemmatales; family Gemmataceae; genus SYLG01. The sequence continues at coordinate 8,048 of CAMBMH010000092.1, read as the reverse complement.
CCAGCTCACGGTGGAAGGCTTGCGAAGAGTGCTTGCCTTTTACATCCTGCAGCTTTTTCAGGCGCTGGCTAACATCCGATTCGGCTTGGGCAAATTCGGTCGCCTTGACATCGGATGAACCCGGTTTCACGCCGGCAAGGTAGTCGGTGATGGTGTAGGGTGCCGTGAAGTATCCATCGGCTAGCCCCTGCATCAGAGCGCTTGCCCCCAGTCGATTAGCCCCGTGATCGCTGAAGTTGGCTTCACCAAGGACGAACAGGCCGGGAATATTGCTCATCAAGCGATAATCGACCCAAAGTCCACCCATCACATAGTGAACTGCCGGGTAGATCCGCATCGGAGATTGATAAGGGTTTTCCCCTGTTATGTGGGCATACATATCAAACAAGTTGCCATATCGTTCCGCAATGGTCTTCTGGCCCAGACGGCCGATGGCATCGGCGAAGTCAAGGTAGACTCCCCGCCCTGTCTGGCCCACGCCTTTACCCTGATCACAGGCTTCCTTTGCGGCCCGGGAGGAAATATCCCGTGGCGCAAGGTTCCCGTAACTGGGGTATTTTCGTTCGAGGTAATAGTCCCTTTCTGATTCAGGAATACTCGCAGGAGGGCGATTGTCACCTGGTTTTTGGGGAACCCAGATCCGGCCGTCGTTGCGAAGCGATTCACTCATCAGGGTCAGCTTGGATTGATAATCCCCGTTAACCGGAATGCATGTGGGGTGGATCTGCGTGTAACAGGGGTTGGCAAACAAGGCCCCCCGCTTGTAGGCCCGGAAGGTTGCCGAGACATTACATCCCATGGCATTTGTGGAGAGGAAATACACGGTTCCATAACCACCCGATGCCAATACGACGGCATCGGCGGAGTGGCGCTCAATCTGGCCGGTGACACTATCGCGAACGATGATTCCCTTGGCTTTGCCATCAACCACAACCAGGTCCATCATTTCATGGCGTGGATGCGACTTGACGTTGCCCTGTTCGATTTGGCGATTGAGGGACGAATAGGCCCCAAGAAGAAGCTGCTGCCCGGTTTGACCTCGACAATAAAAGGTGCGCGAGACCTGGGCCCCACCAAAGCTGCGATTATCAAGCTGGCCGCCATATTCGCGGGCAAATGGAACCCCTTGGGCCACACACTGATCGATGATGTTCACGCTGTTTTGGGCCAGGCGGTAAACATTCGATTCCCGAGCGCGATAATCGCCTCCCTTGATCGTATCCAGAAACAGCCGCTCTACAGAGTCGCCATCGTTGCGGTAGTTCTTGGCCGCATTGATGCCTCCCTGGGCCGCGATGGAGTGGGCACGCCGGGGAGAATCCTGGTAACAAAAGGTCGAGACTTGATAACCCAATTCCGCGAGGGAGGCGGCACACGCGCCACCTGCCAAACCGGTTCCAACCACAATGACATGGTACTTGCGCTTGTTGGCCGGATTGACCAACTTCATCTCCATCTTGCAACGGTCCCATTTTTCCGCAAGCGGACCGGCGGGAACTCGAGGGTCTAACTTCATGGATGGCCTCTGGTAAGCAGACATAAAAACTTGTCGGACGGGGATGAAATCAAAATTGTCCCGCCTACTTCGGATTTCTCCGCGTCATTTCACTTTTTGGGGGACTCGCTTTTGGGGGCTCCGGGACCCTTTTCGGGAACAGATGGTGGGGCAGCAATATCACCGGTTGCTCCCGACTTTTCCTTACCACTTTTGGAACCAGGAGCTTTGTCTTCGCCTTTGGCAGGCGCGTCTCCTTTCTTGCTGGACGGAACTTTGCTGGGAGAGGCGGAGTCTTCTCGTTCTAAAGAGCCTTTGGATGGCCCCCCAGTGCGAGTTGCCGATTCCTTCCCCGCCGCGCCCACAGTAACCGGTTTGATACCGTAACGGGCCTCCATCTGCTCGTACTTTTGAACTTCGTAGTTTTTGCCCAATCCAAGGAGAACCGCCAAAGGAATGGAGCAATTTCCCACGATCACGACCACTGCAATAATCGGCCCCACGAGGCTCGTGCAGGAGCGCCATTTGCTCCGGTTGAGCCCAACCGACTGGAACCAACTTGAGGCGCCGTGCCAAAGGTGGGCAGCCAAGATCACCTGGCAAACGATGTAAAAGGCGGAAACAAAGAGGTTTTGAAAACCTTTGATCACCATGGCATAAACATCAAGAAGGTGTGGACGGGCACTGCCCTCCAGGCGGACCCGATAACTCGAACTGATGTCGGTCAGACCAAGAGTGAAGTGGGCAATGTGATAGATCACAAACAAAAGTATCACAATGCCCGAAAGCATCATGTGGCGGGAGGCCCAATTGGACACCAGTGCCGTGTCGGTATGATAGGCAATTGGTCTGGCTTTTTTGTTTTCACCTTTGAGGATGAAAGCCAAAATCAGGTGAATCCCGAAAATCGTAAGCAACCCCAATCGGGCCACCCAAACCAACATCCCGTGACCGGCTTCGTGGAGAAACTCTGCATAACCGTTAAGGGCTTCGGGACCCTGAAATATCAGAAGGTTCCCGGCCATGTGCCCAAGAACAAAGCCCAGCAAAAGCAGGCCAGTCACGCCCATGGCATATTTTCGGCCGAGGGAACTTTTGAAAAAACTTGGCACCATGGACTCGCCCCAATGGTTGTCGAAAAACCTCACAATATCATCTCTAGCACTTGAACCCGATTTAGGGAGTTCACTTCCCACCATAAAGGTGTTTTTGTCGAATGAATTCCTCCACCGCAGGGCTCACCAGATATCGAATGCTTTGTCCAAGCAAGCACTTTTCTCTTAAATCCCGACTTGCGATGCCAATTTTGGGGACCCCATTTATCCAGCTGATGTTTGTCTCAGGGTAACTCCTCTCCAATAACTCCTGGGCAATATTTGCATCCACTCCGGGACGGGTTTCCTCCCTGGGATAAATCAAAATCCCGGTCTGACGAAGAACCTCTCCCGGGTTTCGCCATTTGGGCAAATCCGCCAGGCTGTCTTCGCCCAAAATCAGAAAAAAATCGTGCTCCGGATATTTCGCCTTGAGCGCGGCCAATGTCTGAAAGGAAAAATTCGGACCAGGCAAAGTGGCCTCAATTGGCTCCAAACGAAAACCCGGATTCCCGGAGATGGCCAATTCAATCATTGCCAATCGGTCTTCCCAAGACGCCAATTGCGATGCCAACTTGTGGGGCGGTTTGGCGGAAGGGAGGAACCATACCTGGTCTACCCCGGACCCGCCCAGACAGGACTCTGCAACAATCAAATGTCCCAAATGGGGCGGATCGAACGCCCCTCCCATCAGTCCGATCCGCATTCCTTTGACCTCTTACCTTCGCCCCACCGCTTGGTATCCATAGGAAAATCTAGGAAATTCCAAGGGAACGCCGCACGGTTGGCGATTCTGAAACAATTAGGCGAACGGTAGTTTTCATGAGCCAAAAAACATGGGGTGGCAGGTTTGATGGGGGCGTGGACGCCAGAACCGAGCTTTACACCGAATCGATCAGTTTTGACCGCCGCCTTTACCGTCACGATATCCTTGGCAGCCAGGCCCAGGCCAAAATGTTGGCACAAGTCGGAATGATCACTCTTGCCGAAGCGGAATCCATTTGCAAAACCCTCGATCAGATAGGCGACGATCTCGAAGCGGGAAAAATCCCCTTTCGCACCTCGCTCGAGGACATTCACACACACATCGAATCCGCCCTCATCGAGCGACTTGGGGACACAGGCAGAAAACTACACACAGGCAGAAGCCGCAACGACCAGGTAGTCACCGCCATGAAACTCTGGACCAGGGATGCCCTGGACCGGATTGATGCCTATCTACTTGATGTTCAAAAAGGGTTTGTCGAAGCCGCCGAAAACCACAAGGAAATGATCATTCCCGGTTATACCCACCTCCAGCGGGCCCAGCCGGTGTTGGCCGCCCACTATTTCCTTGCCTATGTCGAAAAATTCCAGCGCGATCGCGAACGCCTTGCCGATTGCCGGAAAAGGCTCAACCGACTCCCATTGGGCGCCGCAGCCCTGGCAGGCAGTTCCCTTCCGATTGACCGCCGCCATGTGGCGAAAACCCTCGGATTCGATGATCTTGCCATCAACAGCCTGGATGTCTCTTCGGATCGCGATTTCCTTGTCGAATATGTTTTTGCCCTTTCCATGGTCGCTATCCACCTTGGTGGCTGGGCGGAAGAATGGGTCCTTTGGTCAACCACGGAATTCGGGTTCCTCAACCTGCCAGATGCTTTCTGCACGGGTTCGAGCATTATGCCTCACAAGAAAAATCCGGATGTTCTTGAATTGATGCGGGGAAAAACCGCCCGGGTGATTTCTGACCTCAACCGACTCCAGATTTTGCTCAAGGGATTGCCCCTCGCGTACAACCGCGACTTGCAAGAGGACAAACCCGCCGTTTTCGATGCTCACGACACGGTGGAAGCATCGCTCGATTTAGCAGCTGCAATCGTCCGCCAAGCCCGCCTCAAGGGGGAACAAATCGCCGCCCGAATTGAGGACGGATTTCTGGATGCAACGACTTTAATGGAATTTCTGGTTGGGAGGGGGGTCCCACTACGCACAGCTCATGAGATAGTGGGTAAAATGGTGCGTCTGTGTGAAAAACGCGGGTGCCGACTTGTCGAACTTGGCCAAGCTGATTTCGATTCCGCCCACCCGGGCTTGACACCGGGGGTATATGAAGTGTTGGGGGTCTCCCGGGCCCTCATGGCGTTTCGTTCCGAGGGCTCAACAGCCCCTGCCGAAGTGGAACGCCAACTCGACCTCTGGAAGAAGCGGCTTGAGGAATGAGCCCGCCACCTTCCATGGGTTAGGCCCGGCCAACCCCAAGGAGGATGGAGAGGACTCATGGATCATTTCCAGTACAAGGCGGGGAAGCTTTTCTGTGAAGATGTTGCGGTAAGGGAACTTGCCGAAACATACGGCACCCCGCTTTATGTGTATTCCACGGCAACCCTTGTCCACCACCTGAATCAGATCCAGGAAGCATTCAGTGAAGCTGACCCGCTGATCTGCTATTCCGTTAAGACCAACGGCAACCTCTCGATATTGAAACTCATGCACCAGTATGGCGCAGGTTTTGATGTCACAAGCAATGGAGAGCTTCATCGGGCCCTTGCGGCAGGTTCCGCTGGACAAAAGATCGTTTTCGCCGGGGTCGGAAAAACAGATTTGGAACAACGACGAGCCCTGTCCGAGAATGTTTTTCTTTTCAATGTCGAAAGTGAAGCCGAACTGGTCGCTTTAGGAGAAGTTGCAGGCTCGATGGGCCGGAAAGCTCCCGTTGCGCTTCGGGTGAACCCCGACCTTCCCCCCAAAACCCACGCCAAAACCGACACCTCCGTAAAAGGCGTGAAATTTGGCCTCGATATCGACACCGTCCTTGAGGTCGCCCAACGATTCGTCAATCATCCCCATCTGGACATCTGCGGCCTGCACATGCACCTTGGGTCGCCCATCCTGAGTGTGGAACCCTACAAACAGGGTATCGCTAAAGCCAAAACCCTTGTGGCAGCCCTTCGTGGCCAAGGCCACCCCATCCGCATTCTCAACATGGGTGGCGGTTTCGGAATCCACTATCGCAAAAAAGAGGCCCTTCCAGCGCAAGCCTTTGCGGAGGTGATTGTTCCGGCCGTCAGGGAACTGGGTTGCAAACTCGTACTCGAACCGGGTCGGTTTATCGCCGGAAACTCGGGCATTCTGGTTGGCCGGGTGATTTACACCAAGGAATCTGGCGGCAAACTGTTCGTGATCCAGGACGCCGCAATGAATGATCTCATCCGGCCAACCCTTTACGACTCTTTCCATCGGATTTGGCCTGTGGAACCGCAGGCCGGGTTTGAAGTTCCCCCGGAAGATTTTGAACAACCAGGCGAAAATACAGTTTCGGTTGATGTAGTTGGCCCGGTTTGCGAATCGGGTGACTTCCTTGCCAAACAGCGCCACCTACCCCCGATGCATCAAGGCGACCTTTTGGCGGTTTTCAGCGCCGGTGCCTACGGCATGTCGATGAGTTCCAATTACAACAGTCGCCCCCGAGCCGCTGAAATCCTTGTAGATGGAACAAAACACAGGGAAATTCGTCGCAGGGAAACCTGCGAAGACCTGATCGCAAACGAAATCGGATTTTTAAATCAGTAAGCACACTTTGTTCCGCCTTCAGGGCGGGGCCAGCCTCGATGGGGAGTAGATCCATGAAGGGACGAAAAGCCTGGTACCTTTGCGGTGCAAAGCGCTGCTTGACCATGGGACTTTTGGGCATGATGGGTTTTGCTCTCGCGCAGGATCCCCCGGAGCCCGCCCCGGAAAAAAAACAACCCCCGGTTAAAACGGATTCCCCCGAAAAGGGGAACAATCCCAGCGAGCCTCCTGCCCCCGAAGCCAAACCTGAAGGCGAAAAGCAGGACGATACCCGCATTCAACTTTTCGGGCAGGGCTTTGCCCGAATACCGAAAACTGTTCCGGAATTTTATGCGGCCATCGATTATGAAATCGAAACCAACAATCTGGGCCTTGCAGGCAAGCTGATTGCGCTTTTGCTGAGCACAAATCCTTCCGAAGCGGATTTGGCCAAACTCGCCAAGGATGCGCCACTTTCACGCATTATCGCCTATCGGCGTTTAACGAAATGGGATGAAGACGCCAACCTCAACAATACCTATCGTAAAAATCTTGATGAGCTGATCAAGCGCACAAGCGAAGCCCAATTGAAATCGCTTAAAGATCCACAAAGGATGCGAGCTATCCTTGATTTCCTTGAAGGGGACAAGCGCGATTTCGCCCATGGAGTAAGCCTTTTGGGGGATATGGGAGCATTGGCCGTTCCTGCCCTGATTGATGTTATGCTTCAGATTCCAGATGCCAAAGACCGGATCGCCATCATCCGTGCGCTGCGGAAATTGGGGCCTGAAACGCTTGCCCCAATCGTTGCCGGTCTGGCTGTTCCCGATGACTTGCTGAAAATCGAACTCATCAGCATTCTGGTGGATCGCAAAGTCACCCAGGCCATTGCCGAACTCTGGATTCTCGCGGGGACAGCGCAAAATCCCGGTGTTCGCACCACGGCTTTAAATGCTATTGCAACAATCCGCAACACGGAAATTACCCGGATGGAAAGCCCGGGCGCGGCGCTTACAAGCCTGGCTCGCGACCATTACAACCAAAAATTTTCCTACCCCAACCCGGCCAAGGTGGATATCTGGCGCTTCGATGAAAAATTGGGCAAGGTTGTCCCCGGCATTCCCGGGACCGAGTACCCAAACGCCAGTCAGGTCGAGGAATTCCTTGGCCAGCGATATGCCAACGCGGCTCTTCGCATCGACAAAAGCAACCGGGAAGCCCAAAAGGTACTTTTGGCCCTGACCATTGACAAGGGAATGGCCCAAATCAAAAATACCGAACTCAGTAAACCTTTGGGCTTCACCAATCCCAAACTTGCCGATTTCCTTGATTCCGCCGATCCAACCATTCTGATGGACCTGCTGGAACAAGCCATCGCCAACCGCAAAACGCTTGAAGTTCTCGCATTGGTTAAAGCTTTGGGCCAACAGGCCGAACCCCGTGCATCACAGCCTTGGTTTTCCCGCAAGCCCTTGTTGCTCAAAGCACTATCCTATGGTGATCGCCGCGTGGAATGGGCCTCAGCACAGGCCTTTTTGCGCAGCGCCGAGGCTGCCCAGGCCGCCCCCACCAACCAGATCATCGAAGTTTTGAGGCGGTCGATAACAGGCTGGGTGAACAGCCCCCAGGCCGCTATCAGCCACTCCCGAACAATCCTTGCGACCGATGACACAGAGCTTGGTCGCCGGATCATGGGCCGTATCAAGGAAACCGGTCGCGAAGGCATCCTGGTAACCACTGGAGGCGATCTGCTCCGCCGCCTCAACCGCGCCTCGGACATAGACCTCATCATACTTGATCCGAACCTTCCCGGTTACGGAACTGCCAGCCTTGTTGCTCAACTCAGAAGCGATAGGCACTTTGGCAAACTCCCTCTGGTAATTCTTGGTTTGGCCAAAGCAACCGATGTCCGGGACATCATTCTCGAA
>CAMBMH010000091.1 GCA_945868575.1 Singulisphaera sp. GP187 | reverse complement strand
TCTTAAGTTCTTGCTTCATTTTTGCGCCGGCTTCAACTTTTAAGTATCTGAAAAAAGTCGATCGTAGCTTCAATGAATCCCATGTTCGACCCGGTTGGCAAAGAGGGCCAATAAAGAACCCAATAGGTCCGCTAAGCTTTTCCCAAATTCCCACGGGTAATTCGTTGAGCTAAACATCTTCTTCCTGATTTTGATCGCCCGCATAAATTCAAGGGAAAACATGAATCACCGGTTTCTTCATTCATCCTTTTGATGGTTTGTTTTTCTGGTCTATTTTTCTGTTCATGCCCCAGGGCTTTTTCCGTTTGGGCATAAAAAAAGCCGGGGATTGAACCCGGCTTAATGTTTTCTGTTCCAAAAGCTTTTCTAGGCTTGCGCTTTCTCAAACTTTGCGTGGTAAGCGCGAGCAAGTTGGGACTTCTTGCGGGATGCTAAATTGCGATGGATTACTTTCTTCGCGGCTGCTTTATCCAATTGCTTGATTGCCTTGAGCAGTTCGAGTTTTGCTGTTTCGGCAGTTCCGGTCAATGCAACGCTGAACGATTTGAGTTCGTCCTTGATATCGCGCTTGACGGTCCGGTTCTTTGCGCGACGCTTGATGCTCTTGCGAAGGTTCTTTTCTGCACTGCGGGTATGAGGCATCGACCCTGACTCCGGTTTAATAGTTCAACTAGTTTCTGTGATTCGTCAAAGATTCATTATACCTTGATTTTGGTTAGGTTGCAAGCGCCAAGCCCAAGGGAATCCTATCCGCTAAAATGTTTATTTCGCTGGGGTGACTAGGGCTTTTGCCATGGGATTTTGCATTGGATTGACATCCTCGTTTGGTTTGCCTTGTGGTATTTTTCGATTTTCGTTTTCCATTTAGGTTTTTGGTAAGCAGCTGTTCATTTTGTTTGCCTGCCCTTCGTTTGTCTAAAATGGGCCGTTGGGTAGCCTTCCTTTTTCTGCCCGTTTCATTCTCGATTTGGTGCTTCAATTGTAGAGTTTTTTACTGGGTTTCTTGGGGGGGAGGAATCCTTACTTTAACGGGGTAGCCCTAGGGCTTTTGAAAAAAACTGTCATCAATCCTTGGATAAAGGGTGTACTTGATTTCCGAGATGTCGACATAGATTTTTCCGTTATGAAGGACTGTTTCCCTGGTTGGAAGCCTTAATCCCGCAAAATCAGCGAATTCTCTGTGGTAAACCTCTTTTAGTAGTGGTTTACCGTTCTCTAGTGTTTGGTAGGTTCTCTTTACCATTAGCATCGTGCCTTTATCAAAATGGAAAATTACGGGGCGTTGACCCGGAACCAGAATTTCTACCCCGATTGCATCTCTGCCCTGAACACTTTCCAATTTCAGGAGTTTCATTGGGTATTTCCCTTCCGCCAAAGGAGCTAATGTTGCCAGGTGCATTACCAGGGCTTCATTGCGGAATTCCCGAACTCTTTCCGGGGGTAGGGGAATTGCCGAGCCCCCTCCCGAGCTGGTCCAGCCATTTTCAGCCAACAGGCCGACGGTGATGGGAGTTGTGTTGTTGAGAACCAGGGTGAATCGGAATTTGTCCAAACCACCTGTTAGTATGTCTTCTTTGAATTCCAGGTCCATTTCCCCGGCTTTCATTTGCCCTTTACCTGTTCTGCGGCAGATCAGGCCTTTTTTTACCGTTTCCAGTCCCCCTGTTGCTTCAAAAACCTTTTTGAGCAGTAAGTCCAATTCCGGATTGGGAGGTTGTTTTCCAAAAGCAATTGCGGACACGGTCCCCGTGGTAATTAGTCCCAGAAATGCTCGGCGGTTCGTTTCAACTGTTTCAAACACGAGGAACACTCCAAAAAAAAGTCCCAAGATTCGGCGGATGCCGTTCTTGGGACTATTGTGGAGTATAACCGGGCTTCAAATCCAGTCGGAGATGAGGCCTGTAAAGCCTTTTAGGGATTGAAGTGAGCGGGTTTTGCCAAAGCTGGAGCCAGGGATGCATTCCTTAGTGTAAAGATTGCACCCGGGATTTTTGAAGCTTGGGCAATTTGGAAATCCCCTTCGGATTTTCCCAACCAAAGTTTTCGGGTTTCTTTTTCTCCGGATGATGTAAATTCCAGCGACATCCCCCCTTTGGCGGGATCAAAGTTTTGTTCGGGTTTTGCCGGAGTTGCGAAACTGACAAATTTTTCCACGCGGAGGTTTGTGACATCCGCAAGAAATTTGTCAGCTTTGGCGGAGTCGATCGCAAAATTGGCTGGAGTTTTGGATTGCCACTTTCCTTGAACTCGCTGAAGTTCGAGAGTAAAAGGGCTTCCCGTAACCGCTTGCCAGCCAACCATGCGGACGGTTTCAATTTTGGTAATGTCGGTTCCCGCAAAAAGTGTGGTGTCCGCGATTTCTGCTTCAAGGGTAGCCGGAGTCATCTTATCGATCGTGAAAACCAAGTCCCGCCAGGATTGTTTGGCAAAAAAACCGGTTTTTTCAGGTGTCTCTTTTCCAAAGGAGAAGTCCCAGGTTTTGGCTTCCTTATCCTTGCCTGTGGTTACGACCACTTGGGTGTTGGGGGTTTTCAGACCAAAATCCTTGTCCAATTGCGCGTCGGTTGCTTTTTCCGAAATGATGGAAAGTGCCCGTAGGTTGTTGATCGTGCCCAAAAGGCCACGAACGGTGTTGGCGGAAACCGCCAGGCCTGATTGTTCCGTTGGGCTAATAAACTTCCAGGGAGAATCCGCTTTTTCCCTTGCAATTTCCACGGTTTTCCCGGCCCTGACAAGCTTGAGCCGAGTTACATTTTCCGAGGGGTCCTGGGCACCCGGGTTAAATGAGGGCAGGTTCTTGTCGAGATAGGCCACTGGTCCACGGAGTGCGTTGGTGGCAAGGGAAACATCCACTTTGGCCACCAGTGTATCGGGTGTGCCTGTTCTTCGAACAATCACAAGGGGACCTTCTGTTTTGCCAAGAATCAGCTTGAGTTTTGGGCCGGTGCTGACGAGCTGTGGCTTGTCGCTGTCGGGTTTGGAAGGCGCTTTTTCATCCTTCTTGTCGGTCTTTGGTTCTTCTTTTTTGGTATCGGGCGTGACGATACCATTAACCCAGAGAGATATGGTAGCTTGAGGCTTGTCCAGGCCAAGGTCCTGGTCTTTGACCGGGCCGTTGACAAAAGATTTTATGGAGTCCTTTTGGGTGATTTGGCTGAGGAATGTTTCGACAATTGTGGTGTCAAGCTCGGTTGCCGCCGTGGAACCTGGGCGCCAAAGTTGCCAGGGTTTGTCGGCTGTGCGGCGGAATTCGAGCTTGCCGGACGGACCCTCGATGTCGAAAGCGTCAAACTTGCCTGCAACCTTGACTAGGGTTTTGTCACGCAGTGCACCCGGATCATCGAGCAGTTTCAACAACGGATCGATATCACGGGCGGGAACGCGGACGATGTTCTTTTTGGCTTCGTCGAGGGCGGCAAAATATTTTTCACCATCTTTTTTGCCCACAGCAACAAGGAGGGTAACCGGGACATTGGTGGTCGATCCGGTTTTTTCGTCGCCAACTGCTTTGGCGATCACAGAGCGGTCAATGGAAAGTTTCAGGACTCGGTCTTTTGCGGGATCAAGGCCATATTTGGCCAAGTCTGGAGCGGCATCCGCAACATAGTCAGTAACTTTTTCATCGGTGTGGGATACGCGAATGTTGGAAAGCGCCGTAAGGACTGCATTGACCCCGGCCGGTGTTTTTTCCTTTTCGTCGGGGGCGCCAAATGCACCCATTTCCGCGTCGCCCCAGTCCGCGGGTTTGGTGTAGCGCCACTGTTCCGCAGACTTTTTGACCTCGATCGGGGTCTTTTTGCCTTCTGAAATCTCGAACTTGGTGATATCCGAGCTGCTCGAAGCGAGTAGGTAAGGATCGCGAAGGGATTTGGATGTTTTGAAGAGCGTTGCAACAGTGCTTTTAAGTACCGCAATGGCCCCCTGGCGATCGGAGGACTTCATATATACCACAGCGCTGGTGGTTCCAGGACTGGTTTTGCCGAGGTTGATGGTAAACGATTTCCCCTTGGACTCACTAGAGACGACAACTGTACCTGATGGGCTATCAAGTCCCCATTCCGAATCAGAACGGGGGCGTTCGGCACGGTCGTCGTTTCTAGCCTCAAAAAGTTGGCGCACCAATTCACGGACCTGACCATCATCCGCACGGAAAGGCCCAGGAGATTCAATTGTCCATAGACCTGAAACCTTGTCCCGGACAAGAGTCATCGATTCCAGACCATCTGCCGTCTTGGCCCTTTCGATGACAATTTTGTCGATTTCCTCGGCGTCGATCTTGGTGGAAGCGGCGCGAACCGTGGGTAAAAGGTAGGCATCGCCTCCCGGATTCTCCGGACCGAGGAATACCGCAGTGCCCAAAAGGAGAAGGATAGCGGCCAGGATTCCGGCAAGGATGTAAGTCGTTTTGAAGTTCATGGTGAAATTCTCCCGCGTTTGGGTTTATCGCCTGCGGACAACCCAGACGGCCCCGCCCAAAATGCCTACCGACGCGAGCATCAGCCAAAGAGGCATCCACTTGAGTCGGGCAAATTCCGGGGAGTCGGGTGTCATGGTCAATCTGTAGGTTTTGCGTTCGGATCCCTTGGGCTTTTCACCCACATCAGGTCTATCCTTAAGCCATGAAAGGGTACTGTAGAAAAGGTTGTAATTGTTCTCGCCAAATTGGCTGCTGAACATTTTGTTGCTGATCCAGGTCGCGTCACCAAACACGGCAAGTCGCGGTTTGGCATCGGTGGACATGCGCTCGTGGCCCGGAATATTTTCCACTCCGGTTCCGGTATCGGATACGAAAACCCCCACCGGGAAAGATGGTTGCGATAGCCTTTTTACAAGCTCTTCGGGTTTGCCCAAAAGGTCGCGGACCAGATCATTTGGATCAATCGAGGGGTCATTTTCGGTGAAAACACGAAGTTGTCCCGAAGGAACCCGGATCACATCCTCAACCTGAAAACCTTTTTGCTGGGGTGCCCCGGGTTGTTGGGGGATGGGGCTGACGGTCCGCGCGCTTTCCATCACGAAATTGATAATCATGCTTTGATTGAAAGCCATGGCGACCTTGTTGCGCGAGGTTTCGTTTGCTTTGGCAAAGACGGTTGTCGCGGGGCGCAAGCGGGCGTTCAAAAGCTGGTTATCCCCGACTTGAACCTGAAATTCGGCCAAAAGCGCCTTGAGGTTGGGCATGGGGGTCCAGGAAATTTTGGATCCCTGTCGGGTTTTTTCGGTATCGAGAAGGATAATTGCCTTGCCTTTTTTGCCTCCGACTTCCCGAGTCAAATATTCCCTGAGTGCGTTGATTGCTTCTGGAGCAGGGTCGGATTTGGGACGGGCCATGATAACCAACTCGGCGTCGATCGGGATCGATTTGAGTTTCGCGTCAAATGGCAGATCTTCGGTCTTGTAATTGGCTTTATTCAACTGTTCGGCGATCATACCGACGCCATCGACCGAGCTGCCTGTCGTATCGGTTAGGGAAAGTTCACCGTTGCCCGAGGTAATGTAGACCTTGCTTTCGTTCTTCCCCTCTTTCAGGGTGATGATGCTTTTGCGCAGCACATCCTCGCCCAGATAAGAAAAATTGGAGGGGCTTTCTTCGGCCGGGTTCATCGACCGTTGGGGCGTGCTGTAAAGCTTGTCGTAGGCGATAAAATCATGTTGTTGCTTGCCCCCTTCGCTTCCGTAGACCACAAGCATTCCAAGCGCATCGGGGATTTGGAACTTTTCGATGAGTTTGTTTAAACCGGATTGATCCCGGTCCCGGGAGACAGATTCCCAGGAAAACCTGTCCTTTGGAGCGACAGATTTGCAGTTGTCCAAAAGTGTTTTGGATTCCCCACCAATGAGAGTGGATTCAGGGATCATCATGTAAACAAGAATCGGCTCCTCAAGGCTTTGCAGCAGGTCTTTTGTGCCGGAGCTCAAAGTGTAAAGGCTCGATTCCGTGTAATCAAAGGTGGTGTTAAAGAAATCAAACCGACCCAGATTCACAAAGCTGAGGACATTCACAAGGCCCAGGATCGCGAAAAGCAGAAGGGCAGTAATGAGTGTGTTGGCGCCATAAAGGATACGGCGCATTGTGATGGATTCACGCTCGGAACCTTTGGCCGCAATAAGGCTCAGGAATGCAATCAGGATCCCACCCAGAAGAAGGGATAGTGTGACCAGAAGTTCACGCGGATGTTTTCGCCACTCCACCAGGCCCCCACCAAAGACCTCGGAGTAACTCAGGAACGGGATGGCCATGCCCAGAATGGTAGTCGCTATCCCGATTCCGCCGCCCAAAGCGACCAGCAGAAAACGGACAGCGTCCGAGCTTTTCAGGGTTGCAAGATTGGCGAGGTGCAGAGCCCCACAAAAAAGAGTCCAACCGGAAAGGAAGAATCCCCAAAAAAACCAGGGATTTTGGATCGACCTTGTCTGGATGTAAGCGGCGACCGGAATCGCGGCTAGCGCGAGTCCACCAAGGACCAGCGCCAAGCCCAGCTTGGGACCAAGTTCCCCAAGGGATTTGATCCAGCCAGGAGTGGTGGAAAGACTGAATTGTTGGCTGCTGTTATTTTGTGCTTGTGTCATGATGGACTTACTTCCACTTGCGGGCTTCCAGCACCTTGATCGTGCCGAAAATTGCCAATACGGTCATTGAGATGTGGAAGACCAATTGCCTTGGGATTAGTTTTCCCGTGAGGTTGTTGGCCCACACATCGAGGAAGGAAATGTGCTGTAAAACGGTGTTCCAGGGAGAATTCGCGATGGCTGGCTGGAATCGGATGATATAGGGGAGAAGCATCGCAATCATGTAGGTCAGTGTCAAAGCTGCCGCGACGATTTGATTGCTGGAAAGGCTCGAAAAGAAAAGCCCCACCGCGATGAATCCCGCTCCTGTGGCGGCCAGGCCAATCAGGAAGGCGAGCATAGGCCGATAGTCAAATGCTGGGGCTCCTGAAAGGGGCACCGCAACAAGGTATGTAAGAAACGGAATCCAAACCATCAGATAGGTAAGGAACCCGGCCAGGAATTTGGATAAAACGACGGTGGTTTCATCTACCGGGGCGGTGAGGAGTACCTCAAGGGTGGCGGTTCGCTTTTCCTCGCTGATGAGGCGCATTGTTAACAGGGGGACCGAAAAGAGCACCACCAGCACCGTGAAAAGACTTATGACATAGAAGCGGACAATTGGTTCGACAGCTGGTTGGCTCATCGGGCCCGATGGGACGATGTCTTCCAGGAATGTCGAGTAGCTGAACCATGTCGCACCGACGAAAGCAAAAAGCACAAAGTAGGCGATTGGCGAATAGAAGAAACTTCCCAACTCGCGCCGGGTCAGAATCATCAGTTTTGTTTCGCTGTTTAGGAATTGTGCAACCATTAACTGTAAGCCACCCAAAAGGGTGAGAATGAAACCGGCGGGCACCCAAAAGCTCATTGGTCGGGTATCAGACCAACCCGCTGTAAAGAATAGATGAGGTAACAGGGATCGGAGAACGGCAATCAGAACGCCCAGTCCGCCCAGCCCCAGGAGGAATAACCCCGCGCCATACCCAAGGGTTTTTTCATTTCCAAGAACCCCGGCATAGGCAGCCAAAAGGATTGTTCCGGTGAGTCCCATCAAGGCAAAGTGGGGAAGGAGCAAATCCGGCTTGATTTGGCCCCCAAGGGCGCCCACAAGCGCGAGAGTTGAGCCCGAAATGCCAAGTGTCATCCGACAAATGCCAATTAACCCTTCGGAATCTTCATGGCGTAAAAATGCCAGCAAAAACAAGGTTCCGACAACAAGTCCAGCATGCCCTGCCAACAGTCCCGGGGCTTCATTTTGAAAAAGGGGACGCCCAACGAGTGCCAGACCACAAAGGATAAAGGTCAGCCCCACCACCATATAAGGGCGACGGAAGAGCGGATCTTTCTCAAAGGAAGTGTGATAGAGGAGACTGGCAAGGCCCGAGATCAGAGCCACCCCAGCCCAGGTGGGCGAGATGTTGACATTTTGGCCAGACAAGGAAAGGCCAATGGTCAATAAGCCAAAAATGGAGAGGAAAAGGCCCGCACTTCCCACCAACCGTGGAAAGCCCGAGTCATCGGCCATCATTTCAGATGGCCCGCGCCTGTTTTGGGTCGCCTGAATGGACATACGCTGAAATCCTGAAGGTTTTGAGATATGGTCGGAGTCTTGGGTTCTTTTAGACCGCCGACTCATCCGCCTGGTTGTTGATCTGGTTCCACTTGTCAAGAAGGCTGCGGCGGGAGCGTTCCAGTCTTTTGAGGCCCCACCCCTGGTTGACTATGCCACCGGCCAATTTGTCACGCGGATCACTGCCGGGTTTGACGCGTATTTCCGCCAAAAATGTCTGGTCACCGATACTGGTCACGCCGCAGCGTATCACGCCTTCCACCTTTTCCACCAAGCTCCTAAGGGCGTCGCCAGAGCTTGCGACGGTCTCGACATAGACGACTGGTTCTGTGTCGATTTCTGTCATCTTTGCAACAAGGCCAACCTTTCCGCGCCGAAGGATAATTACGCGCTGGACAAGTTCTTCCACCTCTGCCAAAAGGTGGGAACTGAACAGAATGGTGTGGCTTTTGCCAAGTTCACGGAGAAACGAAAGGGTTTCCTGCTTTTGGCCAGGGTCAAGGCCATCAGTAGGTTCATCAAGGATCAGCAGGGGAGGATTGGCAAGGAGCGCATCGGCAAGGCCCACTCGTTGGCGATATCCTTTGGAGAGGGTTCCCAATAGTCGGCGGCGAACTTCGCCTACGCGGCAACGGTCCATGCACTCTTCCACACGACGGTTGCGCATGGATCGATCGACACCCTTAAGTCGGGCGCGGAACTGGAGATACTCTTCCACGCGCATTTCGGGGTATAGCGGAATGCTTTCGGGAAGGTAGCCAATCCGTTGCCGAACTTCCATCGATTGTGTCATGACATCGTATCCCGCTACCCGGGCAATTCCGCTGGTGGCGGGGAGGTAGGTGGTCAGGATTCGCATCAGAGTCGATTTGCCGGCGCCGTTATTTCCCAAAAGCCCGACGATTTCGTTGGCCTCGACAGAAAATGAGGCATCACGAAGGGCCTGGACTGGGCCGAAGAATTTGGTCAGACGATCAACCTGGATCATCATGGTAAAAATGGCCTCCGGGAGGCAAATGGGGAATCCGGGAGGAAGGTATTTGGACGAGCCACTTCGCCCCGGAAAACAATTTCACCGGTCAGGGGTGCATCCCCGGGCCGGTCCCTATCTCTTTCCTAGGACAGACTAGGCCGAACCAAGGTATTTTTCAAGTCCCAAGACACCCCTCCGGAACAAGCCATGGGCGACCAGTGGATGATCCCCCGAACCATACGGATTGCTCCAGGTGATCTGGCGAAGATTCCCCTGCATCCCAACTGGCGATTCGAGGCCCAAACAGATGGTCTTACGGCTTTGTTGTTGCCAAGGCCCCGTTTTGGGCATGCCCTTTTATCGCTAAACCGCTGGCGGTGCCCCGGCCCCGTCAAAGAGGTGGATTTTCGCCCTTGGGAGGCTTCAGATCCCAAGGCTCTGGTGCCATTGTTCACAGAGGCCTTTTCCTCCCTGGAGCCTATAGCGGGCCTTGGTATGGAGGAGCGCCGGGCCGCCGCGGAGGAGGCGCTGGCCGATGCGTGGAAGGGAGCGGAGGGGCCTGTTTCAGGGGCAAGCGCAGTGGCGATAGATCCGACAGGCAAAGCATTGGGTGCCGTTATGGTCACCCTCCTCCCTGGGGGCAATCTCGACGGGCCGGGGGCATGGCGTTGGTATGAGCCTGCCCCAGTTGATTTGGAGGCGATGGGTGGAGGTCTACCGCATCTGACATGGATCTTTGTCGATCCGGATATTCAGCACAGTGGACTTGGCGCTTCCTTATTGTCTCATACTGTCGCGGCGCTTCGGCCTATGGGTTATTCCCAATTGGCCAGCACATTCCTTACCGGAAATCATGCCAGCGCGTTGTGGCATTGGCGGATGGGTTTTGAACTAATGAGCTGGCCTGGTTCACCCAGGTGGCGATAAAGCCAAAAGTTATCTTTTATATATAAGACTAAGGCCGGGTGAATAACGGTCAAAATTATTGCGGTAAAAGTCTGATGGTTTGAACATAAAGGACTTCGGCGCGCATCTGGGGATAGTAGTATGTCCCGCCAACCACCTCGACGCGGTGATCAAGGTAGGGATCGATCGCGACTGTTGTCGTGGGGAGTATGTAAGAAATGGGCCGTCCCTCAATCGTTTCGAGGGTGTACATTGGTTTGTTGTTGAGGGATTGTCCCGAGCGGCGAAGATATCCCTGAAGCTTGGGTATGCCAGGTTGTCCAGACCTTCCCGTTAGGTTTCCAGGTGCCGAAGTGGGGGCCATTCCCTGGGCATAAGGAGGTGGTGCTGTTCCAGAGGGGACAGGAACAATCGGGACGCCTGGCTGGGCGGCCGGATAGGGCGCGCAATTGGAGTTGGGTAAGGATGTCATAACCCCTGGAGTTTTTTGGGCAAACGGCGCGCTTGGCACAATGGGGGCTGTTTGAGCCTGTCCCTGATTGCGAAGGACTTGGGCCCGATTCGCGGCAGCACTCGCCCAATCGGGGTTGGTTGAGGCGTATTCCTGGGTCATTTCGGTGTAAATACGGAGCGCTTCAAGGGGCTGTCCGGAGGATTCCGCCTGGATTGCCTGATTCCACCGGGTAATGGGTGGCAATCCCGAAACCGGTGCGGGAGGCGGTGGGGCCAGGTTTGGGTTGTTCAGGTTTGGGCTCATGGAGGCTCCCGAACCCGAAGCCAAAACTCCCGGGGCCGCAGATTTGGTGGCACCGGATACCAGATTTGCGCTAATGGCGGGGGGCTGGGGGGCGGGAATTGCGGGTAAACCCGCCAAGCTAGCCCTTCTGACCCAGCGTTTTTCCCCTTCGGGAGGCTCGATCGGCAACCATTCCCCATCCCCATCTTTCAGTGGGGCGCCCGTGGCGCGGACTTGGGTTCCCCGGGGAATCGAAACGCCTTCAACCGTTGGTCTTTGGGATCCGTTCACCGCAGAACCTATCAGGGTTTGCGCTTTGGTCCCTGCGGGGCCGGAAACGACAAAATTAACGGCCTGGTTTCCCAATGGGTCGACCTTCGCGCGATTGATCCAGGAAAACGAACCCGCCGGAGGCTTAATGGCCACCCAATCGTCTTTTTGATCCAGAACCTCAACCGGTTGCCCGTATTGCAAAATATTGGTGGGATAAATCTTCGGATCAAGGCTTGGACCGCTGCGCACTTCGGTATTTGGGGCGGCAACCGTAGCCATCCGGCCGGACGATTGAGCCCAAGCTCCCGTTCCGGCAGCCCAGATTGCCAAAATGACCAAAGCTCCGCGCATGTTTTTTGGTACTTTTTGAAAACCATTGTTCTCTAATGACTCAATTCGGTTTATCGGCCTCAAGGCACCCTGAGCTTGATGGTTAATGGGAGTCTTGGGAGTTCCATGGGATGTAACCCATGGAACTTTCCTAAAATCGATCACGCACAAACCCCAATACTAAGTTGGGGAAATTGTGAGTTAAGTGAAATGTTTAAGCTTGGGCACTTCGGGCAGAATTTGCGGGGCTAATTATGGGGATCGAAAAGGGGGAACGGACAACCAGGAAGCTTTTTGATTTTCAATCCCCCGATGGGGTAAAGGAGTGGTTCACCGTTCATGACGGAGTCATGGGTGGTCGATCCCAGGGACTCATTCGATCGTCGGGAGAGGGAACACTGGTATTTGGGGGCAATCTTTCTCTGGAAAACGGTGGAGGTTTTGCGTCCATTCGTTCAAAACCCAATCCAATGAGGCTATTTCCCGGTGGGCGCATTTGTGTCCGGGCGCGTGGGGATGGGCGGATTTATTCCGTGAATCTTTATCCGGATCGCTCGCCTATGGCTTTTTCCTTCAGGGCGTCTTTGCCAACAACTATGGGGACATGGAGCGAGGTATCGATTCCCCTGGGGATGTTTGTGGCGACATCATTTGGCCGTGTAATTTCGGGTTATGGGCCCTTGGAACCAGAAAAAATTACCGCCATGGGGTTTTTACTGGGAGACAAAAAGGCCGGCCCCTTTCAGCTTGAGATTGCCTCGATCGAGGCGGCTCTGTGCGATTTATTTTGATGTGCAATTGTAATTGGTGTGACTGACAAAGTTTTTATCAGACGTTGAAAGGGTAGGATACCCATTGAGGGAAAGGCCAGGATACCCCTTATATGAGACTTCTCAGTTACAATATCCATAAAGGGATAGGCGGACTCGACAGGCGCTACGATCTTAACCGTATTGTCCGGGTGATTGAACATGAAAATCCGGATCTGGTTTGTCTTCAGGAAGTGACAAAGCACGCCAGTCGCACCCGGGGCGATGACCAGCCCGATTTGTTGTCCAAATCATTGGGGCTGGAAACTTCGCTGTTTCAAATGAATGTTCATTACCGCAAGGGTGGTTACGGAAACCTGATCCTTTCTCGGTGGCCCTTCACGACCCGGCACAACATTTCCCTGAGGCATGGAACCCGTAAACCAAGGGGTGGCCAGATTGTGGTTGTCGAAACCCCGGAGGGCCTCCTTCGGATGGCCCATTGTCACCTGGGATTGGTGGACAGCGAACGAAAGTGGCAGGCGAACCATCTTTTAAATCATTCCTTGTTTCACGAGTCGGAAGGATTGCCGACCATTGTGGTCGGGGATTGCAACGACTGGCGCAACAGGCTTTCTTCCGACGCGTTTGAGGAGTATGGGTACACCCAGGTTACCACGCCCCCTTCGCGCTTTCGTAGCTTCCCCGCATTCCTGCCAACCATCAGCCTTGACAAGGCGTTTCATCTGGGGTTGCATATTCGCGAGGCCATGATGATCCGGAATCCGATGTCCCACCGTGCATCGGATCATTTGCCTTTGGTGGTCGATTTTCATTTGCATGAGCGCCATTTGCATTAAGTAAGGCAGTTGGAGCAAAAGCAATGACCGCACCCAATACAGAGACCACCCATTGAAGTCTTGTCATGGAGGCAAGTGCGAAGAAATAAGCGGTCGGTGGAAATGCGGATATCGCCAAAAGTAGACAAAAAGCGGTGACAGCCCAAATCACCAAAGACCTATTTCCCCGGGTCGCAATGACGGCGTTGGCCAAACCCGCGACGATCAGGGTAACCAGTAGCATCGTCCGGGCGACCTCGATATCGAAGCCAAAAATCTGGAGTGAGCCCAAAAAAACGAACAACGAAGCGAGGCTTGTTGCCCCGCCAGCAATCCAGAGAAACCGGCCAACATCCTGAAAGAAACTGGACCCATACGCGTGGATGGGAGAGGATCTGCCGCCCAGAATGATCAAGGCTGGGCCGCCGATGGTCAATGCATTAAGCAAAGTGACCTGTTGGGGTAAATAAGGAAAAGGGGATCCAAAGAATCCTACCGCAACCAGAATCAACGCGATGGTGTAGGCGTTTTTCAGTAGGAAAAGTTTTGCGGCCACACGAACATTTTGCACCACCCGGCGACTTTCAATGAGTACTTCGGGAAGCACCGAAAAGTCATTCGATTCCAGGAGCATTGCTGCGACAGCCTTGGTCGCGGGACTGCCGGTGCCCATGGCGACGCCAAAATTAGCGCGTTTGATAGGCAATATATCGTTTACACCATCGCCTATCATACCGACATTATGCCCGGAACCCTGGAGGGCCCTTATTAGGGCCAGTTTTTGTTCGGGGGAAACCCGCCCAAAAAAATCACAATGGTTCGCAGCCGAACTTGGGTCTTTTGAGGCTTCCCATTCATCGCCTGTGAAAACATGTTTTTGCTTGAATACCTCCCCCAAACTACCGACGGTTGCGCGGACAGTTTCAGGGTGGTCGCCGGATATGACTTTGACGCGGATATTTTGATCAGTCAGTGATTTCAGCACATTGGCCACATTGGGACGCAGTTCATCCCGAAAAATGACGAGTGCAAGAGGGCGTAATGCGACCTTTGGTAGGCCATTCCTGAAATCAAGGTTGTCGCCGCACCCATCGGCAAAAACAATCAATCGCAAACCAGATGGGAGAAGGTGGAGCCATTGGACTTCGATGGGCGCCTTTTCGGCCTCGGAAAAATGGGGCCCAAGGACTTCGAAACTCCCCAAAACAAGCAATCTGTTTTTGCCTTCGATCCTTGTCAAAATGGCGCTACAGCAATTTTGAGATTGAAACGGTAGTTGATCAAGGGTTTCGGAATGCGTACCAGTTTTCAAAGCATCCCGAAGTGCCAAAATACTTTTGTTGCCACCATCAATACTGGAATATGCAAAGGTCCCCAGAAGATTCCTGACCTTGGCCACCGGTACGGCGAAGGTTTCCAGATGATCAAGAGTTTGGCGGCCTGTCGTAAGAGTCCCGGTTTTGTCCGTGCAAAGCACATCAACGGCCGCGAGTCCCTCGAGAGCCATCAATTGCTGGATCACCGCACCTTTTTTACCCAATCGCGACGCGGCAAGTACAAAAGTTAGCGTGGTTAAAAGCACAAGGCCTTGGGGCACCAGGGAGGTTATGGTTGCCGCTACCATTTGGACCAAATCGGTCGCCGGAAATCCCCGCACGAAATACAAGCCAACATAACCCGGACAAAGACCAGCAGCGATGATTGTCAGCCATTTGACCAGGTTGTTTAGCGTTTGCTGAGTTGGCCCCGGAGTATGTTGGTAGCGTCGTGCTGCTTCGGCGGTCCGATATGCAAACGCTTCGCTTCCAACTCGCTGGGCGATATAGGTCGCCTCACCCGTCAGGCACACCACACCTGATTTTACCTGTTCCCCCGAATTTCGGAGGACGGAATCGGATTCCCCCGTAAGTAGTGCTTCGTCCAGTTCCAGATAGGATGCGCTGACCAAGAGCCCATCCGCGATTATGGTGTCGCCTGGGGAAAGGTGAATGAGATCATCCATGACGACACCCCTTGAAGGGATGGACTGTTCGACTCCATTCCTTGTTACCCGTACCTGGGTTTCTCCCAAAAGGGTTAAACGGTCCAGATGTCGTTTTGCGCGAATTTCATGGACGATACCAAGTACGGAATTGGTCAGCGCCATAACACTAACGGCCCATGCGCCTCGCCAATCATTTAAAGTGAAAAGGGTGGCGGCTGCGGGTACAACCAAAAAATTGAACAGGGTTAGCGTGTTGCGGCGAAGGATGCCCGCAAAGGGGCCCCAGCCACCCTCTAGTGGTCGGTTAACCTGCCCCAGGGCAACGCGTTCGGCGACCTGTGCGCTTGTTAATCCATGTTTATCTATAATATTAAAAGTAGTAGTCATATCTGCATAATAGTATTTTTAAAGATAGGCCGAAGCAAGTCGGGCGATACCATCACGCAGCTTGCAAAAAAGGGATCGGTTTTGCAGATCTTCCTTTTTCAATCTCCGGCTGGATTTCATGATTTTTTCAATTAATGATTTAAGCTGCCCGCAAAGCGTTTTGTCATAACATTCCAAGTCAAACTCGAAATTCAGCCGAAGACTCCTCGAGTCCCAATTTGCGGAACCGATCAGGCACCAATCCTCATCGACCTGCAAGATCTTGGTGTGATTAAAAGGAGGATAGGTTAACCAAATCCTGCACATGTTATCAATGAGGGGTTCCAGTTGGGCCATCATCGCCCAATGGACAAGCTGGAGATTGTTTTGTTCCGGTACCAGAATATCCACCTGAACACCTCGTAACGCAGCGATACTCAGAGCAGACAAAAGATCCGTATCAGGAACAAAATAGGGAGTGACTATATGGATGCTTTTTTGGGAGCAGGCAATGGCTCCCAAATAGGCCAGCCGAAGTTTCTCAAAGTTGTCGTCCGGCCCGCCAGCAATTCCCCGGGCCGCCCCTTGGCCTACCGCCCCCAATTCGGGAAACCATGTTGGTCCAGAGAGGAATTCCCCGGTGGTGAATTGCCAATCATCGGCAAAA
>CAMBMH010000090.1 GCA_945868575.1 Singulisphaera sp. GP187 | reverse complement strand
CGTTTTGCCGCAACCTTTTTGGGCATGCAAATCACATGGCTATTTCCTTTAGCCTTTTTGGGAACAATTGCTTTTCTGGTGATTCATTCCGGGAGTGCTTTCTGGAAAGGAAATTGGTCCACCCAATCAGCCATGGTTTTTCTTTGGGCTGGTTGGCTGGCGACTCACTGGGTGGTTTTCAGTTTTGCCAGGGGAATCTTTCATGATTATTACACGATCATCATGGGGCCTGCGGTTGCCGCGCTTGTGGGAATCGGACTCCCTTCGCTGGTTTATACTATGCGCGAGCCTAATTGGAGACAAAGTCTTCTGCCCATGGGAATTTGCCTTGGCGCGATGTGGCAAGCTTACCTGATTGGTTCCGAAGGCTTTTTTAAATACAACCTTGTTCCCGCAATCCTTGCAATTGCCGGAATAGCATCCTTTATGATTCTTTGGTCCGCCATTCTTGGGCATTGGTTCGTCAGGATTCCATGGAAAAACCTCGGGGCCGCCCTTGGTGTCTCTGTCCTTTTGGTCGGACCGGGGGTTTGGTCGGTAGGCACGACATTGAGTCCCGGATTGAGCGTCCTCCCGAGGGCCGATGTTTCGGGGCTGATTGGAAACCCGGAAAACCTTCCCCGTTTCCCCGGACCGATGATGAATCTGGATCTTGAGGGGACCGACAAGATGGTTCGGTTTCTGAAAGCCAATCAATCGAGCGAAACCATACTTTTGGCTGGGCAAAGCAGCATGGAAATGTCCGGTTTAATCATCCTGTCCGGCGAGCCGATCATATCCATCGGAGGGTTCAATGGAGGTGATGCGATCTTCTCTAAGGATCAGTTTGTTTCCTTGGTTGAGGAGGGGAAATTGCGATTTTTCCAAATAGGAGGTGGTCCTGGTGGCGGGCCTCCTGGTGGCGGGCCGAGAGGCGGTGGCCGAGGCAATGGTCCGGGTGGTTTCCCCGATGGAAACAATCCTGGTATGGGTGGTCCTGGTGGTCCTCCTGGTATGGGTGGTCCTGGCGGTCCGGGTTCCGCAAACCGTGAAATTCTCGATTGGGTTCGTGAAAACGGCAAATTAGTCGATTCCCCGCTTTGGCAAAATCCTCCAAAGTCCAGCGAGGAAGTCGCTTTTCCTTTTGGGCCTATGGGAGGTGGGCCTATGGGAGGTGGGCCTATGGGAGGTGGGCCTATCGGTAGAGGGGCAATGGGTATGGGACGAGAACTTTATGACCTCAAACCTGGCAAGGGCCTAATCGACCCGAGTCTGAAAGACCCAGGACAGAATCCCTGAATTTGGACCAGAAGTCCGGCTCGACCTTCCTAGTGGATTTTCAGGAAAAAACATGCTCTTATCCGTCGTGATTCCTGTCTTTAATGAAGAGGAAGTTCTTCCACGCCTATTTGAAGTTTTGCCCGAAGAATTGGATAAACTGGGTTGCGATTACGAATTGGTCTTTGTGGATGATGGTAGCAGGGATGGTTCCCTTTCTTTTCTGCTTAGCCGTGCCAACCACAATCCCAAGGTAAAAGTCCTTGCATTTAGTCGTAACTTTGGACACCAGGCGGCCATCACCGCCGGAATGGATTTTGCCAGTGGCGATGCCCTGGTGGTCATGGATGCCGATCTTCAGGATCCACCTGAATTATTGGCAACCATGTTGGCCAAATTTCATGAGGGCTATGACATAGTGTCGGCCCAGAGGATTAGCCGTGAAGGCGAAAGCTGGTTCAAGCGCGCGACTGCTGATTGTTTTTATGGTCTGATGAAACGGGCTGTGGATGAAAGACTCCAGGCACAGGTGGGTGATTTTCGATTGTTTAGCAGGGCCGCGGTGGAATGCCTGAAAAGCTTTCGTGAGCAGCACCGATTTATGCGGGGCATTGTAGCCTGGCTTGGACTGAAGGAAGCGATCGTTCCTTTCCATCGCCGCGCCCGGTTCGCGGGAACCACCAAGTACCCGGCCTGGAAAATGATGCGCTTTGCCTGGACGGCAATTTCCTCTTTTTCTGCTTTGCCTCTGAAACTCAGCCTTTATGGTGGAATCGTACTGATAATTTTGGGTTTGACATATTCTGCATATGTGATCTTTGAAAATATGATCATGAAATCGACAGTGCCCGGGTGGAGTTCCACCATTTGTCTGATCCTGACTTTTGACGGCACAATCCTCATAGCAGTCGGACTGATTGGGGATTATGTCGCTCGCATATATGAAGAAATCAAAGGTCGCCCGCTTTATGTGATTAACGGCATGCGCAACTTCGCGCCGGGTGCCGGAAAACCCGAACGGGCTATCTGCATTCCAAGGGATTCCTGGGAGATCCAGTCCCAAATTCCCAATCGGATAGCCCACGAGAATATCGATAATCCAACCCAGGGCCCCCAATCATGAGTCAGACCACCCAGATCCTGGAAACGGAAAACAAGCGATTTTATGCAATGGATGCTTTGCGCGCGACCGCAATGCTCCTTGGAGTCTTTTTTCACGCCCTTTTATTTGGAGGAATGTTCGGAGGGGGAGGCCCACCCGGGTTTCCTGGCGGCCCTGGAGGATTCAGCGGTTCCATGACCGCCCAGGATTGGCTACATAGTTTTCGCATGCCGCTGTTCTTTTTGATATCCGGTTTTTTCTGCGCGATGATGTTTGGAAAATATGGGCTTGGAGTGTATTTATATCGGCGATGGTTGCGAATTGGCCTTGCTCTAATTATTGGAATTTTTACATTTGTGCCTTTATATCAAGTGGCCTCGGAATCGTTTCGTGGGGGGCCTCCCATGGGAGGTGGCCCCGGGGGACCAGGAGGACCAGCAGGCCCTGGAGGTTTCAGTTTCGATCCACCCCAACCTCCACCGGGATTTGTCCCGCCGCCGCTCATTCGTTTTGACACCAACGAGGATGGAACCATTGATGATGGGGAATGGGAAATCGCGAAAAAGGCAATAATGGCAGGGGAGGTCGATCCTCCCGGAACCCCTGGCATGGGTGGAATGGGACTAGGGGGCCAAGGGCAGCAACCACCCCGTGGTGAAGGGAAGGGCCTGCGCACTAAGGGGGGACAAAATCAAGGCAAACAATTCAAAGGAGGCCAGTTTCCAGGAGGGCAATTCAAGGACGGAAAGGGGAAAGGAGGTTTTCCCGGCCGGGGGCAAACCAAGGGAGAACATGGACCGGGGAATATCAACCCTGAAGGGGCGAATTTTCCAGAAAATTTCCCCTTAGGAGGTCCTGGCGGGGGAGGTCCGGGCGGGCCACCGCGAGGTCCTGGTGGTCCTCGGGGGGGAATGTTTGGCCCGCCTGGAGAGGCGAGCAGTTGGTTATTTGGCTCAAATGTCAAATATTTCACCCTTAGTCATTTGTGGTTTCTCTGGTACCTTTTGGTTTTTGCGACGGTTGCCCCATTCGTGGGGATTCTTTTTCAGCGCTTGATTGACATCTTCAAGCCGATGGAAACGCTGGCACAATCCGCCGTCCGGTTCCAGTTGTTGCCCGTATTGTTGGGTCTTGTGGGAATCCCGCTATTGCAGATGGCTTCCGGTTTCTTTGGTTGGAGCTTGGGTTTTGCATCGGGAATAGGTAAAGGCTTCCCCGATTTCCTTTGGAATCTGGAGCCGGATATGCCTTTTTATTTCGCCTTCTTCCTTGCGGGGTGGTGGATGTTTCACAGTCGGGCACAGTTGCCCGCGATCGCCAATTGGTGGGGTCTAAATCTGGGGCTTGGTATCGCGTCCCACTGTGGCGCCATCTGGATTTCACGCAATTACAGCATGCAAAGAGATCTCGAATATTACCAAATTCTCAAAATTTGCGGTTTCGCACTCTATTCGTTTGGTTCCGCATGGACCGCTTGGGGATTTGTTGGAGTGTTTCAAAAGTTTTTTGATCGTCCATCAACCCTTGGCAAATATATGGCGGACACTGCCTTTTGGGTCTATCTCCTTCATCAGGCCCTTCTCATTCCGATCCTGTCCTGGCTTGGACCATTTAAGATCCCCTGGTACGCGAATGGCACACTGGCCACGCTCATTACCATGTTTGCGGCCAGCCTGCTTTTCGAGGCGATGGTTCGCCATACATACCTCATGACTTTGTTTGGCCCAGGCACATTCAACAGAGCCAAATCCAATCAATCGGGGGAACCATTGGCTCCCGCTGATTTGAGTCCAAATACCAACCATGGGCAGCCTGTGTGATCTTCTAATTGGATCTCTTTTAGAAGATTTTAAGACCGCTCCCGTTAATAATGTATGGCGGGAGCCCATTAGGACACATTCAGGAGGATGGATTCAGGAAAACTATCGAATTTTATTCGTAGACAATTATCACTTTTCAGGCCAAATCGGAAGTTCTGGAGGTGTGAGCAGATCTCCGGAAAGGTAGCGTCCACGGCGGCGAAGCTTTTCCGCCTCGAATTTTTGTTCGGCGACACGGTCAAAGAGGAAGCGCTGCATTTCTTCGCGTTCCATCCCCGCGATCGATTCCCCGGAGATCGGGTTGCCGATGCAGATTGCCATAGCCGATTCACTCGGGGGGAAAAAGGGGAAGCTGAAGCTGGGCAATTTCCCTTTGGGCCAGGCGGCATGAGCCCCCGCAATCCCCAACGGGAGAATGGTCGGATTTTTGCGTCGGACCAGGGTGGTGACGCCCGGCTCGAAGCGGCGCATATTCCCACCCACGGTTCGTTCACCTTCAGGGAATACAAGAACTGCCCGACCCGCGTCGAGCATTTTCATCACCGATTTGATCCCATCAATTCCTGTTCCCTCGTTGTCCACAGGCACCGCGCCAAGGGAGCGAATCAGCCAGGAAAGGCCAGGGTTTTCAAATAGCGGGCGTTTGGCCATGAAACCCATGTGGCGACGGGCGGCAACACCCACGGCTACCGGATCGAGGTAGCTTTGATGGTTCGCGAGAATCAAAAGTGGTCCGGTGGGAGGTACAAGAGCAGTTCCCTTGACTCGCAGTCCCCAAAGAGCCCGATAGAGTGGGAACGATAGGAGGTAGGCCAATTCGTACCAGAGCCACGCCTTTCGGTCTTCGGGACCGGTGGGCAGGCGCATTTGGGGCGATACCAGTTCCGGAGTGTTGGTAAGGACCGTACTCATTTCGAGGCGTTCTTGGATAATTCGGAGTGCAGGGCGCTTATTCGCTTTTCGACATGCGAATGGAGGTGGTCGACCACCTCGGGAATGGTCTTGCCGGTCGAATCGACATGGATCGCATCGTGGGCGGCAATCATTGGGCCGATTTCACGGTTGGCATCGCGTCGATCGCGTTCGGCAATCTGCGCGGCCAGGGTTTCAAGATCGACGGTGACGCCAGATTTTTCAAGCTCGACTTTTCTTCGACGAGCCCGTTCGAGCACATCCGCGACGAGAAAAAACTTGCAAGGCGACTCCGGGAAAACAGCAGTCCCCTGATCGCGACCTTCAGTCACTAAGGAACGGCCAACACCATAAGCTTTTTGGATGCCGACCAACTTTTGCCTGACAAGGGCGTGTTCTGCCACCACCGAAACAAGCCCCGTCACTTCGGGAGTCCGGATATCACCGGTGACCTCGTCCCCACAAAGCCAGGCGCGGCCAGGCTCGAAGCGAAGGTCCACTTCGTGAATCCAATGGTTCAGCTCGGCAAGCCTTTGCAGCCCGCCTTGCCTAAGGAGTTTCAGGGCAATGGTGCGGTACATGGCACCTGTGTCCAAAAACTCAAAGCCAAGACGCCCGGCGAGCGTCTTGGCCACTGTGCTTTTCCCGGCCCCTGCGGGACCGTCTATCGTCACAATCATATTGGTTTTTTAAGGGGTTAGCGGGGGTAGATGAAAATGGTGAAAACTTCGCCCGCGCCCAGAGACCTTTGGGTTGCGGGTTGGATCAAGCCAAAACCATCGGCTTGTACATCGTATTTGAATTCACCAACCGGTTGGTTGGCGATTGGGAGGACCTGCCCGGGTGCGACGCGGTAAAGGAGACCGCCAATATTCACCGAGGCGTAGTAGGCGCTGGTGTTGCTAAGGCGGATGGTCCCGGTTGTGGTGGGGGAAGCGGGTGGACTGATCGAAAAGGAGGTGCGGGATTCGGCTTTGGAGACCTTGAGCGATGCTTCCATGCGGCCCAGTTGTTCCCGGATTCCGGTGATTTCCGATTCCAGCTTGCGCAGACGGATTTCGGTGTCCTGGGCTTTGAGCGATTGCAAGGAAAGCTGGATATCGGCGAGTTGCTTTTGGATGGCTTCCATGGAGGAGACTTCGCCGGGCGTGATTGCTTTCACGGCAGGTGGGCTCGCGACAGGAGATACGGGCAAACCGGTGGCGGGAGCCGAGGGAACCGGCGCGACGGGTGGTTCGGCTGAATCGGCGGCAAAAATCGATGAAGCCGGGGTAAAGCCAATAATCAAACAGGCAAAGGCTTGGATAAAACGGGGACGGAACATTTTGGGGCCTCCTGGAGCATTTCCCCTCCATGATAACAGAATACAGGAATAATCACGCTATCCCCCCGGGGAAAAAACGGTGGATACTGATTTGGCGGGGGTGTGGATTGTTTGGGTTGTGCCGGTTGGGCAAAAAAAAACCGCTCCAAAAGGAGCGGTTGAGACTTGCGCACGGCGAAAAAATGGGGATGGAGGATTTTAGTCTTCCATGCTGATCGAGGCGTCCTCGGGAACCAAATCTTCATCGTTGACCGCATTTTGGAGCTGGTACTGCATGAAGTAGGCGTCTTCGCCATTGTCCCCATAGAACCCACGCAAAACCTTTACCGCGACAAACTTTTGGCTGCGGAAGAAGAGTTGGGCGGGAAGGTTGCCTTCGCGAACCGCCAGGGTTACCCGGGTTCGGCGATGGTGGGAAAGCTTGGTAACCAGTTTGTTGATCATTTGACGGCCGACGCCGATCTTGCGGAACTCGGGGCTGACCCCAAAGTTGAGCAAATGGAGCCTCGAGCGGTGGAGTTCATAAATCATGAACCCAATCACCCGTTCTTCGTGCTCAGCGATCATGCCGATGCAATTGCGCTGTCGAAGGGCCTGGAGGAAATCCTCCTCGGTCCAAGGGTGATCAAAGCATCCGCCTTCGATGGCGAGTACTTCGGGCATGTCACGCCGGATCATCCAGCGGATATGCAGTTTGACTTGATCTTTGGTCCTGGATTCCATTCCGGTTCCCCCAACCGTGAAGGCCAATCGCCTTCGCGGATACCTTCCCTGGTGTCCGCTTTGCAAGGGAGTTGGCCTGCTTGAGCAGACCCTCCCACAATCATTGCATCGGCTGATCGGGACTTTCGCTTGAGCGGTCATGGCGAAAATTCTGATTGTGCCGATTGTTTGGTTATGTTTCGCCCCGAACGGGATCCCCATTTCCCGTTTTGGGTACCGAGGGAGGAATATCCGAAACGGATTCCCCGCCCGATAATGGCTTGTTGGCGAGCCTCCACCTTCCCCGGAAAGTTTCTGCGGGATATTTGCGCTCGTTTTTCGCCATTTTATCGGCGATCGCGTCGCTAAGGTCGATGTCCATGGCGTTGCAAAACGCCAATAGCGCACCGGCAATATCCGCAACTTCATCCCGGGTTGCGGTCAGCCGCTCACCCCTTGCCATGTCGTTGGATTCGGGCCCCTCCACCCACAGGAACAGTTCCACAAGCTCCGCCGCCTCGGCGGCAATAGCCATGGAAAGATTCTTGGCGGTGTGAAAGCGGTTCCAGTCGCGATCGGAGACAAACTTGCGCCACTTGGCGCGAAGCTCACCCACAGTCGTTTCCTGATCCGGCATTCGGACTCCCTGTCAGGTTTTTGGCCAATTATTGGCCCAAACCGTCAATCCATGGCCTGATTTCTTGCCACAGACTGGTACCAACCACGAGGCCGAACGATAACGATTTGTCCAAATGGGTCAAGACCAAAGACCGGGGACAAAGTTGCGAAGATTTCGAAGACAGCAGTCCCTCTTGGCGCAGATGCCCAAAGCTTTGAACAGCAAATGGTTTAGGCAGAGGGGTGGGATTCCGGACCTTTTCCCGTCAAACGCCAAACCGCATAAACCGGAATGCCGGTAAGAACGATAATCAGGCCAGGCCAGGTAAATTCCGGCCGCACAATCAAAAGATCAACCATCAATAGCAGGCATAGCACCATATACAGCGCGGGAAGGATAGGATATCCGGGAACGCGATATGGGCGATCCATTTTGGGGCGGCGCACACGAAGCACAAAAAGCCCTAAAACGGTTAGGAAGTAAAAAAGAAGCGCGACAAAAATTACATAGTCGAGGAGTTCGGAATATGTCCCCGAAAAGATAAGTAGGATCGACCAGAAGGCCTGGCAAATTAGACCTGCCTGGGGCACCCCTTGGGCATTCAGTTTTCCAACCGATTGGAAAAAGAGTCCGTCCTGGGCCATGGCGTAGTAAAGGCGGGCACTGAGCAGGATCATTCCGTTTACACAGCCAAAGGTCGATACCATGATCGCAAGTGCCATCAGCGGAACACCCAAAGTTGGCGAGGCGGCCTGCATGACGGCAGTGCCAACACGATCGTCCTTTGCTTGGGAGATGCCGAGTGTTTGGGTTGCGGCGGCGTATTTGCCCGCAAGGGCGGGATCGTCCTTTGGAATGGCCTGGAGTTGTTGCGCGGTCCCTTCATCACCCTGAACCGGAAGCACCATCAGATAGGTCAGGTTGGCCAATAAATATAAGGCTGTTACAAGAACCGTTCCCAAAATCAGACTGCGGGGAACCGTCCGCACCGGGTCTTTCACCTCGGCGGAAGAGAAAGTCACATTGTTCCAGGAGTCGGCGGAAAAGAGGGACCCGACCATTGCCCCGCCCCCAACCATCAACATCACTAAAAATTCTGGAGCACCGGTAAGGGCCTGGATCGATAGGAATCTGCTCGCTTTTCCGGGGGGATTGGACTGGGAAAAGAAATCCCAGGCGTGTTCCCAGTTGTTCCAGGCGACTTCGGGCTTGCTGGCGACAAATATCCCCACAAGGATCATCCCGAGAAGGGCGCCAATTTTGGCGATGGTAAAGAGGTTTTGGACGGTTTTGCCTTCCTTGACACCCCGGCAATTGACCAGGGTCAAAAGGATCACAATAGCAACCGCCACCAGTTGGCCTGCGGTGATCATGAATTCGGACCGCTCGAAAATGATGAGCGGTTCACGAAGCCAAGGGAGGGGGAGTCCAATTTTCCAATCAAGATCCTTGATGGTCCAAATGGCGGCTTCCGACCCCGTTCCCAGCCATGGGATGAGAACACCCAAAAATTTTGCGAAAGCGACCGCTACAGCGGCGATCGATCCGCACTGGATCACCAGAAACGCCGACCAGCCATAAAGAAAGCCCCACAACGAGCCGTAGGCCTCCTTGAGGAAAACATATTGGCCGCCCGCCTGGGGCATCATCGAGGCAAGTTCGGCATAGCTTAGGGCCCCAAGCAGCGTCATCAGCCCTGTCACAATCCAGAGTCCCAAAAGCCAACCGGCGGAACCGACATCGCGGGCCATGTCGGAGGCCACGATGAAGATTCCGGACCCGATCATGGTTCCGGAAACCAGCATGGTGGCATCAAACAAACCAATTCGGCGCTGAAAGCCGTTGGCTTCGGGGGTGGGTTGGGACATGCTGGCCTAGATCTTGAGGGCTTCGGCAGCGTTTTCCTTTTGCAGTCGGCTGTGGCGGATCCCGTAGGCGAAGTAAACCAGGAGTCCAAGGCCCAACCAGATGAATAGACGAAGCCAGTTTTCCCATCCAAGGGAGAACATCAGCAACATGCAAAGGACAATCCCACCAATGGGACAGAAAAGGCCAAAGGGGGCTTTGAAGGATCGGGGAGCGTTCGGATTTTTTACCCTAAGGACAAGCACCGCCGCGCAAACCACCACGAACGCAAAAAGGGTTCCGATGTTTGTCAACTCGGCAAGGATGTCCAAGGGAAGGAGGCTACCACCCAAGGCAACCACAAGCCCCGTGAGAATCGTTGCTTTCCAGGGCGTGTGGAAAACGGGGTGGATGGCGGCGAAAAATTTCGCGGGAAGTAGTCCATCACGAGCCATGGCAAGAAAAATTCGGGGTTGGCCGCACATCATAACCAGAAGCACTGAGGTAATTCCGGTGAGAGCACCCACCGAAACCAAAAGGCGCGCCCAGGGCATTCCTACCTTGGCGAAAACATTCGCGACCGGAGCTTCTTTTTGGATGTCGGCGTAGGGAACCATTCCCGTGATCACAGCGGCAACGGCTATGTAAAGAACCGTGCAAACCAGGAGCGAACCAATGATTCCAATGGGAAGGTCACGCTTGGGGTTTTTGGCCTCTTCGGCATTGGTTGATACCGCATCGAAACCAAGATAAGCAAAAAAGATCAGCGCCGCACCTGCCAAAACACCTGCTGGGAGCTTGGTTTCAGGGTTTTCCTGTCCCCAAACAAGGGTGCCGAAGAAGCTTAGGCCACCATAACCATATGGGGCAAAATTATCGGTCCAGTTGGCGGTGTTGATGTAAGGTATACCGGCAAAAATCACAAAAAAGACTACTGCCAATTTAACCACAACCATGATGCCGTTGAAGAAGGCGCTTTCGCGAATGCCGCGAATCAGGATGAGAGTGATGATGCCCGAAATCACAAGAGCTGGGAGGTCGATAATCGAGCCGGTGGAAATAAACTCGCCATGATGAAGGTCAAAAGGGGAGTTTGTAATGGCTTTTGGTAAACCAAATTCAAACTGGTTTAAAATATCCTGAAAATATTTCGACCAACCGTGGGCAACTGTACAACTGGCTACCGCATATTCCAGAACAAGGTCCCAACCAATAATCCAGGCCATCAATTCGCCCATCGTGAGATAGGCATAAGTGTAAGCCGAACCAGCCACAGGAGCCATCGAGGCAAACTCCGCATAGCAGAGCGCTGAGAAAATACAGGCAAGGCCAGCAACCACAAAGGAGAGCATCAACGCCGGGCCGGTGACATCCCTGGCTGCTTTACCCACCAAAACGAAGATACCGGTGCCGATGATCGCGCCAATACCCAAAGCGGTGAGTGCAACAGGACCAAGGACGCGTTTAAGTCCTTGCCCCGCTTCCATTTCTCCAAGAACTTTGTCGAGTGGTTTGCGCGCAAAGATATTGGCCATTGTGATTCAGACCCAGATCGGGAAATCGGATGGTACGAGAGGAGCCATGCCTTTTGTGTGGGAGCACACTTAAGTCTGACCAGTACTGTTTTATTTGTGAAGGCGGGGCAAAGCCAAAGAATTCTTGAGAAATACGGGAGAAGGTACCCTTATTCAAAAGGGAAATCGCCCATCATCCTTGCCAATCCCCCCCTTCGAAGGAGTTGGACAACCTATGGTTTTGACCCAAACCGGAATCTGTCTTGGTGGTTCCCAAGGGAAAATCAACAAAGGTCCAAACCGGGACAGGCGTTATCTTCCGCCACCCATGATCTTTTGGTGGTTTTCGGCGGTGGCTTTGATGATCAGGGACATGGTAGCCGGGTGATAGGAAATCCGGGCCTGCCCGTTTGACCCAAAAGCCTGGGGGTCGATGCCGGTGACCATTTGCATGAGGGATTCGATATTTTGCCTCATGATCAGTTGCTGGCCCACGGGGGTTCCCGCGGGATTGGGGCCGTAAACGACAACGGGGTTGCCCCATGCGTTTCGCCAAATCTGGTAATTCCAGGTAGGCGGCTGGAACACGGCGGCCAAGTCGCCGACATAGTAGGTTTTTGTGAGCATGGTCGTGCGCGCCTTTTCCTGGCTAACCACCTCGATCCCTTCATCCACAATCCAATAACTCAGGTTGTACTTTGCGACGACCATGCGGATGGCGCTGCGGACGCTAAGGCGACCTGAAATCTTTGGTGTATCCGCGGAAAGGACCCCGGAATTTTGGGCTTCAAGATCCGCTTGGCTGAAAAGCACTTCGATGCCATGCTTGTCGCCTAAATATTTGAAAAAGTCGTCGAGAGGAACCTTGTCCATGTCCTTTCCCAGCGGCTGGGAAAGTTTCCGCATGATCGTTTTTTCGGCGGGGGTGGGGTGACCATCCATCGAGGTCCGACCGGCGATGATTCTTTGTCTTTCGGGAGATGGGCCGGTGATATCATCTTTTGGAGGGGTGGCGGCGCGTTCTACTCCTTCCAGCTGGCCGCTGAAAGCTCTCTCCCGTTTTTCCCCAAGTTTGGCATCGTCATCGATCTTTCGGCGCCGATCGTTCCAAAGCCCCTCCTCGTCCATCTGTGCACGGTCGCGATTGGGAGGGGGCAAAAGGGCCCCGGGTTTAGGCCCGGCACCAGGATTGGGAGCAGGAAGAATTGGGGGTGCGTCCGAAGCCTGACCCAAAATATCCAGCTCACGAGTGATGGAACGGTCGAGGTCAGCCAAAACCGAATCGGGCAAGTCCATATCCCGGCGAAGTTCCGCTCTCGCCGCGGAAAGGATCTCCCGGGCGCGCGCATCCGAGGCGCGGCGGCTGGCTTGAATGGCCTCCGAAACCCGCTTGCGGGCGCGGTCGATGGCGGCTTGCCTTCGCGCGGAAACCTCAGGAAGGAGGTCCTGGGCGCAAAGCGTTCCCGAGAGGGGAACCGACACATGCGGAAGGGTTATGGGAAGTGCTCCACACAGGGACAAAACCACAATAGCTCGTTTCATGGCCGACCCCTGAATGAGGTGAGATGATAAGGAGATGAGTGCAACCCCCAAAAGGGCATATAAACTATCCTCATCATACCACCCGGGATGGTCCCTGGGCGAGAGGGGACGATTCAATCCAGAGTGTTATTGGTCCATCATTGACTAGGTCGACCTCCATCATCGCCTGAAAAACCCCTGTTTGGACGCCAATCCCGGTGGACCTAAATTGTTCAACGAATCGGTCGTACACTTCCCGGGCCTGGGCGACCGGCGCGGCTCCGGAAAAATCGGGCCGTCTTCCTTTTTTGCATTCACCATAAAGGGTGAATTGACTTACCAGAAGTGCCTGTCCCTTGGGGGTATGGCTTATGGGATCGGTTTCCTTGGCCAGATCCTCGAGGGAGTGATTGAGCCGTCCCGACGCATCATCAAAAATCCGAAGGTTTTTGATTTTATCGACCATCCACGAGATTTGGGCATCGCCATCGTTTGGGCCAATCCCGACGAAAACCACCAAGCCGCGCCCGATTTTTCCCGTGACCTGGTTATCGACCCGGACTTCTGCCCGGGAAACCCGCTGAAGCAAAACGCGCATGGGAATAGGTCCGGCTAGTTTCCGGGTTTTAGGTAGGTTTCCCGGATGGGAAAAAAGAAATCGACGGCCAAAGCAGGTGCCTCGAGGCCAACAACCCTGTGGGGGATTCCACCCGGAATGCGGTAGGTATCGCCTGGCCCCAGTTCCCTTACCTCGTCCCCGATTTCAAATCTGGCCCTTCCCCGGACCATAACGCCACACTGTTCGTGGGGGTGACTGTGGAGTTCCACGATTCCCCCATCCTCAAATTCGACTTTGGAGACATGGATATGTTCGCCCGGGGCGGTAAAGGCCTTGACCCCGGGGAAAAGCATCAATTGGTGAAGGTCGTCACCTTCAGGAAAATAGCGGCTCATTAGCGGATTCCGCTACCCAACTGGAAATGGGCTTCCGCCGTTTGCTTGACAAGGATCGACTTGGAGAGGGGCTCGAACACGATCGTTCCGGCGCCGCGGGGGGCCCAGCTATCCGCGTCGACCTGGGATTTGATCGACTCGATGATGCCATTGATGGTCAGCATCATTTGGGCATGGTTCACGGGAAGCGACCCTTGTCCCAAAGGACTTAAAAGATCGCCCACATAGTATGCCTTGGTGATCATCATTTCCCGGGCACGGTCGGGAGTGGTGATCTGGATCTCTTCATTGCGCACGATGTAGGTAAGGCCCAGATCCGCAAGCGTTTTGCGGAGCACGCTTCGGCAGCTCCAGTTGTTTGCCTTGAGATTGACCGTCGTTTCGGAGGTTACGCTGATCCCCTCGATTGCTGCGCGGTCGATGATGACGGCCACGCCAAGGTGCTTCTCGATGATTTCCTGGAAATCCTGGAGAGGCTTGTTTTGCAGGTCGACCTTGATGGGCGCGGCCAGTTTCGCCATCAGTTGCCGTTCCTTGGGGCTCATCTGGCTGTTTTGGCGGCGCTTGGTCTTTTCGGCCCAATCCGCTGGGAGGGTTACATCAACAACTTGGGGAACGCCGGCTTTGTCGATGTCGTTGAGGTTGGCATCGTTGGCGCGGTTGAAGCTTTCCTTGTCTTTGGCAACCGCAGCCCGATTGCTGTCGATTCGCGCCTGGCGGCTGGCGAATTGGGAGAACGCGTTACCCGGATCGTTTCGTGCCATCAATTCGGCGCGGCTGGCTCGCTCGTCGAGTTTCCCCTCATCCTTGAGCCGGTTGAGCTCGGACAAATCCTGGCGGACCTTGTCCCCATTGTTGACTGGGCTTGTCGAAGGACCATTTCCAATCCGCGTGAAGGTTGGGGTGGTTTCCCGGGAGGGGCGATTATCCACGCCGTTACGACCCGAAGATGGTACCCCAGCCTCAGTGGGGCTGCGGACCGTTTCCGGCTGGTTTTGGGGCTGGCGGGCAGGGGGAGTCGTCTGGGTTTCTTTTGCAAATGACGCCCGCAGGGTGCGGACCTTTCGTAGCCATGCTTCCTTTTTCAGTGGGGGCAGAATGTTTTCCGAGTCGAGGATGCGTTGTGCGCTATCGAGCGGACCTCCCGCCTGAAGTGGGTCGGTGCGCTGAAGCTTTTGGGCGTCATTGACAAAATCCCGAAGGTCGGCCTCGAGCTGTTGAATCGCAATTTCGCGGCGCTGTTTGACCTCGCTTAAAAGGTCCTGCCGGGCGTGACCGTTCAGAATCGCGCCGACCAAAGCCGCCAATACCAATAAACCACGCAAACATTGTGCGCCCATCGTTCCATCTCCATGAACGGGGGTGGGAAACATCCTGCATGGAGAATATGAATCATGGACACAAGTCAGGCGGCGACCCAAAGGACAACAAAATGAGGCTATTGGTGGGAATCCCCCTCACAATCGTCAAACTCGCTTGTCGCGAAGCTCACCCACGAGGAATAGGGAACCTGTGACGACGACAACCCCTTCCACTCCGACCCATTCGCAGGCCCTTTGTTTGGCTTTTCGGGGATCTGGTTCCTCAATGATTTTGGCTCTTATTGCTCTCGGGAGGCTTTTGCGCAATTGGTCTGTTGATGCGGCCCGGGTGCCCATTGTGTAACGAGTAAGGAACAAGCAATCCGCAAGCGGGGCAAGCGGCCCCAAAATGCTACCCAGGTCCTTGTCTGCGGAACAACCAACCACCAAAGCGATCTTTTTACCAAAGGCTAGCGGTGCAAGTTCCCGAGCCAGGGATTGGGCTGAATCGGGATTGTGGGCACCATCCAGGATGACCATGGGGTGCCGCTCAACGATTTCGATTCGCCCGGGCCAAATGGTCGCGGCCAGACCCTCGACCATTTGGCTTTCCGTCCAGCCTATTTGTGGCCGAAGGATCTCAAGCACCGCCACGGCGCAAGCGAGATTGGACCTTTGATGGGCGCCAACAAGCGGACATTGGAGTTTTTCGTGAATCCCCCTTGGGGTTTGAACGGTCGCAAGCTGGGGAGGAGCGTTATCCTCCCACCAAGGGGTGTCGTTCCCGAAGACATCAAAGTCTTTACCGAGTTCCCAAATCAAGGATCCGCATTCCCGGGCGGTTTCCCGAACGATTTTCGCGGCAATTGGGTCAGCCACTCCGCTGATTACCGGGACCCCCGCCTTGATGATCCCTGCTTTTTCCCGGGCAATCAGGTCGATGGTTTCGCCCAGGATTTTGGTGTGATCCAGGCCAATGGTTGTGATGGCGCATGCGGATGGAACACAAATGTTGGTCGAATCGAGCCTTCCACCAAGACCCACTTCAAGGACAACCCATTCGGCTTGCGCCTCGGCAAAAAGAATAAACGCCGCGGCGGTTGCGACCTCAAAAAAAGTCGGCGGCCCATGCTTTTCAAAAAGCAGAGGCTGCGATTCGAGAGCCAGGCGAACGTTTTCCACTGCGCTTGCAAGTGCCAGTTGGGTGACCGGCACTCCCGAGATCTGAAAGCGTTCGGTGACATCGGACAGATGGGGAGATGTGAAAAGGGCAGTTTGTTTCCCCGTACGGCGAAGCACAGACTCCACCATCGCTG
>CAMBMH010000089.1 GCA_945868575.1 Singulisphaera sp. GP187 | reverse complement strand
CGCTCCACTGCCTCAAGGAATGGCTCATCGGTTGCTCCATCCTCAAGCGCAATGTCCAGGTCAGAAGTCTCCTTGCGCAGTGGAAAATTTCTGGCACCGTGCACCGACATGGTAAAAATCGACGGATCCTCGCGACAAATGGACGCGGTCCCGTTCCCCTGATGCACATCCAAATCGAGAACCACAACTTTTTGGACAAGACCCTCGGCCTGGAGTGCCCGGGCGGCCACAACCGAATCATTGAATACACAATAACCCTCGCCCGCATCCGCGAATGCGTGATGGGTTCCCCCCGCGAGATTGATTCCCACCCCGGAATCCAAAGCAGCCCGTGCCGCCTCGATGGTGGCGCCGCTGGACCTTCTGGACCGTTCAACCATTTCAAGAGACCAGGGAAACCCGATTCGGCGTACCTCCGCAGGGGTCAACTCCCCCTGGATCACCCGCCTGACATATTCAACATCATGCGCCCGAAATAGCTCCTGGTCCGTCGCGG
This sequence comes from Singulisphaera sp. GP187, assembly GCA_945868575.1. Classification (GTDB taxonomy): domain Bacteria; phylum Planctomycetota; class Planctomycetia; order Gemmatales; family Gemmataceae; genus SYLG01. Next base: position 15,862 of record CAMBMH010000089.1, on the reverse strand, counting down.
CGTGGGGGACGCAAAGGGGCTCCCCGGCAAGGTCGGCGGCGACAACGCGCTCCCTGAGTCGACGATATTTGTCCATGGGAAATCTGTGCTCCGGTGGAAGGGGAAGCACAAAATGATCAGTATAAAAGATCTTCATAGGGATCAGTTATGAATGCCTGATTGAAAATTTGGCGAACGCGGCACCCTAGCGAACAACCCATTTTTGCCAGCCACTCGAAAACGCCTCCCGCTCGATTCCGGAATATTCGATTACCTGGTCCAGGCTTCGGGTGTTATTGTTGTCATCAAGCTGAAATCCTTCCACAAATTTGGTAAACTTCGAAGCCGAGGGGCCAAAAGCAAGATAGTAGACCGCACTGGCTTGAAGCGCCAAGGAATCAGGACCGCTGGCCTCGCCACAAATGACTTGCCAGCCGTTCCACTTTTTCGAATAGGCCGCCACACGACGCTTTTCATCCAGAAGCGGCCGAAGGGATGGGGTTGCAAGCTTCCATGTCGTGGCCCGTCCAAAACCCATGGTCAACCACTCGGGTACCTTGTTGGTACGCTTGGCCTTTCGTCCAATCATCATGGCCGCGACCATTTCCCCCGCCCGATGTTCCCCAAGGGTTCCTTCTTTCGAGTTTCCAACAAGGCCAGCCGCGCGAAGCACCCAATCATCGGGGTTGACCACGGCCACCTCATCCTTTTCCGGAGAGCGCTTTTCGACCCGGCGAATGTAGGTTTTAAGCTGATCGGCATTGGCCCAGATAAAGATTCCCACCTTCGCCTCCTGGGCCTCCTCATCATCGAGATCCAGGGTTTTGAGGGCTAAATCCCGGTGTTTTTCCGCCAGTTTGGCCCACTCCTGGGCCCGCTTGCCGATCGATTTCGGAGTCAAAACGATGAGGTTTTTGGTTTCGGCAACGACGGGCTCTTCGGCGGAAAGGACCAATTTGAACAGACCGACAAGCTCAATCATTCTCCCGTCCGAGGATTTGGCATCCGACGCTTTGCCATCATCGGTTTTGGAATTGGAGGATTTGCCATTACTGTTTTTGGAGACTGCCCCCTTGGCATCCACTGCATCGCTTTTCTTCTTGTCCTGGGCAATGATCCCGCCCGAACCCAAAGCAAAAAATGCCAAAATCAGGCCAAGCAGGGTTGCCCGAAACAAAATTCCGCGAATTTCCATGGGATAACCCCTTGTCTTGGAAGCCTATCAACCGTTTCAATCTTACAGAGTCCCTTTCTGTTCCTCCAACGCGTAGCGGAGCCTTCCGATGTTCTCTCTTTTGCGAAATGGCGCCTTATTGGGTTTGGGCCTGATGGCGATGACTTCGGCTCTTTGCGCCCAGGAGGAAGATACCAAGGTCGTCAAGGCGACGGTAAAGGTAACTCCTTCCAAAATCGAAGGGACCCAAGACCTGACCCTGACTCTGGACATTGCAACACCATTCCACATCTATGCCAATCCTGTCGGCTTGGAAGATCTCGAAAATGTCCAAACTTCCATCAAGGTCGGTGGAAAAACTCCGCCCAAAAGTGTGAAGGCTGACTTCCCCAAAGGGAAATTGGTCAAGGACAAGCTGGTTGGCGACCATTACATCTACGAAGGAAAAATCGTCATCCCCGTGAAGGTTGTCCGAGCCGATGGGGACAAGGGCCCACTTGACATCACCATCAAATATCAGGCTTGCGATGAAAAGCGCTGCCTTGCGCCCTCCTCAATCAAGATTGAACTGAAGTAACCACTATGTTTTCGCGAATCGTTCTTGTTTTGGGCATTGGGCTATGGTTTTCCGCCATGGCCCTTTCCCAGGTTGTTCCTGGCCAAGGGGTCCCCAAAAAAGATGCACCCAAACCACCCCCACCCAAGCTTAACCGCCTGGCAAAGGAATCAAGCCCCTATCTCCTCCAGCACGCCAAAAACCCGGTTGACTGGTTCCCCTGGGGGGATGAAGCGTTTGAAAAAGCCCGCAAGGAAAACAAGCTCATTTTCCTCTCCATAGGCTACAGTGCCTGCCACTGGTGCCATGTCATGGAGCGCGAGAGCTTTTCCGATGCCGAAGTGGCAAAAATCATGAACGACAACTTTGTCTGCATCAAGGTTGATCGCGAAGTCCGCCCGGATATCGACCATGTCTACATGAGCGCCCTGGCCGCTCAGGGGACTCCGGGTGGCTGGCCCCTTTCGATGTTCCTTGACCCGAGCGGTAAACCGATATTTGGCGGGACCTACTGGCCCAAAGAGGACCGGACCCTTGGTGGAAAACCCGTCAGCGGATTCAAATCCATACTTACCCGGGTGGTTAAACTCTGGGCGGATGACCGCGAAGGATTGCTCAAACAAGCCGAATCGATGGCGCAAACCACCAATCGGGTTTTGGCGGGAACCGTTTTGGGACGGACCATCAACGAACCAGGCCCCGAGTTGATTGATAAAGCACTCGCGGCTTTGGATGAGAGTTTCGACCCCGAATTTGGCGGATTTGGCGATCCGGAAAGGCAATTCAAGGGGGCCAAATTCCCGTCCTCAGGGTCGGTGCTCCTTTTGGTTCACACCATACCGCTCAAGCCCAAATCGGACATTGCACCAAAACTGGAACGGACCCTCGACCAAATGTCCCGGGGGGGAATTCATGACATGGTGGGAGGCGGGTTTCACCGCTACTCGACCGAACGAACCTGGACCGTTCCCCATTTCGAAAAAATGCTTTACGACAACGCCCTTCTCCTGGAAACCTATGCAAAGGCCTCCAAGCTAAGTCGCAATCCCGCACACCGCCGAACCGCTTTTGGCATCATCAATTTCCTCCGCAGGGAAATGGTCAATTCAGATGGAGGGTTTTACAGTTCACTGGATGCCGACTCGGCCAATGCGGACGGCCACGAGGAGGAAGGGCGCTTTTATGTCTGGACCGATGAGGAACTAAAAGTCGCATTTCAGGACAAGGACGAAAGAAGAATCCTCCTAAAGTTTTATGGTGTGACCCTGGGCGACCCGAATTTCGAAGGGAAATACCACATCCTCCGCGAGCCCAAACCCGTTTCGGAATGGTCCAAGGAGATGAAGATCCCCGAAAACGGAATCTCCGCGATGATCCTGGGGGCCAACTCGCGTCTTCTAACGCGAAGGGAAAAACGGGCCCGCCCCTTCCGGGACACAAAAATCCTTGCCGGGTGGAACGGCCTGGCGATCGCGGGTTTGGCCACCGCGGGGAAAAATCTCGAACTCCCCGAGGCCACCGCCATGGCCAAAAGGGCCGCGAATTTTGTTTTGACCAAAATGCGCGATCCCCAGGGAAACCTGATGCGAAGCTGGGCGGCGGTCCCGGGGGACAGGCCCACCGCAAGCCAATCCGCGTTTCTTGAAGACTACTCCTATCTGATTTATGGTCTTTTGGCCCTCCACGAGGCGACCGGGGAGACGCCTTGGCTCGATGCGGCCAAAACGCTTGCAGATACGATGTTGGCCCGATTCGAAGACCCGGAAATGGGCGGCTTTTTTATCGCATCGCCCAAGGAGAACAAACTCTTTGCCCAGGCAAAAGATCAGTACGATGGCGCCCTACCCTCGGGCAACAGTATCGCCGCGATTGCCCTCGTTCGGCTTGGCAAATTCACCAAAGAGGCCAAATATACCGAAGCGGCCAAACGAACCCTCAAGGCCTTTTCGGGAACGCTCCAATCCCGCCCCAACGCCCTCCCCACCATGACCATCGCGCTTTCCGAACTGAAGTAGATTTCCCGCAAAGCTTGCAAAAATGCTGGGCCAACACCGATTGCATGACTTTGGGGGGGGAGAATGGCGTCCAGGAAAAAACAATTCTGGATAAAAAAATAGTATTTTCACATTCCGCCAGTCGCCTTTAATTTCATTGTAATCCGATTACAAAAGTACATGAACAGTTCGTGCCGGTTTTCATCCAAAAAGATTGACTTGGCGTAGCTAACCAATCCGATTTTACTTCACGCCTGGGGAAAGGGATAGTGTGTAAATCGGAAGTCCCTCGCGGGCGATTTTTCCCATGAGTTGTTGATTTTGAAGAGTCTCCATTCGGACAACATCCAAGTCGTAAACGATCGGTAGCTCTTCAATCGCTCCCGTAAGATCGAACCACTCTCTTGGCGTCGCTTCAGGGGCGGAAATAGCCAGGTCGATGTCCGAAGCCCGACGAGCGTTTCCTGTTGCGCGCGATCCAAAAAGCCGAACCTCCCGCACGCAGGGAAAAGCCTGGAAAACCTTATGAAGCAGAGCCAGGTCCCGATCCCGAAGCGCGGGTGTCCTCATGGCCTCAATACCAATCCAGGATTTGGATTTTGTCCGCCATTGCCCGAAGCAGGGGGGAGTAATCGCGAACAATGTGCTCGTAAATACTTTTGGCAAGTTTCTCATCATAAGCGTGTGATGTGAGATTCCGGTCTTCAATCATCCGGAACCACAAATCGGCTTCATCTGCCTGGTTTATGAGCTTTTCCGTGAAAGCTTTTTTGATTGTAGGCCGGGGTCCAGCACACTCATGGCCTTGCCGTTCCAGATAAAGTTTAAGGGTTTTCCAAACAACTTCGAATGTGAATTCAAACCTCTGAATTGTGGCGTCGCGGACCAATTCGCTAGCAGGCAACGCTACAACTTCCGCAAGCCGAGTGGCGCTTTCCCACACATCTTTTTGTCGTTCAATGAATCTATCTTTACTCATGCCATTCATTTTATGGCATTTTTGGGCCCATGGGGCGAATTTCTCTCGGCAAAATGGAACCCCTGGAAAAACGATGATCCCCTCCAAAGTGGCCCGAATTCTGGGTGCTATGGGCACGGCAATCAGGACCCGATATCCCCAGTCATTGGGGCCTCCCAAATTAAGGCTGCCCCAAGTTGGAAAAGTGCGCCCCAAGCCGAAATCTTCTCCCCCTGACTGATTTCCGCCAAAACCCTAAGATAATGGATTCTCGCCAAGAGTACTAGTTCATACCCCCTCACAAGAGGTTAACCGTGTCCACCCCTACCGCCGCCGAGTCCAAACCGGCGTCCAACTTCGGGATTACGCAATGGCTCATCCTCACGGTTGCAGCAATTGGGTTTTTGTTTGATACCTATGAACTGTTGATGACCCCGCTGGTGTTGGCGCCCGCTCTTTCGGAACTTTTGAAGGTCCCTGTCAATCATCCTGATGTGACCGACTGGGTTGGCCGGGTCCTCTGGCTCACGGCCCTTTGCGGTGGTGTGTTTGGGCTTTTGGGTGGTTGGCTGATCGACCGGTTTGGCCGCAAGACGGTCATGATAGGCAGTATTTTTGTCTATAGTTTCTCGCCTGTGCTTGCGGGGCTTTCGACGGACCTGGGCATGCTGATTTTCTTCCGTTGCACCACTTTCGTTGGTGTGTGCGTCGAATTTGTCGCCGCGGTGACTTGGTTGGCCGAGCTTTTCCCCGACAAGAAGATGAAGGAATTGGCCATTGGTTGGACCCAGGCTTTCGCCTCGGTTGGAGGGCTTTTTGTAACGGCGGTAAGCGTGTGGATCAGCTATCTGGTCAAGGAAAAAATGCTTCCCGCATTGCCTGTGGGTGACCCGACCAATCCCGCGTGGCGATATACCCTTATGACCGGGCTTTTGCCTGCGATTCCGATCGCGCTTCTTTTGCCTTTTGTCCCTGAATCGAGCGTCTGGTTGGCTCGTCGGGCCTCAGGCACACTCAAGCGCCCCAGCTTTCTTGAGATCTTTTCGCCCAGCCTGATTCGCACCACCATTGTGGGTACACTGCTTTCGGCTTGTGCTTATGCCGCCGCGTTTGGAACCCTGCAAGTGACGGTGACCCAGGGGATCGCCGGACTACCGACCCTCAAGGAGCCCGCCGCCGAGATGGGCAAAATTGGGAAGGAAAATGCGGGAATTCGCGCGGAACAAGCCAAAGCCGACTCGGAAGAGAAGAAGGCGGAACTCGAAAAGAAATTCAACTCCAACCTCAAGGCCATGGGGGCGATTAACAAAAAGGACATCCAGCCGGTCCGCGAAGAAGTCCAGTTCAAGCAGGAGCTGGGTGGTTTGGTAGGCCGAATTTTCCTGGCCCTTGGTTTGACTTATGTCGCATCGCGCCGTGTGCTTTTGTGGATGTTCCAGGTTCCTGGCCTGATAATTATCCCGATCGTCTGGTTTTATGCCTTTTTCAACATGCCTGACCTGTTTGGTTGGGGCGTGTTCTTTGCGGGTATGATGGTCGTGGCCCAGTTCAGCTACTTTGGCGAGTACTTGCCCAAGGCGTTCCCCGTTCATCTTCGTGGCACGGGTGGAGCATTTGCCACAAATGTTGGTGGTCGAATGCTTGGCACCTCGGCCGCACTACTCACCACCTCGATCATCGCACCCATGCTTACCTCCTATCCCGGCCAGGGAGCCAGGGTGGCGGTGGCGGCGGGAATCGTCGGCGTTTCGGTTTTCGCCATCGGTTTTCTTCTAAGTTTCTTCCTCCCGGAGGCTCCCGCGGAAGAACACGCCTAATCATTCCTTAAGAGGGGTTCTTGGCGAGGGACAACTGTCATGCGCATCGCTGTGATCACGGCTGGGGCCGCAGGAATGTTCTGTGGTTCTTGTCTCAATGACAACACGCTGGTTCGCGCCCTGAGGGAACTGGGCCATGATGCACAACTCATTCCCACATATACCCCAATTACCACCGACGGCCCTGACGCCTCATCGGACAAGGTTTTCATGGGTGGGATCCGGATCTATTTGGAACAAAAATATGCTTGGTTCGGCAGGGTTCCGCGCTGGATGACCTCGTGGCTGGACTCCAAGCCTATCCTTCGTTTGGCGGGTAAGTTTGCAGGGTCGACCGATTATGCGTCGCTAGGGGATCTGACCCTTTCTCTCCTGGCCGGGGAATCTGGTCCGCACCTCGGGGAGATGTCCGCATTGGTCGAGTATCTCGCCAAGGATGTTAAACCTGAACTGATCCACCTGAGCAATGCGCTGATTTCGGGCATTATCCCGCTCGTGCAGGATCGGCTGAAAGCGCCGATCGTGGTCGAGCTTCAGGGGGATGATATTTTCCTTGACGGTTTGTTGCCGCATCACAAAACCAAAGCAATCGAAGCCATTCGGGCCAACACTGCTCGGGTAGCGCGCTTTCACACACCGTGTTCGGACTATGCCGACTATATGTCGGATTATTTGGGCATTGACCGTTCACGGTTTCGGGTCGTGCCACTTGGGATCGACCTGGCCGGATACCAAAACATTCCGCAAAACCGACCTGCAAACCATCCACCAACAATTGGTTTTTTCGCCCGGATGTGTCCGGAAAAAGGACTGGATTTGCTGGTCGATGCATGGCTGAAATTGCGCAAGCGTCCGGGATTCGAGCAGGTTCGCCTTCAAGTGGGGGGATGGCTCGGAGGGGGAAATATCCCTTTTTGGGAAGCGCAATTAGCCAAGGCCAAAGCCGCTGGCATGGAAAACGGCCTTGTGCATCGCCCCTGTTTGGCCCTTGCCGAGAAAAGCGCCTTTTATTCGGATTGTGATCTGGTGTCCGTTCCCACCAAAATGCGCGAACCGAAAGGGCTCTATCTCCTTGAGGCCTGGGCGCACGGCAAACCAGTGGTTCAACCAGAATTTGGTTCCTTTCCCGAGCTTTTGGGCGCCACAGGCGGGGGCCTACTTGTTCCACGGGAAAACGCCGATGAATTGGCCGAAAAAATCGAACAACTCTTAAAAGACCCCACACACGCCAAACACATCGGCGAGAAAGCGCGAAAAGCCGTTTCGGAATCATTTACCTCGAAACAAATGGCGCAAAACACCGTCAAAAGTTATTCGGAGCTTTTGGCAACCAGATCCTAAGCTGGACTTTTTTCCGGGTTTTCAACCACGGGACTTTTTGGAAGGGCTTTTGTGTTATTGTGCCAGGCCTCGATCACAAACACCAATAACCCCATCCAGATCAGCGAAAAGCTGGCGATCCGTTCGACACTAAGCTCTTCTCCCAAAATCAGAGTCGCCACAAGCATTTGCACAGTCGGCGATGAGTATTGAAGAAAACCCATAAGGCTTAATGGAAGACCCTTGGCTCCCACGCCAAAAAGGAGCAAAGGCGCCGCGGTAACGGGCGCGGCCAGAACCAGCCACAAATCCTGTCTCGGATTTTCGTGAAGGAATGTGCCTGTTCCTTGAATGTGCCAGGTCAAAAGGAAGCCGAGTGCGACCGGACAGATCAGAATGGTTTCGAGTGTGAGTCCGGCGATCGAATCAATTCCCATCTTTTTTCGGGCCAGACCATAAAGCCCAAAGCTGAACATGAGGCCGATGCCAAGCCACGGCATCTTGCCCAAAAGCGCGGCCTGCACCGCAACACCCGCCGCGGCAAAACCCAAAGCGACCCACTGGGCAATGCGCAAATGCTCGCCAAAAACAACAAGCCCAAGGACGACACTAAAGAGTGGTGTAATATAATAACCCAAGCTTGCCTGAAGGATTTCTCCCCGGGTTGTGGCAAGGATATAGAGAAGCCAGTTTGCGGCGATAAGGGTGGTTGACGCAAAAGCGGCGAGGACCAGGCGCGGTTTGCTTAGCCAGCGGATGACTTCGGGCCAGCGCCCTGTGAGTCCCGAGATTCCAGCCAACAACAGGCCGCTCCAGGCGACCCGGTGGGCAAGAATTTGCCCGGGGGAAATATCCTTGATGAGCGCAAAATAGAGAGGCATAAACCCCCAAAGGAGATATGCACCAAGCGCACAGAGAAAGGCTCCCCGGTTCATACAAACATCCGATGGCCGGGGAGGATACGGTTCAAACTATTCGCCGATTCCAAGAACATCTTCCATCTTGTAGGACCCAGCGCGCTTTGCGACGAGGAACTTCGCGGCGGCAAGGGCTCCAAGGGCGTAGCTGTCCCGGCTGTGGCCTTTGTGGACCAATTCGAGGGTTTCGCCAAGGGTGGTGAAAACAACGGTGTGTTCGCCAACATTGTCTCCGCCCCGCACCGCATGGACACCGATTTCGTGGCTGGGGCGTTCACCCAGGAGCCCTTCACGACCATGCTGGAGGTGGGTTTGGCCCATTTCCTCCTGAACGATGCGGGCGAACTGGAGCGCGGTGCCCGAAGGGGAGTCCTTTTTGAAGCGGTGGTGGCGCTCGATGATTTCGACATCGAAACCCTTGTCACGCAAAACCCGGGAAGCAACCCGGGTCAATTCAAACAGGACATTCACCACAAGGCTCATGTTGGGGGAGAAAAGAACGGGGATTTGGTGCGCCGCGGCCAGGATCTCTTGTTTTTGCTCGAGGGTGTGGCCGGTGGTCGCAACCACAAGTGGGATCTTCCGGTCGATGCAGGTCTTGAGGATCGACATGGTCCCTTCCGGTGTGGAGAAGTCGATAAGGGTGTCGACCCGAACTTCCGGGGGAATTTCCGCGGTGAGCGGAACGCCAAGTGTCCCAACTCCAGCCAGGTCGCCTATGTCTTTGCCTTGGGCTGGGCTTTTGGCCCAGTCGACGCCCGCAACGATTTTCAACGCATGATCCGCGGAACCCATAGCAACAAGCCTTTGGCCCATTCGGCCAGCGGCACCATTGAATGCGATTTGAATCTTCATGCTCATCGGAGAGTTTCCTTGTGTTGGGCCCAAGAAAAAATTCTAGCGATTTGGTGCGGGTTTGGGATGGTCCCCTTTCCCCATTCTTTCAACGAATTACCTATATTTCGGTTTCTTTCAGATTGTTACCCCGAGCGCCCAACACTGGTAGGATAAAGAGTGTTGCGCAAAAGCGATTGTTTGTTGGAAATCGCTTGGTAAACATCCCCGATGAAACCCCCAGGGAGTCCGTCCTTTGTTCACTCGCCACTTCTTAAGTTTTGCCAGTTTTTTCGGATATTGGGGACTTTCGGGTCTCTTTGGAAGCGCACTTTTGGTGGGAACCTCTTTTGCGGAGGATTGGCCGGGTTGGATGGGGCCGCGGGCCGATGGAACCTGGACGGAAACCGGCGTTTGGGAGCGGATTCCCGCTGAGGGATTAAAAATTTCGTGGCGAACTCCCGTGGGTTTGGGATATTCGGGCCCAGCAGTTGTAGGCAATCAGGTTTTTGTAAGCGACTTCCAAAAGAAGGAAGGCGAATCGACGAACGATCCAGGCACCCGGGACAACCTGAAGGGGACCGAGAGGCTACTTTGTCTCGATTCCCAAACAGGGAAAACGCTTTGGCAATATGAGTACCCCGAGGAATACAAGCTTTCGTATCCGGGAGGCCCTCGTGCCACGCCAACGGTAGATAATGGCCGGGTATATCATCTTGGCGCAGAAGGGCATCTGGCCTGTCTCGAAGCTGCAAGCGGCAAGCTAATCTGGAAGATGAGCATAAAAAAAGATCTTGGTTCGGTTGTTCCCATTTGGGGCTATTCCAGCCATCCACTGGTCTATGGTGGAAATGTATACCTGATGGCGGGCCCCGCCGATGGGGCACTCCTTTGCCTTGATGCCGCGACTGGCAAACTCAAATGGAAAGCGCTTCCCACCAAGGAACCAGGCTATGCGCCCGTGGTTTTAAACAAGGGCAAAACGGGAGTTGAGCTTTTGGCTTACCACCCCGAGGCAATCGCCTCGGTATCCCCGGAAACTGGTTCTGTAAACTGGACAGTTACCCTCGACCCCCAATACGGTATGTCGATCATGGGTCCCCGGGTTTCGGGGAATGTTGTGTTTGCCTCGGGCATCGGTGACAAGGGCGTTGCTTTTGAGGTGAAGACCGACAATTCGGGCAAACCAAAAATTTTGGAACTTTGGCGCGAGACCAACAAGACGGGTATCCCAATCGCCAACAGCACGCCTTTGGTGGTGGACGGGATCATATATGGCTGTGATTGCCAGACGGGGGCCTTCCGGGCAGTGGACCTGAAGACAGGGGAGAGACTCTGGGAGAGCTTCAAGCCGACGACGGGCAATCGACGGGGTGGTCACGGCACCGGTTTTATTGTCAAAAACGGAGACCTTTTTTATATCTTTAGCGAGACAGGCCACCTGATTATCGCGCGTCCAAATCGCAAAGAGTACGAAGAAATCGGACGATTCAAATTGCTCGAGCCAACAAACGAGAGCTTTGGTCGGCCCGTGGTCTGGGCCCACCCCGCGTTTTCCCAAAAAGCGGTCTTTGCCCGCAACGACAAGGAAATCATCCGCGTGGAATTGGCTAAATAGTCCCTTCCCCATTCCGAAGTTTACCAGGGTTTTCGATTGGCCCATAAATAGAGGGATGGAAAGCAAAACCGGACAAAAGTGATCCGGGCCTTGTCGAAGTAGGGAGTATGGGCAGAATGATTCTTGGATGCTGTCGGCTCCCCCCGACTTTTCTGAATCCTAATGTTATTCTGGACCGGGCAAAGCAACCGGACGGTCAAAAGGGTCTTTGGGGGACAATCCGTTGACGATTGATCAGGGCGTGTGGAGCAAGGAAGCGGCGAATCAACCGCTTCTGCGTCAGACTGAAGAAATCCGGTTGCTCGAAAACCTGCTTCGCTCGACTATCAGCGAACTTGTCGGACCGTTGGTTTTGGAGCGTTTTGATCGGATCCGCGAATCGGCTATTCGGTTGCGCGAATTCGGCTCGGTCGAGGATGCGCGGTTGCTTCGCGAAACGCTTGAGGGGCTTGAAATCCCGGCATTGCGCGAACTGATCCGGGCATTTACCATCTATTTCGATCTTAATAATCTTGCGGAGCAACACGCCCGCCTGCGCGCCATTCGCAGACGCATCCGCAAAAGTCACCCTGTCCCGATGTCCGAATCCATCGGAGAGGCCCTTCAGGAGATTCACGCGCGGGGCACAACCGCACAGGAACTCAAAGAACTTTTGTCCCACACACGGATTACCCCCGTTTTCACGGCGCATCCAAGCGAAGCCAGAAGACTCACGATTTTGGAGAAGCTTTCAAGCATTTCCACCCAACTCGATCGACTCGACCGCGAGGAACTCCTTCCCGTTGAGATCGCCGAGGCCAAAGCAGCCATAGGCGAACAGATCGAAGTCCTCTGGCACACCGAATCCGTTCGGGCCCAAAGACCCAATGTGCTTGACGAAGTCAGGCAAGGCCTTGAGGTGGTGGAGGGGAGCCTTTTTGAGGTTGTTCCGGCCCTTTACCAGCGGATGGAAGAGTCGCTGAAAACTACCTATCCAGGCGTCGATTGGCATTTGCCGCCGATCTTGAGATTTGGTTCGTGGATTGGGGGCGATCGCGACGGCCACCCGGATGTCACCGCGAAGGTCACCGAGGAAGCCGTCAAGCTGCACCAAACCTCGCTCCTCAAGCACTATCTGGATGCAATTGACGATGTGGGCCAGGGACTTAGCCACTCGGCCAACCGATTATCTTTTGACAGCGATTGGTTGGCAAAGCTCAAAGCAGAAGCCCTGGATCTGGGCGTCGAAATCCGAAAACTTAACACCGAACCGCTCAGGCAAAAGTGTGATCACATCGCCGAGCGGCTTGGGCGCACTCATCGGCATATGGAAAAGCTTAAACCCAAATGGACGGAAGAGGCGGGTCCGGTCCAGGCCGGTGTATACACCGCTCCAGTTGAGCTTTTGCGCGACCTTTTGGACCTGCAGGGTCCTCTCAAAAAAGCGGGTGCCAGGGCTGCTGCGGCCCTGGTGGGAAGACTGATCCGGCTGGTGGAGGTTTTCGGTCTCCATTTGATGACTTTGGACATCCGCCAACACGCGGACCGTCATCGCTCCGCCATCGGCGAGATCCTTGCCCGGGCGGGTGTCCACCCGAATTACACCTCGATGACGGCAGATGGAAGGTTGGCCCTTTTGGAGTCGCAACTGGCATCGCCCAGGCCACTGATTCCCGCGCGCCTCGATTATTCCCCCGCGACCAACGAAATCATTCATACCTTTCGGGCGGTATGCGCGATCCTGGAACAGCAGTGTCCCGAGGCGATCGAAAACCTCATCATCAGCGGGACCGAAGACGCTGCCAACCTTCTTGAAGTTTTGCTGTTGGCCCGGGAAGCCCGACTTTTTGTTCCGCCAGTTGGGGAAATCAGTCAGGACGGGGCAACGGGTTCCGGATCCCCAGGCAAAAGCCTGATCAACATCATTCCCCTCTTCGAGACGCTTCCGGCCTTAAGGCAAGGGTGCGCGATTCTCAGGCGTCTTGCCCAGGTTCCGGCATGGCGCACACATGTCGGCCTGCGCCGGGATCTCATCGAGGTCATGATCGGTTACTCCGACAGCAACAAGGAGAGCGGGTTTGTCCAGTCGGCTTGGGCCCTTTATGAAATCCAGCGCGAACTTTCGGAGCTCGGTCGCGAAACTGGAATTCGAATCCGGATTTTTCACGGGCGCGGCGGCGCCGTGGGGCGTGGTGGCGGTCCTGCCAACCATGCGATTTTGGCTCAGCCTCCGGGATCGATCAACGGTATGCTCCGGATCACTGAACAGGGTGAAGTCATCGCAGACCGTTATGGTCACAAAGCAATCGCGAGTCGGCACCTTGACCAGGTGGTCAACGCGGTGCTTCGCGCGAGTCATGGTCTGGACCTGGGAGAGACCAATCCCAAGTGGCAGGAACTTATGGCCCGTCTGGCCAAAGTCGGCCATTCGCAATATCGCCAGGTTGTTTACGAAGACCCCGATTTCCTCACCTACTTCAGCCAGGCGACCCCCATAGGCGAAATTTCCGAATTGCGGTTGGGTTCCCGTCCGGCCAGGCGAAGCAAAGCCGCCGCAATCGAGCAGCTCCGCGCGATCCCCTGGGTGTTCAGTTGGATGCAGTCCAGACACACCCTACCCGGTTGGTTCGGACTGGGATCCGCTATCGATGAGGTCCTGGCCACCGATCCCGGGGCGATCGAAACGCTCAAGGTTATGTACCGGGATTGGCCTTTTTTCCGGACGCTGATCGACAATGCCCAAATGATTCTTTCGAAAGCAGACATGAACATCGCCCGGCTTTATGCGGGGCTTGTAGAGGACAGCGCGCTTTCGGGCCGGATTTTTGGTCGTATCGAAAAGGAATACAAGCTTTCGGTCTCAAGTATTTGCGCTATTACGGGGCAAAATAGTCTTTTGGAGCATATGCCCATCCTGCGTGATTCGATAGCCCGCCGGAACCCCTATGTGGATCCATTGAGCTTTATTCAATTGGTTCTGCTGAAAAGGCTTCGAGGGGGCGACGATTCCCCGGGCCTGCTTGAGGCAGTTCTTGAAAGCATTGGCGGAATCGCCTCGGGCCTCAAGAACACAGGTTGATCTGATATTGGTGCTACAAATGAAAAGGCCCCGCAAATTCTTCTTTGTGGAAGTTGCGGGGCTTGTGCGTTTGATGAGCAAATCGGTAATTTTTTAAAAGCTGGGGAACTAGGATTCGAACCTAGACAGAATGCTCCAGAGGCATTCGTGCTACCGTTACACTATTCCCCAAAGGTACCCCATCATTCTCGTCAATGGGGACGATTTGTCAAGCAGGGGGCCAATCACCCCCGCACATTTTTCGCAGTCGTTATAAACGAAAACACCCCGGGGGCCCTGTTTTACCAGGACCCCCGGGGCGCGCAAGGCGGCAAGCTGTTGGTTTACTAGACCAGGTCGAGGTGGTGAGCCTCGGCCAAGCAGCGAAGCTTTTTCATCGAGCGGGCGTGCAGTTGGCGAACCCGTTCCTTGGTGATTCCGAACTTCGCTCCGATCTCTTCAAGAGTCAGGGCACCCATGTCGTTCTCGAGACCTGCGCGCAGCGAGACAATCTGGCGCTCGCGGGGATCAAGGTGACGCAGGAGCTGTTGGATACTCTCGGCTTGTGCCCGGCGGCGGGAGAGAATCTCGTGCTCGTCGGTCCGATAGTCGGCGGACAAATCGAACAGCTCTTCCTGGCCGGTGACAAAGCGCTCCTTGCGGGTCCGATCATCCGGGATCGAACGGGCAAAGTTCTTCATCAGGGCCCAGCTCGCATAGGTGCTGAACTTGAAGCCACGGCTGTAGTCGAACTTTTCCACAGCGCGAATGAGGGACATATTCCCATCAGAGAGGAGCTCAAAGAAATTGTCAGATTGGGCGGAGTGCCTCTTGGCCACATTCACCACAAGGCGCATGTTGGCCGCAATCAGGAGCTCCTTTACCTTGTTGGCTTCGGAGACAAGATTTTCGGCTTCTTCGACAATCTGCGATTTGACCTTCGCCGTGTCCAGCTCCAAAGGAGCGTCAGGTGCTTCGGGATCGGGTTTTCGGCAAAGCTTGAGTCGGGTCTTGGCGGCCTGATACTTGAGGAAGTTCATCTTCCGAAACAGGTGCTGCTCCTGGTCCTTGTTAAGCAAGGGAACCGTGTAAAGGGGAGCAAGTTCGGGTGGAACATCCTTTGGCGCCTTCATTTGGGACCGTTTTACTTCAAAATCCTCCAGACCAGGCATGGGCTGAACAATTGCATTGACCATACCCGTCTTGTCAAAGTCGGGATTGTTGATCGAGTCGAGGTTAATCGTGAGAAGCCGCTGTGCGCGCATCTCCACCAATGCTCGACGCATCACACTACGGGTCCGTTCAAAGTGGTTGGCTATGACATCCATGGGTGTTCCCCTCCTGTACATGTCCAGGGCTAATGTCTTTTCCATCTGGGAGAGCGACTTGTTCCTTTTGGGAAACAGGGCCGATCCCGGATTCAGCCTGTCGTGGCTCTTGATGAGGGCCCTCACCGTTTCGACCGACCTGCCCGTTTCCTGGGAGATGGCTCGACTGATGTCGGTGATGCTTGACCCCTCGGTTGAGGCCATTTGCCTGGCTCGTAGGAGGATTCCTTCGCGCTCGGCATCAGTTGTTTGCATGAAGCGGGAGCCTCGCTCCACTTCCTTCGGGAACTTGCGGACAAACTCGTCCACCGACCCGGGGGTATAGACAAG
>CAMBMH010000088.1 GCA_945868575.1 Singulisphaera sp. GP187 | reverse complement strand
CTCAGGGGGACCAGTGGGACATGCAACTAATGTGGTTACAGATTTCGTCCGTGTGAAGGGTGAATGTCGAAGTATGGATACCCAATTCGTGGAGGAAATAACCCAAGCCCACAAAAATGCATTTGAAGAGGCAGCATTACAAATTCGGGACATCGAGGGAAATCCCGCTGAAGTTATTTTTGAAACACAAAAGGAATACCGACCGTTTTCCTTGCCGGCAGATTGCCCTGTAATACCTCTTTTCGAAGAGGCGGTAAGGGCCTTAGGGAAAACACCAACTCTTAAAAATGGAAGGGGCGGTTTGGATGCCAACTGGTTTTTCGAGCATGGAGTTCCATCCCTAACGATAGGCGCAGGGCAAAACCAAATTCATGCAATCGGGGAGTGGGTTGACCTGGATCAATATCAGGGCGCTTGTGACCTTTTGGAGATAATGATCGCAAAAGCGGCCGGATAATCCGCATATTTTAACGAAAGCTGTGCCAATTATTTCCCATGAAACTTTATGCTGGAGCTTTGCCGATCCATTCTGGACTATGCTCCACATAAGCCAGAATGGGAAGGGGAGTTGGAATGTACTCTATCGTTTTGATGGTTGCGCTAACAGGAGCACCCGAGGCACCTGCTTTTGAAGGGCCTTGGGCAACACCAGGATGGCCTTGCTACTTTGGTCAGTGCAAGGAAAAAATCTACGGAACCCCTTATTCCTATTCCGGAACCTACACATTTTACGCCGGGTATTACAGCGCTTTTGGAATATCACAATTTCCAACGCCTTTGGTTCCGGGAACAATGGGCTACCTGGCTAGCCAGTCCGGAGCGCCTGCGGACTACAAGGCCCTTAAGCCAAACGCAAGTTCCCCAACACGGACTGCAGAGCCCCCGGTTGCCCCGGTGTCTCCGGTGGTAATTCCCCAAACCAATATTAAGACCGCTCCTTCCGGACAGCGTGCGGAGGTGATTGTGGAGATCCCTGAAGGGACAACTCTCTTTGTCAATGGGTCAAAAATTGGTGGCAAATCTGGAAAAAGGAGCTTTATTACACCAAATCTTCCATATGGAAATAAGCACTTTTATGATTTGAAATGGGAAGTAGCGACCAATAACGGTATCCGGGTCATCGAGAAAACGATAGAAGTCAAGGCTGGAGCAGTGCAAACGGTCCGCCTTGAAGAAAACAATATTACAAATGTAGCAAAAACTGACAAGTAGTGTGTGAGTTTTTGAGTCAGAATTTAAAAATTTAGGGATTAGGAGATCTTGACAAATCTCCTAATCGGTTTTTTTGTTTAAAAAAAACGAGAGAACAAAAACACTACAAGGCCAAGGCCTGAAAGAAATAGGAGCAAACGAATTTGCCACCAAATGGCATCGCGAAGGATTGCGGGCCACTCATCATATTTCGTACCGCTATACACCAGACCCACCAGCAAAAAAAGTGGTGGAAGATACCAGAAAATGTTAATCATGTGCCGGCCGTCACTTGGCCCTGCTCCTTTTTGTTGGGGACTCTCTGTCGGATTGGCCCGGGAGTGGGGAAAGTGGGGCCCGCAAAGGCATCAAAAATCACCAATAGGTTTAGTGCTCCAGCAATAACCGTGAAGATCCAGCCCAGTTCCCAAGTCTTGTCACCTTCCGTTTGAAGCTGATTCAAATCTGCTTCTGTGGGTGTCCTCATGAATGTCCCCAGCAAGGGAAGTCCTTTGCCGCCATCCTCCGGTTTATATTCAGCAGAAGTTTCATCGGCATAGGAGTACCACTGGATCAGTGCTGGCCATGCCGCGGCCCCAACACAAAATTGGCCAACAAAAGGTATCCGGTACCAAATAGGCCGCGGAATCGAAATCCCTAATCCAAGTTCATTTTTGCGGTACCGCCCCATGTCATCTGCCCGGGGCAAATAGACATTTTTCCATTGGCCGAGTGCCATTCCCCAAAAGAAAAGAGCGTGAACACATATAAAAAACAGAATGCCTTTGCCAATTTTTCCCCGTTTGATTTGTCCAAGGCCCGGGACTAGGTAGCTGAGAAAGCCAGCAACAAAATCCAATTCGGCAGGCTGTGTTTCGGGGTTCGGGGAGCTCATGCGGATTGGTTAATATCCAAATGGAAAGCCGTTAACCGGCCTTCGGCAGAATGTTATGTATAAAGTTTGATGGTATCAAACGGTCGGCCCAAGGCCATTCCATCCAATCACTTGCCACCAGAATCCCTGAATACGTTACCATGGTGATTCCGATAAATCCGAGCAGATACCTTCCGCCCCACGACATAAAAAAACGCCCGGGGGGTCCCATAAATCGAAGCGGTAGATCAATGGTCGCATTAAGTAACCAGGAAACACCTGTTTCCCCGTAATCTTCAAAATTCGCGGTAGAGGACAATGGTTTGGGAACTGGAAAAGAAGGAACGGGCGCAGGCGAGTGTCTTGATGGACTTGAGGACTCGTGAGCTATCCAGCCGGGATTGGGGGAAACGGGTTGGTTAAATGGGCCCTGCTGGTTTCGCCAGGTTTCTGCTAATGGGCCCCAGGTGGTCTGGGAGGGGTTCCAGCCACTAGCCGGGTTTGAAGGGTTTGCTTCAGGGGCCTTGGTTGGCTGGTACGATTGAAGATTAGGGGGCGATTGGGGCAGTGTGTTATGCGGGTTAGACCAATTGTTCGTTGTTGGTGGCGGGTTTACTGGTGAACCCACCCAATAAGGGGCTTGTGTCACTGCTTGAGCCGCACTTTGTTCACCTGTTCCCGGATTTTTGATCATTTTCTGAAGAATGGTTTCCAATTGGTCCAGCTGTTGCCTGGTAGGATTCCAGGAGCTTGGACCGGATTGTCCATTTGGTACTGGTCCACCACTTGGGATTTGCATATCTCTTCCCACAACTTCACTAAACCACTTTGCCAACCAATTCGAGGTATTAGCAGTTTTGTCCCACCGATTCCATGCCAACTTTCCCTTGATGCCCGGTGACGCCATTCTTGAAGGGCCAGAGAATCATCATTTGGCCAATGTTATGCGAATCCAGCAGGGGGAAACGATCACTCTTTTTGATGGTATGGGAAACAAGGCGCTCGGCATTTTGAGGCAAGTTGGCAAACGGTCGTCCTTGGTGGAAGTTGGAAAGGTTGATTTTCAGGCTGGAGTTTTACCAATCCATTTAACAGTTGCCACGGCCCTCCCCAAAGGGGATCGTGAGTCCTTTATGGTGGAGAAATTAACCGAGTTGGGGGTACAGGAAATTGTTCCCCTTCAGACCCACCGCAGCGTGGTTCATCCAAAGGATGCACAATCCCGATTGGGGCGTTATTCGCTTGAAGCATGCAAGCAATGTGGGCGAAATATGTTGCCTCTCATTCGCGAAATGACAACATTTGAGGATTTTTGTAAAGAGGATGTGGATGCTGCCAAATGGATTATGCATCCCGGAAGTGATCCCAAAATAGGTCCATTTGGATCCGCAGATTGTCAATTTGCTAAGGCAAGGGTGCTTATTGGACCTGAAGGTGGTTTTACTGACAAAGAAAGCTCAGATGCCATAGCAAAGGGTTTCAAAATTTGGTCGCATACCCCCAACATTCTCAGGGTTGAAACGGCTGCTATTACAGCGGCTTCAGGCTTTGCCGCCTTATGGGCTTTTCAGGAGTCGAGGATCAGATAATTTCGGTTAAGTGCAAAATTAAGCTCTTCGGTTTTCCAGGACATTATCGAGCGCCCAAAGGATTGCCTCGGTGGGTGCCATGGCGCCCATCCCAAAATCGCCGCACGCAAGGACTTTTTCTACAGGCAGTGCAATTTGAAGTCCTGTTGAATCCAGATTGATGCTTTCACAAATTTTAATTGAGGAATTGTTTTCCGCCGATTTTTGGCTACTCTCGGATTTCCAACCATAAAGTTTTGCAAATTCCCCCAAATGTAACGCGGTGAATGGGTGATTCCACATTCGGGTATTCATCGCCGGTGCAAGGACCATTGGTTTGCTGAAGTCCCAAGCCCTTAACATCGATGTCAAAAGGTTGTCGGAAAGACCAAGGGCAATTTTCGCAAGAGTATTTGCGTCCAGCGGGGCAATCACCATTGCATCGGCCCATTCTCCCAAACGAATATGGGGAATCTCCTGTCCCTTCGTGTATGAGTTTCCAGGCCATTCCTCACTGTCTGTCACAAATTCTAAGGAAACTTGCACCAGTTCAGCCTTTTCTTCAGCGACCAAAAAATATTGCGAATGACTTGTGGCAGCAATTACCAATTCATGTCCTCTGGCCTGAAGGGCTCGGGCCAACTCGGTTGCTTTGATTGTTGCTACAGATCCAGTTAATCCCAAGAGTATTTTTGCCATGAATTCAAACCTGAAGAATGGTGGTTTGGAAGTAATTTTATAGGTGGTTATTTTTGGATGAAGTCCAGGATCATTGCATTGAGATTGATTCTGGGAATTGTTACCGGTGCAGGATTGACGCCTTTGGAATCGGTTCCAAATACAAGTAGTGCGGACTTTTCATGCTTTTCCCAAGTATTTCCCACTACCATGTCCGACCCATTATCCATCAATGAGCGTTTGGATTCAATCAAAAGCTTTTCCTGGTCGGTTTCCAATTTAAAGGAAACAAGAATACCATGAAATTTCCATTCGGATCGGATTTTGGCAAGGAGTCGGGGCGCAGGTTTTAATACCATTCGAATGGAATCTAGGTGCCCAGATATTTTTCCGGTCCCTGGCGATTGAATTTTGGAGGGATTAAGCCCGATATTTTCCACATAATCAAAGACATAGTCCGAAACTGCTGCCGAATGTACCAAACCAATAGGTTGACCAATTCGAATTCTTTCCCTCATTAGCTCGCCCAATTCCTCAACCGTTTCAAAGCGATGGACTGGAAAAGGAAATTTGGTTTCAGGGTAAAGGCCCCTCGCCAAAAGCAAATCAACATTCCAACCTTTTTGATAAGCAAAAACAGCTAGAGTTACACCGGTTTTCCCGGTAGAACGATTGGTAAGTACTCGGACGGCATCAATGGGTTCGCTTGTGCCTCCCGCGGTAATAAGAATGGATTTGGTCATGGATTCTGGCTGATTTTTCCTGGAATTTTGCCAAGGTGTTCGGAAACACCCACTCGCGATATCGCCTCCATCATTTCCCAATCATAGTCTCCCTGGATTGCTAGAAGTTTTTGGGCCAGCCCGGAATTTTTGGCCTGATGATTCTTATCCACCAAATAGGAGTTAATTAGGTCCTTCCCACCAGGGTGGAGCCTCATAAGCCAATATACCCATGCCCAACTTTCGCGATATTCCTCCCGTCCCATTTGTCCAACCTGACTAAGAGATTCCAATCTTCCCAGATTGGGCTGACGACCACCAACCCAGTCGCGTTGAATATCTTCAAGGTGTGCCCGGTTCAGGCCAAGACAACTTGGTTCGTTTTCAAAATATTCCGCAATTCCCTCGTCAATCCAAAGGGGAACATTGCCGTACGCCCCATGCAATAAGGCATGGGTTAGCTCATGACGAAGATCCTGTTCCATTCTTTCACTGCGCATGGTGAGTATTTGCATTTCCTCGCCAAGGCCAGCTGCCCGTTTTTTTGCAAAGAAATAGGCCCTTCTTTGGGGGAGGCCCGGGAAGGAATTTTCCAAATGTTCCCTGAAGGATTCCTTATCAGAGAAAATGAAAACCTTTACCATTTTCTGAGAAGGAGCAACAGAAAGCTCCCTGGCCAATTCCAAAGGCAAAGCCTCCAGGGAATCAAAAACCTTTTGATCTCCAGGTTGGTCTTCGTCTACATAAATCAAAAATTGCCCTAGTCTTCTGCGCATCACACTCGGCAGATTATCCTTTGCGCCTATGCATGAACGGATAACTGCAATTTGGTTTGGAACACTCCCCTTATTTGGGGAAATACACCCGGAAATCGAAAGTAATCCCACCAAAGGTAAACAACCCAAACAGAATATGGCCCCTTTGGGGATAGGTATGCTCATTGCGGGGTGTTTAGCAATTCAACCCTATTGAAGCAATACCGGTTGCTTATGGCCTACCCCAAGGCGCGCCCAGCCTTTACCCTTCCAGAAATGCGTTCCAATGCGCGTTTTTCAATCCATTTCCATTGTGCCTTCCATTTTCCCTTCTGGCTTTCTTCCGAAGAAAGATAAGCCATCAGGAATCGGAGACGATCGCTATTGGTAATCTGGGAGGATTTCCAGAAGCTTCCCGCAAGTCGGGCAAGGTCCTTGAACCGCCTGAGGTTCTCGCTTTTAGGCAAATGCCCCATTCCTCCCAAGTCTACCCAATTAATTCCGTTTTCGGAATCGATCATCACATTCGCGGCCTTCATATCACGGTTGTAAACTCCCCGTTGATGCAGAGTTCTTACGCTTATGGCCAACTTATTTATCATTGTTCGTTTTATCGCAGAATTATCGCCAATCCCCTCAAGCCACCGATCCAATTGCAAAGCCCCGGAAAGTTCTTCCGCCAAAACAAAACTCCATCCTGACTTGGTGTTTCGGTGCCAGCCAAGAATCTTTGGTGTTGGCAACAGCCTGAGCCTCAGTGCATTCGACCAATACCACTGATTTTTACAGGTATCTGCGCCAATTAAGCTTAATAAAAATCCTTTTATTCCTTTTTTTTGCGGAATTACCTTTATGATTAAGCTTTTTCCCTCGCATGTTGTTTGATAAACTTGGGATGAAGAAGACGATTTTAGGACTAATAAGGGATATATCGGGTTACCTTTGGGGGTAAAAAGGTGAGAAACCTTTGCCAAAAACGGGCTATAATCCGACAAGGCAATTCCATCAAATCCTTTGCCTTTTATGCGGGTGAACCTTCGATGTCCCGAATTCAGGCATAGCGACTCCTGCCGGGACCAAAATCGCTTTTGCTTTGCCAAAGTCAAATTGGAAATGGATTTCCACCAATTTTTAAATTCACCCAGTCCCGATTTTACCAAATAATACCTAAGGATTCTTGCCAGATCCATTGTTCCCAAACGCAAACTTCCCCATTGTGCCCATGCGGAAATATCCTTTTGTCGAAAATTTATAGATGGATTTTTTTTTCTGATCGGATTGTGAAGGTCGATAATACGCAAATCCAAGGATTGACCTATTACCAGGATATTTCCCGGATGAGGATCGGGGTGAAATAATCCCGATTTATGCAATTGACACAGTAAAATCGCAAAATTTTTGCAGATTTTTTGTTTCGAATTTGAATCAAGGGTCAGCCAGGACTTTTTCCAAAGCTCCTCAAGCGATTCGGAATCCCCAAGGGTCCTGGTGTATAAAACACTCGAACCAAATGGGCGGGTTTGTTCCGCCCACCCCAGTGGTTCAAGGCTCTTGACCCCGGCATTTTCAAGTTCACGAAGTACAGAAAATTCCAATTCGGCTTTCGAAGGCCGCAAAAATCGTCTTATTTTTGCCCGGATGTTATGCAGGAAATTGGTTTTTGCATGAATATCGATATCCTTAATAAATACCCTTTCTACAATTCTGTGTTTTCCTTTTTTTATAAGCTTTGTGGATTGTTCCTTTTTAACAAGGTGATCAGCGATTACAGCCTTCTCCGCATCAGACGCGGCAGGGGCATACTCCAATTTCCAACCACGAACCTGCGACATTAATTTTCTTTACTGCTCCACTTTTTGGCTTCAATTTGCAGATTTTTTTTCGATATCCGAAAGTACTTTGGACCAAGTTTGAAAACCTGCTGTTATGGAATATTTCTCCTCAACGAGTGCCCTGCCCGCCTGGCCCATTTCCCAGGATTTTTTCGGATGATCGCACAGCCACCGAATCGATTCCACCCATTCTTGGGGCTTTGTGCACAAAAATCCATGAAGCCCGGGTGTGATCATTTCCAGGTGAACGCCTACCGGATTGGCAATCACAGGAAGGCCGGCCGCCATGTATTGAAGAACCTTTAGCCCACATTTGCCCCTACTCCAAGGGTCGTCAGGAATCCAACTAATCCCCACATCTGAGGATGACAAATCATAAGCCTCGGTGACCTTTGACCAGGGTTTTTCATCCACTTGAATGGAATCGAATTTTGGAAATCGGTCACAAATCACCCGAAGGATTGAATCCCCTACCTCCCTCCCCACCAAATTCCATGTATTAGCCTGCGCTTCAACGCCCTGAAGCGTACTTGAGGATCCAATCCAGGCTAGATAAAAAGGGTCGCCTGGACCACGTGTTCGTGTGTTTGCAGGATATAGGGATGGATTTATGCAAGTAGGAATAATATAAGTTCGGGTGTTTTTTCGGAATTCCGACGCTCGCTCCGCCAGGTATTGATTCCCGGCGACAACTGCATCTGCCGCTTCCATGACCGCCTGAAAGCGAGAAAGCCTTTTCCGGTCGTAGAAACCCTTGGGGTGATAAGAATCCCTTAGAAAAACAGCATCGTCAAAGTCAAAGACCAGATTTTTTACCCGTTTGCGCAACCATTGAGTTTGCCAAACGGGAAGTAACTTGCGCTGAAGGATAATTTGTGATCCTTTTAGGCCATTAGCCAAACGGATTCGGCCAAGGATTCCTTTAGGAATTTCCTTTATCCCCAAAGGACCATTTTGATTGTGGAATGCCTCGGCAAATGGGGTAATGCGATACCGCACACAAACATGATCCGGGGATTCTACGAGGGCCAACCAACTCAAAAGGAATCCTCCCTGATCAACACATTGCCTTAGCCATTAGAAGTCCAAGCCTCCCCATCGGGAGGGTTATTTGGATCGTCGGTCACCTTTGGACCTACGTTCGATTTTCCCTCGCCGATCTCCCTGGGATCTGCTCTTCATCGCTCGACTTATCTCGCGAGAAGCTTCAGCCTTTTTCAAAGTTTCCCGTTTATCATGGAGTTTTTTTCCCTTTGCCAAAGCGATCCGAATTTTGGCGATACCATCCTTGAAATATAGTTCCAAAGGAACGAGGGTTAGCCCTTTTACGGTTACCCTTGTGGTTATGTCGGAGATTTCTCGCCCATGAAGAAGTAGCTTCCTGGCGCGTTTTGGTTTGTGGTTTAGTTGATGCCCCATGGCGTATTCCGGGATTTCCGCGCCATGGAGCCAAACTTCATCATTTTCCACACGAGCGAAAGCTTGATGGATTTGGCTGGGGTTTTCACGCAGGCTTTTTACCTCAGTGCCGGTAAGAACCATGCCGCATTCCCAGCTATCCAGGATTTCATACTGGTGAAGGGCTTGTCGGTTGCGAGCCAGGGTTTTAATGCTGGCAGTTTCTTCATCTTTTTTCTGGGGTTTGGATTTGGACAATTCCTTAGCCCTCCCCTTCCTAGGAGCACGACGGGGCCAAGCCCTCGCCGCGACCACCCATTTCATAGGTTCGATTGGATACTCCGGTATCAGCAGTGGCTGTTCCGGCTTTTTGTTTCAAAGCTGCCGCCAGCGAAATTTGGTAAAGTCCGGTACCTACTTCAGTCGGGTATTCGCCGTTGATGCAGGCCATGCAAAGATCTTTTTCCGGCAAGCCAATAGCGCGCGGGATGCTCGAAAGTGGTAGATAAAGCAAACTATCCGCGCCAAGGTCGTGTGCCATTTTAGCCAGGGAATCCACACTTGGTGTTTTTCCCTGGAAATATTTGGGGGCAAAAAGCTCCCCAATGGTTGACATATCAATCCCGTAAAAACAGGGAGCAATAATGGGTGGACAAGCCACGCGAACATGAATTTCGCTTGCTTTGCCGCGAACTTTCAAGTCCCGCAGGAGGGCTTTCATTGTGGTGCTACGGACGATGGTGTCCTCAATCAAAAGCACCCGCTTCCCTTCGAGAACCTCACGGAGGGGAGTGTACTTGAGCTGAACGCGCTCGGCGCGATTTTGCCCCTCGATAAATGTTCGCCCAACATAACGGTTGCGCATCAACCCTTCCACGGAGGGAAGCCCCAATTCGTGGGCCATTGCATCGGCAGCAGCCTTGGCCGTATCTGGAACGGGAACAATAACTGTGTCTTTGTCGAGTGGGACAAGCCCCAAATCCCGCTCCTGGCGAGCCAACTCCTTGCCAAGGGTCGCGCGTGACTGATAGACGCTCTTGCCATCCAGATTGCTGGCCGCGTTTGCAAAATAGATCCATTCAAAAAAGCAATGTGACCGATTCATGGTCTTGGTCAATTTCTGGTGGCGCATCTCCCCGTTTTGGATGATGATCATTTCTCCGGGTTCCATGTGATGGATTTCGGAGAAGCCCAAATTGAGGAGTGCGACCGATTCACTTGCGGCAGCAAAGAGTGGGCCATCCATTGCCCAACAAAGGGGACGGAAGCCATTAGGATCGCGGAGGACCACCATATCCCCAACCGCATTCAGGAAAACCAGGTTGTAGGCGCCATCGAATTTCTCGGACAGCTTGCTGAATACTTCACCCAAATCGGGAGCATGATCAAATGACCGGCTTAGCGCATGGCTAAGGTAGTGCATAATGATTTCGGTATCAGTGTTTCGCGTCAGGTGGTAATCTGTTTGGGAGAGAAGTTCGTCGCGAAGATGCGTGTAATTCGCAAGTTGGCCGTTGAAAGCAAAGGAAAACCATTTCCATTTGCATCCATGGTAGCGCTCGAAGGGTTGGGCATATCGGCGATCATTCGCTCCACAGGTTGCATATCGGACATGTCCAATTGCAGCCCTTCCACCAAACTCCTTCATCAGGGATTCGTATTTTTCGTGGTGATTGAGTCGAAAAGCTTCGATCACCGTTCCAATTTGCTTGTGGGTGTCGAGGATTTTTTCGCGCTCAGGATTGAAACTGCTAAATCCCGCTGCAAGTTGCCCGCGATTTTGGAGATCCAAAAGCATCCGAGGCATTAGCCGGGATACTTGATCCGGTCCGGCAGCGGGGGCAAGCTTCGAAAAGCCCCGATGGGGAAGGTGATATAGCGCGGCAATACCGCACTCGTGTTTTGGCTTGTCGTCCCATTCGTCGCTTATGATCGGGGACATTCCCAAAACACCCTCAAAGCCCATAATATTGCCGAGAAAACGGACCACCCCGTTTACCGTTCGGTTATCCTATGATCCGACAAAGTTGGGCCCAATCGAACTGGAACAACTTTGTTTTTCAGGGGACGATCTTGACGAGGTCAAAAATTTCCAACCAACCCGGAGATCCACTAATTTTGTCCAGACCGCTTCTTTCAAAATTGCAGGTTTAGGGGACAAGCTCAAATGGGCGCGCATTGGGCCCTGTGCCTTAAGAAATGATCCGCAAGGACCAAAGCAATCATGGCTTCCCCCATGGGGATAAAACGGGGCAAAAGGCAAGGGTCATGCCTTCCTTTTGTTATTAACTCGGTCGCTTCGCCCGACTGATTTACCGTGGATTGATTCTGGCCAAGGCTGCTGGTTGGCTTGACGGAAGCTCGACAAAGGATGTTTTCCCCGCTTGAAATCCCTCCAAGCATTCCGCCATGCCGATTGGTTTTGGTACCAACAGGCGGTTTCCGTCCAGGGTGGGGCAAAAAAAGGTCATTGTGTTGGCTGCCACGCATTGAGGCCGCTGCAAATCCGCTTCCATACTCAAATCCCGTCACCGCAGGGAGGGACAAAAAAGCTTTTGCCAAGTCCGCTTTGAGTTTGTCAAATACGGGCTCACCCCACCCTGCAGGAACCCCAGTGGCAACGAATTGCGCCGCGCCTCCAATGGAATCGCACTCCTTGCGAACTTGGTATATCAGTTCTTCCATTTTGACTGCAGTAGCTGAATCCGGGCATCGCGCGATATTTGACTCGACCATTTCCAGAGTGATCGCTTCCGGGTCAGGCGAATTCCAATGGATGTCCCCAACTTGGCATACCCAACCCAAAATCGAAACGCCTTGGGTTTTCAATAGTTTTTTTGCAATCGAACCGGCTGCCACCCGGCAAATCGTTTCCCGGGCACTTGAACGACCTCCGCCTCGAGGGTCGCGAAATCCAAACTTGGCATCAAAGGTAAAGTCAGCATGGCCGGGCCGATATTTGGTAATATTGTCACCATAATCGTGGCTTCGTTGATCATTATTTCGAAAAAGCAGGCTGATCGGTGTCCCATCAGTTTTGCCCTGATAAACACCAGAAATAATTTCGGGGAGGTCTGTTTCCTGGCGCTGAGTGGTTATTTTGGACTGACCTGGCCGCCTTCTGTTCAGATCGGGCAAAAGGTCATCCACTCCCAAAAGAAGTCCGGGCGGACACCCATCCACGATTGTTACATAACCCGGGCCATGGCTTACACCTGCCGTGGTTACGCGAAACAGTTCACCAAAGGAATTTCCAGCCATAATTGTTATTATATTTCCAGTCACCCTTTTGATTGAGGGGCATGGGCTAAAATTCTTTTGATCGGTCTCCAGAAACTATTGGTGGCAGGAGTTATTTTTGCCCCGATGTATCCCCTTGTATCCCCTTGGAGTAATCCTTTGTCATCCCTAATTGATCTGCGAAGCGACACGGTAACGCTCCCTTCAACTGAAATGCGTAGGTTTATTTCCGAGGCGCCTTTGGGTGATGATGTTTTTGGGGAAGACCCCACGATCCTTCGGCTGGAGGATGAAACCGCCCAGTTATTGGGGCATGAAGCAGCGGTTTTTATGCCTTCTGGTACGATGTCCAACCAAATTGCGATTCGCGCTCATACCCAGCCCGGCGATGAACTAATTTGCGAGGAAAATGCCCATATTTTTGTTTGGGAAGCAGGCGGCCCAGCCATTCATTCTGGGGTCACTTGCCGGACGGTTGCCGGCAGGGCGGGTATATTGTCTCTTGAAGACCTTGAGGGCAAAATCCGTCCCCAAAATGACCACTACACAAGAAGCCGCTTGGTTTGCCTTGAAAATACCCATAATCGTGGAGGGGGAAGCGTTTTCGCTTTGTCTGAAATTCGAAGGATCGGGGTGTGGGCCCGTGAAAATGGGCTTGGGTTTCACCTGGATGGGGCAAGGATGTGGAATGCCTCGGTGGCTCTTGGGATTCCACCAGCGGAAATCGCGCAGGAATTTGATACAGTTTCGGTCTGTTTTAGTAAGGGCCTTGGGGCCCCGGTTGGCTCTGCTTTGGTTGGGTCAAAGGAATTTGTAAAGCGGGCCAGAAAGTTGAGAAAGGTCTTTGGTGGTGGATTGCGTCAGGCTGGGATTATTGGCGCCGGGGCACTTTTTGCCATTCGAAATAACATTCCGCGCCTTGCCGAAGACCACTCAAATGCGCAAATTATTGCCGATGCAGTAAAAAACTCACCTCGATTGGCATTGGATCCGGATTGTGTTGATACCAATTTGGTTTGGTTTAGGGTGACGCCAGGGAAAGAAAATTCTGTGGTCCTTGCAGCAAAGTTGCGTGCCGAAGGGATCCTCTTTAGTTCCCCCCTGCCCGGCTTACTTCGAGCCTGTACCCATTTGAATGTAACAAGGGGAGACTGTACCAGGGCGGCTTTGGTTTTGGAAAAGTTAGCCAGCACTTTGCAATAATTGATTGGCAAGATTGGGTTGACCAGGGGTTGTTACGGATGCTCTTGAATTGGTTTGGAGTGTCTGGTTGGCTCCTGTGTCCCGCAAGGTCGGCCCATTTTAACATTGGTTAGCCGTTTTTTCTATGAATTTTACGAACGAAATGATTGGCATGGACGATAGTATCTTTGGGCAAACCAAGGACTGAGTTCCTAGGAGACCCCCAAGAGTGAGTCTGGGCCATATCTTTCCCTGACCAACACTTTTGTCTTGATGCCCTCGGGGCATATTTGGTACCCTTCAGTTGGAATCACATTTCTGTCCAACAGAAGCGGTGGAAAGGGTGTTACCATGAGCCTTCATCTCCCTTCTCAGCTCAACGGGCCAAGGAAGAGTGCCCAAGCGAGCCAGCGAGCTTCTTCTCCTTTTCGTAACGACCCCGAATTCCGCAAGGCTTTGGTTGAGCGGATCAAAAGGGAAATTGCTGACGGAACCTATGAAACTGAAGAAAAGTGGGAAATTGCCCTCTCACGGCTTCTTGGTTCTATGGATAGTTAACCCGCTACAAGGTTTCAGCAAACTGTGATCTTTACAATAACAACCACGACGACCGGACCTAACATTACCCTATTAAGGGTGAAAATTGAGGCCCGGTCGTAATGCTTGCCAATTCCGTTTCTGTAAACCAAACCCCCGAGGATAAATTCCGGGAATATTTGGCAAGTCGGGTAAAGCCACAACGATACACCGAGCAGCAGCGGGAGATGGTTCGTTTCATTTTTGCCCAGCATGACCACTTTGATACCGATCAAATTCTCGAAGACATGAAAGCCTCCGGTCTAAAAATCAGCAGGGCTACAGCATACCGCACACTGGCAAAGTTGGTCGATGCAGGGCTTCTAAGGCGCTTGCAAACAGGCGATAAAACTCGTTTTGAGCATGATTACGGCTATCCCGACCATGACCATTTTCATTGCACGCTTTGCAATAAAATGATTGAGTTTCATCTTCCCGAAGTTGATCGCACACTTTCTGAGCATGCCAAGGAACATGGATTTTTGGCCATTAGGCACAACCTGATCGTTCACGGAACATGTGCGGAATGTACCCAGGCTAAAACTCCACGCAGGCTTTTGGATTTGATCTGACTTGACCGGGGAAATGGCTTTGGCTTCCCGATCGAATTTTCTGGCGGGTTCCATCTGGAATCCCATTTTTTCAAATTGTTTGGGATTTGGCTTATCTCCCAGTTGGCTCTAAACTTATACCAATGCTATTGTTGCGGTTTGCGCGCATTATATTTTTCCACAACTTGCATTTGAAAATTGGGGTGGTAGACTACTCAAAGAAAGGGCGCTTAGCTCAGTTGGCTAGAGCACCAGCTCGACACGCTGGGGGTCACAGGTTCGAATCCTGTAGCGCCCATTTCGTTGTAAGTTGTTAGGCCGAAACGGTTTGTGTTACCTGTCGGGTGACCGGTAGTGCGGCTCGCAAAGGTAAAAAAGGTGGTAGTACTACCGCCTACCTGTTGGGAGAAGCAAACATGAGTCGTTTCGGTTATCTTTTGTTCCATAAAGCATCCCAACAAGCCTTTATTTACCACAACAAAAAACGAATCTAGCTTGGTAAATGGCCCAACTACCCTGCAAGCCCCCCACAAAAAGTTGAAGACGCTTTTCGAGCAGTTGTGGCTAAATTGGCTATCGACGGAGAATTAAAAGTTGATTGTGCAGGAGATGCCATCACCGTTTCCATGTTAATTGATCAATGGATATCTTTAGCTAAAAAAAGTATTCCAACAAGCAAATTAGTAAAGACTTACTTTATTCGGTGCTACCACTCCGGGACCTTTTTGGAGCGATGCCAGCAAATGCCATAGGCCCTCGCAAAGTGGCAGAGGCTCAGAAATTGATGGCTGCCAGGGGTAAATCTCGCCAGGGAATTCTCAAATCAACCGGCCACATTCGGCAGATGTTCGCCTGGGGGGTAGCCCAGGAACTTCTCAAGCCAGATCAATTGGTGTCGATAAGAGCATTGCAACCGGTTCGTTATGGTGCCATCGAGGCTCCTGAATCCAAACCCCTACCACCGGTACCCATTCCGTTGGTTAAGGCGACTCTACCCTTTTTAAATGAACATACCGCAACTATGGTTAAAGTGCAGTTGCTTACAGGAATGCGGCCCGGAGAAGTATGCGCCCTAAGGTTGAACGATATTGATCGATCTAATCCAGATTGCTGGGTTTATCGTCCACTCCACAAGATGAGGCATTTGGGCCGAGAACGCACGGTGCCAATCACACGACCTGTTCAAAAAATGCTGGAACCATTCCTGCGGGCTGATGGAAAATGCCTGTTTAGCCTGCAAAGTGTCCGCTGCGACGCCAACGAAACTTACGATAACCATTCCTACAGGCGAGCCATTAAACATGCTTGTGCTGCGGCGCGCAGCGCACAAAGGAAAGCCGGTTTGGCTGAAGACCATGAGAATTGGTCCCCCAATGCCCTGCGGAAGGCTGCTGCCCAACATACTGCCAACCTGGCATCTTTGGATGATGCCAGAGCCCTCCTTGGCCATGCGGACAAGGAATTAACCCAACGTCACTACGCCAAGCAGGACCTCGTGAAGGCAACTGCGGCAGCAAAACTGATGGCGGTAAACCTTTTGTGAATTCGTGCGGAATATCGGATTGGGCCGAATTGAACCCCTGCTCATGGCATTGAATTCTATCAGGTTCAAAAATCATCCATCAAACCGGCCACGGAGGGCCTACTCACTAAGGAGTGGTGTCCGTGGCCGATGTTTTTGAAGATCTGGAATTCCCCACGAAAAACGGACATGAAGTTAAGGGTGATTGATATGTTCAAATTCGGCTGGGATACAATATCCCAATCCCGAGTGCCGTCTCTGGCGATTATAAAATACTTCGATGTATTCAAACAAGCTTGCTTTTGCTGATTCGATGGTTTTGAACCATTCCTGGTACACCAATTCCTTTTCGGGTCCTCCGGTAATTTAGTGGCTGGAATGGTTGAAATCGGCTGCGGTGGCGTCCCCTGAAGGGATATGTAGCATGTTGCGGTATACCTATTGGGGACACCTCACATGCAAGACCGCCAGTTATACGAACAGATTCTTGGGATCGTTGCTCCCCG
>CAMBMH010000087.1 GCA_945868575.1 Singulisphaera sp. GP187 | reverse complement strand
TGTGTGAGCATGACTTGTTTGGGTGTTTTGATTCCATGGGTGGGCGCGGCTCCCGTACCCGCAGGCGACCTTGCCAAACTCAAGATTATTCCCGCTTCCGCGGGCGCTGTTGTTGTCATTCGTGGTGTCGAAGGGGTCAAGGGGCGTCTTTTTGAGATGCTCAAAAAGGCTCTGCCCGATTATGCCCCCATGGCGCAAACCATCGTGGATCTCAGTTTGGGAAGTGGCATTGATGGCCGCAAAATCGACTCACTGGCCAAAGATGGCCCGATTTACCTTGCGGTTCAAGGGATCAAGGAGAAAGATTTTGACGCGGACAATCCGAATTTGACCGTTATTGCCTCCGTAAAGGACTATGCCAAATTCCGCGACGGAATTCTCAAGCCCGAAGAACGCAAGGACCTGACCAAGGATGGTAACCTGGATGTCATCAAAACAGGCAAGCGCGTTTACTTTATGGCCGAAAAGGACGGCTTCGCCATTATTGCTCCCTCCAAGGAGGGGGTTGAATGGGTTTTGAAGTCAAAAGAATCGCTCGATGGCAAGGTAAGCCCGGCACTTTCCAGTCGGTTGGCCGCCGCCGATTTGGCTCTTTTTGTCAATCTTGACCAAGCCCTCAAGGAATATGCGGAACAGCTCAAGGACACCGAGGCCTCCGCAGTTGACTTTTTGAAGTCTGCCGCCGAAGCACTTCCCCAAGAGCAAAAAGCCAGCTTTGAACTAATGCAGACAATGGTGAAGCCCGCTTTCCAATCCCTTCGCGATTCCAGCGGCGTGGTTGTCTCGTTGGGAATCGCACCGGACGGCGCGCTTCTTCGATTTGAAGTCGAGGCTCGCAAGGGCACCGAAACCGCCAAGTTCATTAATTCGGTTGGTGTGTCTCCTTTGGAAGCTTTGGGCAACCTCCCCGCGGGCCAGATGTTCTATTCCGGCTTTGTCGGCGGCGAAGCGATGACCAAGATGATGGAAACCTTTAGCAAAGGGCTTGTTCAGGATGGCAAGAACGAGGAAATCAAAAAATTGCTCGAAGCCACCAAAGCCGTGGCAAAGGCCGGACCCGGCGACACGGTAACCTCTGTGGACATGCCCCTTGCGGGCCTGGGAATCACCCAATACAAGGATCCTTCACTGGCCATTGAGGCCCAGATCAAGACCCTCGAACTGATGGGGCCGGGCGCCCTATATGGAAGTGGCGCGGTAAAAAGCTCCAAGGTCACCAAGGATGCCGTAACCCACGATGGGATCAAGTTCACGAAGGTTGAAGTGATCTGGGACTTTGACAAAATGTTCGGCAACAGCCAGGACCTCCCCGAGGAGGTCAAAAAGCAGGTCCTCAACATGATGAAGGAACTCATGGGAGAAAAGATGGAGGTATACTCCGGTATCTCCGATGGCAAGCTGATCCAGATCACCACTTCATCCGCCGAAAAGGCGAAGAAAATCTATGACGCCCACAAGTCGGGCAACAGCAAGATTAGCAGTATCGAGAACTATGGCGTCGTACGCCGTGGCCTTTCCGAGCGCCAAACCATGGTCTTTTTGACCGACCCTGTTCGTTACTTTGGAAAGGTTATCGAAGTGATGAAGGGTGCATTCGCAGGAATGGTACCAATCCCCCCGGGATTCCCCGCAAACCTGGACAAGGCCAAGCCCAATTACATAGGTGGTGGCGTAATCCTTGAGCAGAACAACGCTGCAATGGAGTTTTATGTCTCCAGCGCTTCTATCAACGAGATCTTCAAGACTTTTGTGAAGCCTTTCCTCAACCAACAGTAAGCCACGCGATTGGTTTTCGAACAACTCAAGGGGGCCCTCAATGGGCCCCTTTTTTCATACCTGTCGATAAACTTCCCAAAGGGGAACGCCATGTTGCAAAAGGTGTATCAGGCCAGGATCGTCAAGACGGAACCATATCAAACAAATCCAACTATTGGGATCGCTCTATTGCTACTTCTTTTGACTGGCTGTGGAGGCGCCACCAGTCCCTCACCCAATGGCAAAGGCCTGGTTACCCCGAAAGTTGAAGCGCCAGGTGTAACCCAAAAGGAAACACAACAGGATCAAAATAGGGACTCAATGGAAACCATGCAGAGACAGATGGACATTCAGATGATGCCAAAAGACATGAAGAAATAAGAGGTATAGGGGTCAGGGGTTTGGCCGCAATCCCTTTGGTGTGTTAATCGAAAACCGGGTTGAATACATCCCGGATGCTCATGGCGCCATGAACACTCAAGTGATCGGCATCGCGATAGAAGACCCCTTTTGCGTCAAATGGGAGAAGCAGTCCGGGGTTTTCGTCACGAACGAAATAGGGTAACGGGTCCAAAATCCCCACGCCTCGCTTTGCCAATTCGGGAACAAGTTCAAGGTAACAGGCGTTGGCTTGTTCATGCTCGGAAAGGGGAATGCCCAGCCGATGTATTTCGAATTTGCGGGTTAGGTTCATCGACATGATTCGTGGAACATGGTAGGAGAAATTGGGAACATCCATGAGGAAAAACACCCGGATGCCAAGCTCATGGAGGCGGTCGACGGTTTCCAGAAGGCGGGGATGTTCCGAATCATTGGAGAGATACGAGGACCAGCGGCTGGCGAGAATGACGGTATGAATTCGACTTTTCTCAAGAAATTCCAGGACGAGCTGGTTAAAGGTATCCTCGTCATCCTGGCGAAAAGCGCCAATGGGAGGCGTGAGAAAGCGCGTCGCGGCCAAGGCGGTGGTGTTGTTCAGTTGGCAAAGCGACTCGATCGCGGGTAGCACCGCCATGGCATGACTATCGCCCCAAACAAGGATCTCCGGTGTCTCGGTTTCGTCCCCAAATAGCGCCATATTGTCAATGGTTTGGCCCGGGCTATGGTTTGGAAGGTAGCGTTCCACTCTTTGGGTTGTGGCATGGACAAGGTTTTGCTGAAGCGGTTGATCCAGTTTCTTACTGGCTTCATTCACAATGATGTTTCCCGCACAAACCACCAAAAGTCCAGCCACCGTCGCATATCGCAACAAGCCATTTGGTGTGGGAACAAAGGAACGATTCCGGAATGGGGCTTCGACAAAGTAATAGGTCAATATCGATAGCGCCAAACCAAGCAAAAGAACCCCGATCCGGGAAGGAAATTCCGGCGGATCAAAACTCCAATAATTCAGAAATGCAGTAAGTGGCCAATGCCACAAATAAAGCGGATAGGAAATTTTCCCAAGAAACGCCAGGGGTGGGAGTGATAGGAATCTTTGGAAGAGTGGGGAAACGGAACCTTTCGGATTGGGCCAAAGGAGTAAACAGGTCGCAAAAACAGGGGGGATAGCCGCCCAGCCGGGGAACAGGGTATGCCCATCATAAAGCACCGCGCAAAAAAGAAGGATTCCCAAACCGAAAAACCCCATGATTTCGCGGACTAAACGAGGTAGAAGCACCGGAGAGGCCATGGCAAGAAGGCTGCCCGTACCCAATTCCCAGGCCCTGCCGGGGAGAAGAAAAAACGCCGCCGCGGATTCGTGCGAAGCACCCCAAATACTGATCCCAAGGGATGCGAGAGATAACCCGCCAACCCACCATGCGGCTTTTCGCAACTGCCCAAAACGGGTCAGAAGTACAAGGCCCACCACGATCAGAAAATAGAACTGTTCTTCGATTCCAAGCGACCAGGTGTGAAGCAGGGGTTTGTAGTCGGCTTCTTCGGAAAAATAACCCGTGTCCCACCAGAAATAGAAATTGGAAACCATACCGACAAGAGCAATCGCGGATCGTCCAAGGCCCTGATAAGCATCGGGCGCCATGACTATATATCCGGCAACCAGTGAACTTGTTGTGACCACAATCAAAGCGGGAAGGATTCGCCTTAGCCTTCGCTCCCAAAACGCAACGATGGAAAAATTTCCCCGCTCCATGTCTTTGAAGATCAACTTGCTGATCAGAAACCCGGAGAGGACAAAGAAAACATCCACGCCAATAAATCCACCGGCCAATGCAACCTCGGCATGACAAAACACTACGCCCAGAATGGCCAAGGCCCTAATTCCGTCCCAGTCGGGCCTGTAGGGTAAACGATGAAGCGACATATGCCAATACCTGCGATGATTCTCCGGGACACTATAACAGTAGCGATGTCATTTTTTTGTGTCAAATTTATGATAAACTTTTAACTACAGCATTAAAAATTATGATCAAATACTCATGAGATACTCATCACTTGCTCATGAGAAAACATGGGGTAATTCTCATGGTCTGAAGGTGGTTGGTCACCCATGTCCAAAAATTCGAGTCTTCTCTCAGAAGAATTTGGGGGGAGGGACAAGGGGATATGGGATACCGGTCCTGGCAAGCCATCCCAGCGCCAAACAGCCTAAAATAAAGGGGTCTATGCTTTTCCATTTTCCCAATCGAGCGGGTTTGGTAAAATAATAGTTCCTTCCTTGGCGACACCATACGGTTTCGCATCCCTCCGGGGCAATTTCTCATGGTCCGAAGAATTTTCTCCCTGGTCATTTTGGCCACAAGCTCATCGACCGGTTTCACCGCCGACGGGCCTGCCAAGCTTTCGTTCAACCGGGACATCCGTCCCATCTTTGCGGAATATTGCACCTCGTGCCACGGACCGGGGAAAAAGAACGGCGGACTAAGGATCGACCTTGAAGGAGCCGTCAAAAAAGGTGGGAAGTCAGGTATTCCGACTGTTGTTACCGAAAAACCAGAGGAATCGGAACTTCTCAAGCGAATCCATAGCACAGATGCCACCGAGGTTATGCCGCCTCCAAAAACGAACAAGGTTCTCAAAGATGAGGAAAAGGCCAGGCTGAAAGAGTGGATTGCCCAGGGTGCGCCTTTCGAAGGGCATTGGGCCTTTGAGCCAATAAGGAAGAATTCCAAGCCTTCAGCAGGGGATATCCTGATTGATCGCCATATTCTTGCCAGGCTGTCCCAATCCGGTCGGGGTTATCGTCCTGAAGCGAGCCGTGAGACCCTTATCCGGCGTGTTTCTTTTACCTTGACAGGGCTGCCTCCAACTGTGTCCGAGGTA
Source organism: Singulisphaera sp. GP187 (assembly GCA_945868575.1). GTDB lineage: Bacteria > Planctomycetota > Planctomycetia > Gemmatales > Gemmataceae > SYLG01. The sequence goes on along the minus strand of CAMBMH010000087.1, from coordinate 11,587 downwards.
GACCAGTTTGTGAGGGATACAGGCCCGGGTGCCTATGAGAGGATGGTCGACCGCTATTTCACTTCAGCCCGTCATGGCGAAGAGATGGCACGCCATTGGCTTGATTTGGCTCGTTATGCCGATACCCATGGCTTGCACCTTGACAACGAAAGGCAAATGTGGGCCTACCGGGATTGGGTTGTAAAAGCCTTCAATACCAACCTCCCATTTGATCAGTTCACCATTGATCAAATCGCCGGGGATCTGCTTCCAAACCCCACGCTGGACCAAAAAGTCGCCACCGGATTTTCCCGCTGTAATGTGACAACAGGCGAGGGTGGATCGATTGATGCGGAATGGATCTATCGCAATGCGGTCGAGCGTGCATCGACTGTATTTACCGCTTGGTTGGGAATGACGGGCGGCTGCGCGCAGTGTCATGATCATAAATTCGATCCGATAACTGCCAAAGACTTCTACGGATTTTATGCTTTTTTCCATTCTGCGGCGGACCCGGCCCTTGATGGGAATGCGCTGCTCACCGCCCCGACGGTCAAGCTCGAAACCGAGGTGATCAAAAAAAGACGGGCGGCGCTTCAAAGCGAGCTGGATGGAATCCGCTCAGCTTTGGCGGCATCCGGGGCCAAAGCACCTTATTCCGATCCTGCAACAGGACCGGAAAAAAATTCCCCCAAAACAACCGAAGATATCTGGTTTGAGGATTCGTTTCCTTCGGGAAGGGTTTTTGCAAGCCCGGGTCATCCCACCGAATATGTGGACGCCAAATCGGGAAAAGTCTTTTCGGGATCCAAAGCCATCAAACGCAAGGATGCCGGATTGACCCAGGATGTCATTGAGGGGATGCCCACAAAAACAATTCCCGCAGGCGCAAAGCTATTCGCCCATGTCTATATCGAATCGTTCGACAAACCGAAGACACTAATGCTTCAGTACTTCAAGGGAGGGTGGCTTCACCGGGCGGCGTGGGGCGATTATGACACCATTCCCTGGGGAAGGCCCGGTTCGACCGAAAAGGTGAACGCGGGGCCCCTACCCGAGGCCGGAAAATGGGTGAAACTCGAAATCGATGCCGGAAAATTGGGCCTGAATGCGGGAGACCAGATTACCGGTTTTGCCTTGACCCAACATGGCGGAACCGTGTTCTGGGACAAGGTCGGGGTATCCGGAATCAGCGATCCGGCCTCGGATCCAAAACAGTCTCTTTTGGCATGGTGGAAATCGCAAAAAGGGAAGGATGCTCCCGAGGCTCCTGTCTCTATTGCAGGCTGGATCAAGGAAGGGCCCGAAGCGAAGCGTACAGAATCGGAAAAAAACCAAGTAAAAAACTATTATGTGTCTGAAGTTTGGCAAAGCGCTCCAACCGAGGTGGTTGACCAGCGCGTCAGACGCCAGTCTAAGCAGGCGGAATTGGCCAAACTCGATGGTGATCTTCCAGGCAGCTTTGTTTTCGCAGATCTGCCCCAGCCCCGCCAAAGCTTTGTGATGATGCGGGGCCAGTATGACAAACCGGGGGAAAAGGTCGATCCTTCCACCCCAGGTTTCCTGCCTCCGATTCGAGGTCTGGAAAAGCGTCGAGGCAACCGGCTCGATCTGGCCAAGTGGTTGGTTTCCGATGAGCAACCACTTGTTCCCCGAGTTGTTGTGAATCGGTTTTGGCAACAGGTTTTTGGTACCGGTCTGGTAAAGTCCTCTGGCGATTTCGGAACACAGGGGGAAATGCCCAGCCATCCCGAACTGCTTGATGAATTGGCTGATCAATTCCGGTCCAATGGATGGAATGTCCGTGAGCTGCTTCGGGCGATGATTGTATCCCGGGCGTTTCGGCAAGGTTCCGAGGCGCCGGAATCTTCATGGAAAGAAGATCCGGAAAATCGGCTTTTGGGGCGGGGACCGCGGTTGCGCCTCGATGCCGAGCAGATCCGCGATAATGCGCTCTTTGTCAGCGGCTTGATACGGTTGGACATGGGGGGCAAGGGATCGATGCCCTATCAACCTGCCAATATCTGGGAGCCTGTCGGATTTGTTGGATCCAACACAAGGTCCTACCAACAGTCCAAAGGAGATGACCTCTACCGGCGCAGTATTTATGTCTTCCTGAAAAGGACCGCTCCAGCGCCTTTCATGAGCAACTTTGATGCTCCCAACCGCGAGACACCCTGCACCCGCCGCGAACGCTCCAACACCCCATTACAGGCCCTTCAATTGATGAATGATGTTCAGCATGTAGAGGCTGCCCGTGGCTTGGCAACGAAGTTGCTCGAATCGGGAAGCCATGCAGCCGACCGGGTTCGCTTTGGTTTCAGGACAGTCCTCTCCCGAAATCCCAACTCCCGGGAGGAACAGGCATTGCTGGCTTTTCTCGAAAGGGAACAAGCCCGCTACCAAGCCGATCCGATCGCGGCAGGAAAGCTGATCCGGTTGGGGGAATCGGCAATAGCCAAAGGGACTGATGAGCCTACGCTTGCGGCGTATACGCTTCTCGCGAACCTGATCCTCAATCTCGATGAAACGGTCAACCGAAACTAAAGGAGATCCATGATGAGTGATTTTCGACTTTGGCCGGATGAACCGACCCGCAGGCAATTTTTCGCGGGTTCGGGATTGCGCATGGGCGCGCTGGCCCTTGGCATGATGTCGGCGCGTCGGGGTGCCTTGGCCTCCGGGGGACAAACGCCCGGTGGGATGATCCATCCGCCCCTTCCCGGTTTGCCCCATCATAAACCTACAGCGAAGGCGCTGATCTATCTGCACATGAATGGGGCTCCAAGCCAGATCGACCTTTGGGACTACAAGCCCAAGCTGAAGGAGTATTTCAACAAGGACCTGCCACCCAGCGTTCGGGGTGAACAGCGCCTGAGCACGATGACATCGGGCCAGACCCGTTTCCCTGTCGCACCCAGCAAATTTACTTTCAAACGCTCGGGAAAGTGCGGAACATGGATCAACACCGACCTCATGCCACACACCTCCCGTGTGGTGGATGAGCTTGCGCTGATCCGCTCCGTCAACACCAATGCCATCAACCATGACCCCGCCTGTACTTTTGTGATGACAGGCAGCGAAGTTCCCGGCAAGGCATCGATCGGATCCTGGCTGTCCTATGGTCTGGGAAGTGAAAGCAATAACCTGCCTGCTTTTGTGGTTTTCACACCCCGCTTCCCAAGCGATTCCAATGGTCAGGCGCTTTTTACGCGAATGTGGTCAAGCGGATTTCTCCCCACGGGCTACAACGGTGTCGCTCTTCGGGGCGGGGGTGATCCAGTGCTATACCTTCGCAATCCTGAAGGAGTCTCCTCCACGGATCGCCGGGCGATGCTCGACACCCTTGGGGATCTCAACCGGATGAATTCCGACCGTTTTCACGACCCGGAAATCCAGACCCGCATCGGCCAATATGAAATGGCCTACCGGATGCAATCGAGTGTTCCGGACCTGACGGATCTCTCCACCGAGCCAAAGCATATTCTGGATCTTTATGGTCCTGATGTGACAACCCCGGGAACCTATGCCCACAGCGCGATTATGGCCAGGCGCCTGGTCGAACGGGGAGTGCGGATGGTGCAACTCTTGCACCGTGGATGGGATCAGCATGGCAGGCTCCCCTATGAGCTTGGCAACCAGTGCAAAGACACCGACCAACCCAACGCGGGGTTGATCATGGATCTGAAACAGCGGGGACTTCTTGATGAGACCCTGGTTGTCTGGGGGGGCGAATTTGGACGAACCGTCTACTCCCAGGGGACGCTGGAGCGCGATAACTATGGTCGCGATCACCATCCGAGGAACTATTGCATGTGGATGGCAGGCGGTGGCGTAAAAGGCGGGATTACCCACGGGGAAACGGATGATTTCAGCTACAATATCATCAAGGATCCAGTGCCGGTCAATGACCTCAATGCAACGATTTTGCATTGTTTGGGTATCGACCATGAACGGTTTACCTACCGTTTCCAGGGTTTGGAACAAAAGTTGACCGGCGTTGAACCTCAAAGAGTGCTCAAGGAGCTTTTGGTATAGCCTTTTCCTTTGCGAAATGGATCGGAGTCTGAAATGTCCAGCAAGATTTTGGCGTTTGCGTTGATGCTCCTGGCTGTAGGCCCGGCCTTTTCCGGCGAGGTCCTTTCGGGAACCTGGAAAGGGACCTGGACCAGTTCGGCGAACGGTCACACCGGACCGCTTAACGCTCGTATTGACGCGGATAACGGGAACAGTGTTGTTGTCCATTTCCGTGGTCGATTCGCGAAGATTGTACCATTTGTTTACCGTAGTCAATTGTCCTTGGTTTCAGAAGACGAGCAAGGAACCCACCTTGAGGGAACCCAAAAACTCCCACTCTTTGGAACCTTTACCACCCGCGCCACGGTCAAAGACGGCCAATTCTTCGCGACCTTCCAATCGGGCAAGGACGGTGGGGAATTTCGTATGACCCGGACAGGGAACTAGCCTTCAGGCAAACGGACGATTACGGATTGCAGGGGCATTTGTAAAAATTCTCCTGCATGGCCCATCACCTCTGCTTGGTGCATTACCTCTGCATGGAAGATAACCCGGGGAATTGTTTTTCCAATCGGTCTTTGGCCCGGATTAGCCACTGGTTGTGGACCGGACCCAATGCGTGAAGGATAGCCTTTCGACCTTCGGTGAATTTGCTGTTGTCTTTAATCTCTTCGATGGAAATATGCATCAATTCAATTTGCAAGCGGTCGTCGGGCAACAAAGGCGCCACCCGGTCGGCCCACTCCACCAAAGCCACCCCATCCCCCTGACAATATTCTGAAGGCCCCAAATCCCAAAACTGCTCCAATGATTCGAGCCGATAAACATCAAAATGATGTACCGTCAGTCTGCCGGGGTAATGTTGCAAAAGTACAAAAGTCGGGCTGGAAACGCTTTCCGGGTCGATGCCTCCCACTCCGGCGCAGAAACCCTGAGTGAAGGTCGTTTTTCCCGCACCAAGATCTCCCACCAAGGCAATGACTCCTCCCTCATGAGTAGTCAGGCCAAGAATGTGACCCAAAGCGATGGTCTTTTCCTGACACTCCAGAGGGATTGTTATGGATGGAAAACTCATTATTGCTATCAATCCGGTCTGTTCTTGTGGGAGGCTGAAAAGTACTTCCGCCCGTTTCCATACGGAGGATTGTGCCAAATCCACCCTGATCAACGAGTCGGTGGTCAAAACGAAGAGTCAAATTCCAAAAAATGAAAGAGAAACGGAAACTCGGTTACCCAAATCCCCGTGAATCCATCTTTACCTAGTGTAACCCTGCTTTACTTTTAGGAAAACGGGATACTTTCTCATTTTTCACACTTTTCTAACCAAAATTAAGCTAATACTGGATGACCCTACCTTCTCCCTTTCATTGGTTTGGCCAAAAGGTTGGCTCCAACGATATTGGGACGCTCTGCAATTTTGGTATACCTTGGCTGAACCTGAAACGCTCCGGGCCTAATCCGCCTCATTCGGGTTTATGGTTTTGGCGAATTTGGAGGCTTCTGTGCGAGTACTTTTGATCGAGGATAACAAGGCATTGCAAAAATCGACCAGGATTGCCCTGGAAGAGGAAGGTTTTGCGGTAGATACGGCCAGCGATGGTCGTGAAGGCGATTTTAAAGTCCGAACCGCGACCTATGATGCGATCATACTCGATCTGATGTTGCCTGAAATAGATGGTTTCACCCTGCTGAAACAGTGGCGCAAGGACGGGGTAATGGCGCCTGTGCTCATTCTGACCGCCCGGGGAACAACCCCTGACAAGGTAGAAGGCCTTAATCTGGGTGCCGACGACTACATGAGCAAACCCTTCCAACTGGAAGAATTGTTTGCGCGGGTTCGGGCCTTGATCCGTCGCGGCCATTCGATCAAGGACCCAATCATCCGGATTCTGGATCTTGAGATTGATACCGGTGCCCGCCTGGTTCGCCGTGCCGGCCAGGCCATCCACATGACCCCCCGGGAATACGCTCTCCTGGAATTCCTTGCGTTTCATCGTGGAAAAGTGGTGACCCGCACCATGATCTGGAGTCACCTGTACGATGAGCACGACGAAAACACCTCCAATGTGGTCGATGTCTATATCCGTTACCTGCGGGCCAAAGTGGACAAGGGGTTTGAATTGCCCCTCATCATGACCCGTTGGGGTGAAGGCTATATGCTTCGCACCGAAGACACTCCCATGGCGGATCCCGATTCGTCAAAGAACCCAAAAACACCCAAAAAAACTCCCTAGTAAGGGGATCGTTCCATGAAGTCCCCTTCCTCGATTCGGGTAAGCCTTGTCCTCTACTGCACGACGCTTTTGGCTTTGGCCTTGGCGAGTGTTTCGGTTTTGGGATACCGCACCGCAATGGGGGGGCTTGAATCGCGGCGAGCCGCGACAAGACAACTTCACGAGACGCAATTTTTCGATCGCTGTCGTGATTGCGAAGAAACGATGGACAATGAGCTTTTGGGCCAAGCCCAGACTCTTGCCCGGTTGGTGCAGTTTCAGCTCGACTTTCGCAGATTAAGAAATCGCGAGCTCACGCTTCTTGGATTGATCTCGATCCCCCAAAACTCCTACTTTTCCGCGCCGGTTTGGCTTGCCGGAGTGGGACGCGGACCGGTTGCCATGGAGCTTTCTCGGCGAAACACTGTGGAGGTCCGCCTCGATCCGGCGGAACTTCTCAGACAAGGCGAGGACAATATCGCCGAATACTATCACATCAAAACATCCTGGGGCGCATCCAACCTTTCCACCTCCCTCAATGGGGTCCCACTCGACCAGGATCTTCAACGGTTTGCTCCCAATCAGGCCCTTTATTGGGAATTTGACCAAACCAATCATTCTTCTGGCAGGCTGGTGCGCCGTGTTCGGCTGAAAACCTCGGCCCAAAGTCTGGTTCCTTTCAGGCCGGCACGCCGCCCTGGCCCGGAAATACAGACCACGAATAATCGAGGCGATCGAACCGAACCCCGATCGGAACGGATGGATCGCGGCGATGCCATGAGGTCCTCTCTTTACATCGAATGTGCCCAGGACTATTCGCGATATGAAGCCAAGATGGAGGAGTTTCGGGTCCGTCGCGATGAGGAATTGTTGCAAACAGATACCGAGGTTGATCAAGCCCTTGCGAGTTTGCAAAGGGAATTGACCCTGGTGGGGGCTCTTGGTTTCCTTGCGGCGACTATTGGACTTTTGGCCATTCTTCGGGTTGGGCTTCGTCCCCTTGCCAGGCTTTCCGAAGCGGTCAGTCTGATTACTCCGAAGGATTTTCAACTGAAAATTGATCACTCCCAACTCCCCAAAGAGCTAAAGCCGATTGCTTTGCGCCTTGAGGAAACACTCAAGCAACTCGGCAGGGCCTTCGACAGGGAAAAACAGGCAACCGCGGACATTTCCCACGAACTTCGCACGCCTTTGGCCGCAATGCTTACCACATGTGAATTGGCCCTTAGAAAATCGCGCTCCACGGAAGAGTACCGCGAATTTCTTACCGATTGCCAAGGCGCCGGCCTGCAAATGAACCGGGCAGTGGAACGCTTGCTAACATTGGCAAGGCTGGATGCGGGCGTCGATGCCTTCCGGGCAGCGCTTGTGGATATCAACCAGATCGCAACGGATTGTGTCAATCAGGTCAGCAATCTGGCGGACGCAAGTGAAATTCAGCTTGAACTGGACACTTCTGGGATCGCAAAGGTCTCAACAGATCCTGACAAGCTCTCGGAGGTTCTCCTCAACCTTCTCCACAATGCCATCCAGTACAACAAGAGCGGGGGAACCGTGACCCTGCGCACACGCCAACTGGATGACCATGCGGAAATTTCCGTGATTGACACGGGCATCGGAATTCCCGCGGAATATCGCGAGCGTATCTTTGAGCGCTTTTTCCGGATGGACCCTTCAAGAACATCGGATGGAATGAATTCGGGCCTTGGGCTTTCGATCGTCAAAGGATTTGTGGAATTGATGGGTGGTGCGATTATGGTGGAAAGTGCCCCGGGAACGGGAAGCATATTCCGACTCCTTCTTCCCTTGGCGCGCGAACGAAAGATGAAAGCGGTCCCTGCGATTTAATTGTGGTTTTGATCGCGATTGCAAAAACGAAAAAATGCCGGGCGGTTTGACCACCCGGCGGGTAAACCGAATCCTCTCCCCATGATTCGGTTCACAAAATTAGTTTAAAGCCTTTTCATAATCCGGGGGCGAAGGAATGATCAACTATTGGGGAAGAAATGATGAAGGTTATTGTCCCCGGTTTGTTGGTTGAAACGATTCCCTGTCCATTAGGGAACTGGTTGCCATTCCAGACCCAGCGATGTGCCTTTCTCCCGACGGGAGAGAATATCCCAAGGCGTGTTGGGGTACTTTTTGCTTAGGGTTTCGAAGGTTTTTTTGCTCGATTTGGCCATTTTTTTGCCTTTGCTATCCCCTTGGGGAGTGGAGGTCGACGCAAGGTCCCAGCCTCCATGGATTTTGGGATCACGGGCTGGTGCCTCCTTGCGCATCTGGCCCAGCATCGACTGATACTCCCAAATGTACGAGGCTTCGGCTTCGAGTTTGGCTGTGATATAGTCGTAGTTGGCTCGCCAATAGGCGGAAAGCTCATCCTTTTCCTCTGCCGTAGCTTCCATCTCCGCCAAATCCTCGTCAAGTACACCCAGAATCAAGGCGACACTTCTCTGGTTTGTCTCGACATTGCGCTTGAGGACAGCGTCCTCCGCGGCGCGAAAACCGCCCCTCAACAGGCGAAGGTTCTGGTCTTTGCGGATCTCTTTTTTCTTGATCATCAATTCCACTGCGGGACGGACATCCCCGGGAATCGAATCCCGGCCCGAGATTGCCCAAAGGTGGGCCCTTGCTTTTTCCATAAACAGATAAGCTTTATTGTCCTTGGGCGGTGCGCCTGCTTTGGCCGCATCCTCGATCCCTTTGGATTTGGGGTCACAAAGAGCCGCAAAAAGGGCCGGGTCAAAAAGATCATCAGGCGTATCCCCTTTTACGGGTGGCAGGTGGATTGCCTTGAGAATATTCCCCGTCCGTTCCACCAGGAGCTTGTCGGGAGTCTGTCCACCCGCGACCTTGGCAACCGCCGCGGCTTCACCCGATTCCTCGATATCCGATTCAACGCATTTTCCCACCGATTGAAGAGTCTGGGGCTTTCCAAGTTCCTGGGCTTTTTGAGTCACCAGGAGGCTTGTTTCCTTGACGATTTTTTCCACCGGAATCGGATCACCTGCCTTTTGAATCTGTCCTTTAAGACCGTCGTTTAGCACTTTGGAAAACGATGCGAGAAAGATTCCGGCGGGATCGATATCTGTCTCCCAGGAGCGCTCCGCCTCTTTGCAGGAGGTGATAACCTCGATACCTTCCGGGGCGGCGGCGATCGCTGTTGCAAGTTCCGCCGACATCGATTCGCCTCCGGGGCGCTCCTGTCCAAAGCGTATATTTGCATGGCAAATATCCAGAACTAGTACCTTTTGTCTTGACTTGCAAGCTTTAAAATCGGCGAACACTGTTTCAAGCGGGATCAGGGTCTGGATATCCTCGAGGATCCCCTCAAAAGGAACGAGATAGGCCTTTTTGTCCGCGATCGTTGCATGCCCCACAAAAGTCACAATGATCCGGTCCTGGGGACGGGATTGGGCCAGGAATTCGCCCAGCGTTTTTTCAAATACCGGTTTGAGTAGTGGCTGGGGGGCTTTTTCATTTTTATCGGAGACCCAAAGAACCTGATCCTTCGGGACATTGAGTTTTCCATTTAAAAAGATATCAGGGAGTTGGGCGACAGCGTTTGTGTTGTTTCCACCATGGGCCGCGACCGGATTGGCATAGAGGTAATTGTGAACTGAGAGAATCAGGGCTCGGCGTGGAAACGAGCCGCCTGCTTTTGCACCTCCCGCGCCTCTGGCCCCCATACCGGGTGCCCCTCCACCTTTATTTTCCGCAATCTCATTGCCACCACCAGGGAGAATTCCACCCTTGGAGGGCAAAAATATCATCGCCACAACACCCGTAAAAAGGATCAACGCCAAAGCGCCCAGCCCAAGGGTAATGGCCAATCCACCCGACCCTGCAGTCCGGGTTTTCCCCGAATAGCGCACCGGGCCATGGGTAACGATTTGTTCAAAAGGATCGCCGTGGGACGGCGTCTGCATTGCCGGGGACGGAAGTACGGGCGTTGGGGCTGTGGGAGCAATGGGAGGCGGGGGAGGAGCTGGTGGCGTGGGGGCCGAAAATCCACCTCCACCTGGTGCTTGCCTTTTGATTCGCATCAGGCTTTGGCACTTCGTGCAACGAAGAGTGTCGGACTGGATGTTTGCGGGGACCCGGAGTATGGTCGCGCAATTGGGACATCTGGTTTTGATGGATTCGGCCATATTGGCACATTGCCCTGGTAAAGGACTAAACCGGTGGGTAACCCAACCGGATGAAACCAGGGAGAGGCAAATGACGGAAAGGAGATGTCGTCAATGCTGCCCTACCCCGATGCTTTCAGTCTACTCAGGGGTGCTCGTGAGGCCAAACAAGCTGCGAGGCATCAAAAACGGGACCTTCGACGCAGACCCGTTTGTAGTCCCAGCCATCCGAAGTTTTCACTTTGGTGACGCAGCTGAAACAGATTCCCAAACCACAAGCCATCGGAGTTTCCAAAGAAACATGACAGGTCAGGCCATGGGTTTGGGCAAACTTCGCAAGCGCCTCAAGCATCGGCTCGGGGCCACATCCAAAAAGTTCTTCCATTTCCGGATCTGGCCCGATCAGTTTGGCCAGGCAATCCGTTACGCGCCCATGAAACCCGGCGCTTCCATCATCTGTGGCCAGGTCGATTTTGGCCCCAGTGGTGGAAAAATGTTCGACTCCGGCATGAAATGAATGGTTTCGGGCGCCATATACAAAATGGACCTCGACACCACGATTTTGGGCCGATTCTCCACCATAGCCTTTTTGCCCCAAAAGCTCTCGTGCATGGGCTAAAAATGGGGTTTGCCCGATACCGCCCGCCACGAGGAAAACCCGTTTGGTGGATGGGCGCGGCTCGGGAAAGGGGTGCCCCAATGGCCCCCAAAGGCCAACACATTCGCCCACCTGGAGACTAGGAAGTTGACGGGTGGCGCGCCCCATTTCCATATACACAACTTCGATTCCGGCGAGTTGCCCTGCCGCATCGGACCATGTGTCGTATAGCGCAAAAGGCCGCCCCAAAAGCGGGTCAGTTGCCCGGGGCATCCGCACCATCACAAACTGCCCCGGCTGAATGCGTCCAGCAATCTCTGGACATTCCACTCGCATCAGCCAGATACGAGTGGCAATTTGCCTGTGGTCGACAATCCGTGCTTGGGTCTGAATAGGCCCATTTGCCAGGGACGAACCTGTTGCAGGTTGGGTGCAAGCGCCCATGTTACCTCAATTATCCTTTGGTTTCTTCGTCCGAGGAAGGCTTGCGTCGAAACGCAGGCTTTCCACCCTTGCGCTGATCCTTCCCCTTTTGACGGGCAAGTGGATCTGCCTTGGGTGGGCCACTTCTTCCACGGCCGCCAAATCCAAAATCCTCCATTGGGCCGTCTTCAAAGCCCTCCTGGAAACCTGGCCCTGGTCCACGATCC
>CAMBMH010000086.1 GCA_945868575.1 Singulisphaera sp. GP187 | reverse complement strand
ATGTTAAACTGGCTATTTATAAGGAGGCGATTGATGATATTTCAAAGGCTATAGAAATTTATTCTATATCAGGAAGTGATTCAGCTAGAATAAGCGAATCATTTTTCTTTAGGGCCGGGGCCTATGCAAAAATTAGTAACTGGCAGAATGCTCTTTCTGATGTGTCAATTGCCATTAAATATGATAGTAAAAATTCAGATTTTTATAACGTCAGAGGTGCTATTTTTATTCAACTTGGGATGTTGACCGAAGCTCTCGTTGATCTTAACAAATCCATTGAATTAAACCCGAAAAATTTTAATAATTTCATCCTTAGGTCACATGTTAATGAAAAGTTGGGTAACGTTGACCAATCAATTGATGATAAAATAACATCGGATTTGGTTAAAAGTGAAAATGAAGGAAAGTTTAGTAGGGAACTCCATATAAAAAAAATGCTCATGGTTTTGCCGCAGCAATTGATAAATACTATGCTGGACTTCACCGTGCAAACGGTCTTCTTGATGGAGGCAATAGGACATTATATCAATCAAAATATAAGCTTTTGTACCAAGATTTGTATAATATTATTGTTGTTGAAACAAAGGGGGTTGATGATAATGAGTTCTTTAGGGTAATGAGTAAAGTTTGTAATGATTGGGTTTCTATGAGGAGGTAAAATAATCGTTCCCCAGTAAATTTTCTAGTAATTTACTTACTTTTTTGGCAATATTTTATATTTATTTTTATTTGGTCGGCTTTTGTTTTGGTTAAATATAAATTGTTCTTTAGGTGTATTGTTAATGGAGTATTTGGGTGGTAGTATTTATTTTGCTTTTTTATTTGTGGTTTTTGAAAGATCACCCCAGGGCTTCGCCGCAGAGTTCCCGGAAGTGGCGCATGAGGACGCCAACGGTGATCATTCCCACCGGGCGGCCTGCGCGGACTACGGGAAGGTGTCGATAGCCTGTGCCGTCCATGATCTGGACCACCCTGGCAAGGGATTCGTTTTCGTTGATTGTTTGCGGATTTTTTGTCATGAAGCGGTAAACGGGTAATTCCAAGCCAGAAGGCCCAAGCGGGGCAATTCGGTCCAATACATCGTGTTCCGTCAAAAGGCCATCAATCAGCCCATCATCTGTGATCAGAATGGCCGAAGTCGATTTGGCCTGTTCCATTCCTTCCAGAACAAATCCTACGGGTGTTGCTCTTGGGTAGATTGGGGCTTTGTTGGGGCCCAGTTTGGTTACTGTGTCCCGCAAAAGGCTCCATTCGACCCGGTCCTGCGGAATTGCCGAGCCTTCGTTTGCCAAAGGCGTCCAGCAGTCCGGACACCATGGGTCTCCGGGAATCACCCGGGCATTGCAGCATGGGCAGTTCATTGACCCGACTCCGGATGGTTTGGTTCGTCCGGAATGGGCTCATCGGACTGATTTTCGCTGATTTCCGAGTATTCCGGCAAGATCCATGCGTCGGATTTTCCCGAACCCAATGCGTTGACGCCGCCTGACATTGCCAATTTTGAAATGCGTGGAGGAGTGGTCCTATCGAGGAAAATTCCAAAACAGGTTGGTTCGCCCGGATTTCCCAGGCCCATTTCTACCAAGGCCACTCCAAGGTTGACCGGTGTGTTGATGGGATCATGAACCAGGAATTTTCCCGGCTCCGTGCTATTCATGGATTGGGTGGTCAATTGATCTTCGATCCAAAGAATTCCCCGTTCCGGATCGCTATCGTAGGCCATGGGGCGGCCGGGTCTAAGGTCGAGTCTGTGTCGTTTTCCTAACTGTCGGTCGATCAGGTCGTCATGATTGGCATCATTATGAACCCGGCAATTTTGCCAAACTTCGACCACAGCACACCCCTGATGCCGGGTTGCCGCGGCCAGGGCATTGTCCAAAAGTTCCACCTCGACATCGATAACCCGCGCGTAAAAACCGACACCCGCCATTAGGATCAAGGCCGCAAGGGGAAGTGGTGGAGTTCCGGGGTTGCGGTAGTCGAGTTGGCCGGAAAGTGGGGTAACTGCACCACCAGCCCCCGCGGCGCATTCGTTATTTACAAAAAGAACCTTAATGGAGACATTTTCCCGCGCCAGGCCAAGGATTGGTCCAAGGCTGGCTCCGCCCAATTCGCCATCCCCCGCGATGATCCAGGTTGCGGCCTCGGGCCAGGCCAGGTGCAATCCAATGGCCACATGGATCACTGTTCCGGTGGGACAAATGGTGTGGGGAATCGGCAGCCAATCCCCCAAAAGTCCAGCACATCCTGGGGCCCCAAGGACAACAACTGGAGATCCTTTTACAAGAAAAGGAGTTATGTGCTCTAATATGGAATAATTTCCGCAGCCTGGGCACCAACCTTTTTCAGGAGTTGTGGGGCGGGGGATGTTATGGTTTGGTGGCGGGATTGGACGCCTGTGTTCCAATCCCGGGTCCGATTCGCGGGGAGGACTTATGATTTCTTTCGGCTGGGATGGGAAAAGTGGGGCGGAAAAGTGGGTTGGAAAAGGATTGAGCGAGGTTTGATTGGTTGATTTCTGTCCGACACTTTCCATGTGGACTGGCTCCTCCATGTGCCAGAGGTTTGGAACATGGTGGACTGTGTTCATGGTGTCGGGATTTGCCCAGGATTCCGCGACTTTTGCAAGGGCACCAGGGGAGGAAATGACCGAACGGTTTGTTTCAGAGAATAATCCATCCGGGCGATGTGCGTCTTTGGGTTCAGGATCCAAAAATATCAGTGTCCCACCCGGACGAAATGGAGCAATGTTTGGCAATTGCGATCGATGGTAACCCGCGCCCAAAGCCAGGGAAGAGGCGCCTCCAAGCCATGCCCCCCAAGCGTTCCATGCGGCCGATTGCGGTGATTCCGAGGCACGGATAAGGATTCCGCGAAACTCCAGATTGGGAGCCATCGCCAAAAGGGGAGCGTATATTGGACTTTGTGGGGCGAAAATATAAAATTTTCGATTTTGTGCCGTCGTTGCGTTTGCCAATCCTGTCACCAGCGCCTCAAATCCTGTTGCCAATCGCCAGAGGCCGCGGCGCATCAGGGTTGGGCCGGGCCAAAGGCTGCTTGTTCCGGCATCGGTCGTGGTGGCATCGCTAACAAGTGCGGCATGATTGCCTGCGCGAAGGAGGCTTTGGGCCATATCCCTGATTGGGGGGTGATTGCGAAAATGGTCCTCGATCCAGATGTCCCATGGGCCGACATCGAGGCCATACCGGCCTGCAATCCATCCCAGCGGAGTAAACGCTCTGCAGCGTGCCATTTCCCTTGGGCTAAGAAGTCTTTGGGTTCTGCGCCAATGCCGATCGAGGTCAAGTTCCCTTGGCAGACTCAGGAACGAAAGGGCATGTATGTCGACCGCCATGGCCGCCGCATCCCAAGGGAGTTCCTGGGGCATGGCCAATTGTCTGGCGCTTAAGGCGTCCGCATCAACCAGGACCCATGAATCGGGTTTTGGGCGGGCCATTGCCTGGGGAAGGGAGGTTGATCGAAAAACGACCCAGCCATCGATTTGGTCCTCCGACGGAGCGCCATCCGGGTTGTTGGTGCCTTCCTTGGAGTTGGTGCCTTCCTTGGAGTTTGTTTCGGTTGGTACCAAGGCGGAAATATCAGCCATGATATGGGCCCCGGGAGAACCGGGTTCGGCCCTGATCCATTTGGAAGGGTGGACAAGGAGTTCCACCGGCCAGCCTTGCATTCCAAATCCGCGCGCCACCAAACGGCCAAGTTGTACCACTCCATCTGCCAAGTCACCGGCGATCCGGATGCGGATGCGTTTGTGGCCGGGGGCGCCTTTTTTTATCCATTCGTGGCAGGTGACTTCTTCGAAAAGACTTCCCAATGGGGAAGCAATTGGCCCAAATGGGAGAGTGGGAGGCAAAAGTTTCATTGGTTCCGCCCTTTAAGCCCGACAGGCAGTCCCTTTGTTTCGGGGATTGAGCCCGGGTTAGGATTTTCAGGGGGATCTTTCGGCGATTTGATCGAGCAAGAGCGAGGCGGAAGCGTGTGGATGGTCCGGGGAAAATGTTTTGCAAGGAAACGAAGAATGTTGCGGGAAGTGAGCACTCCAACCGGGCGCATCGACTCATCAACCACGGGAAGGTGTTTGAGTCTTTTTTCCACCATTCTCGCCATGGCCAAACCTACAGGTTCGGTCGAGGCAAGAAACACCGGAGGCTGGGTGGCCACGGAGGCAAGGGGAGTGGAAAGTGGTAGTCTTGGAACTAAAACCCGGCAAAGGAGGTCTTTTTCAGTGAAAATACCCGTCAATCTGCCGTCTGTGGTGAGGAGCACACATCCCGCTCCATGCGTTCGCATTAGCCTGATGGCGTCTTCGACCGTCTGAAGCGACGAAAGGGCAATCGGGGGCACCAAACCGAGTTGGCCGACCGATTCCACCTTCAGATTGCGAGCAAGTTCCACAAGCGGACTCCGGGGCATGAGGCGAACCAGAGATACTTGAATTGAACTTTATAGGTGGTCAGAGGCTCTGCTTCATCGGCTCGGCGGTTTCGACAAGCCGCCTGAGCATATTTGAGTATAATAAAGTCAGATTCCTTAACTCGACCACGCACCAATTGTTTTTGCAGGAGTCCGACCCATGAGCGCAGACAGTTCCCAGGCCCAGCAACAAAAAATCCAGGAATTTATCCGTCTTTTGCCTTTGACTTTCGAACTTGCGGGTTTGGCCAAAAATCATCCGGGCAGTTTTTTTAATGAGGGGCAGTTGGAAGCCCGCGCCACCGCTATCCGAAACGCCTACAAGGCGGCGCGCCAGATTATCGTTGATATCAGCAAGTGACTTTCATGCGTGGCGTATCGGCCTGGTTTTTCCCAGGAATTCTTGCCCTTTTGGCGCATGGCTTGCCAACTGGTCCGATATTGCTCACGGTTTGGGCTGGGGAACCCCCACAAGACGCATCGGGTTCGTTCGCGGCAGCGATTCCTGTCAGGGCCCGCCAAATTGGCCCGGCGGTTATGGGTGGACGAATCACAGAGATTGCAATCGACCCTTCGAACAGTTCCCGATGGGTGGTTGCGACGGCATCGTCGGGTCTTTGGGTCACGGAAAATGGTGGAGCATCGTGGATAACTCCATTTGACAAGATGCCCACATCCTCTCTTGGGGCTGTTGCCCTGAATCCAAAAAATCCAAGAGAAATCTGGGTTGGAACTGGGGAACCCAATGCCCGGAACAGTGTTTCACAAGGGGAAGGGGTCTTTTGGTCGGGTGATGGTGGTGCGACTTGGCAGCACAAGGGGCTTAGGTCATCGCGGCACATCGGAAGGATTGTGATCGATCCGCGCCAACCTCAAACCGTATTTGTGGCGGCTCTTGGCCCCCTGTGGGGCGAGGGTGGCGAGCGCGGGCTATTCCTGTCGAGGGATAGGGGACAATCCTGGAAGCAGGTGCTTCCCATCCCAGCGGATGTTGGCGCGGTGGATGTCCAGCTTGATCCGCATGATCCCAATCGGATTGTTGCGTGCGCGTATCGTGTGCGAAGGGGACCATTTTCGGGTGGAAATCCCAGGGAGCAATATGCCAGCGAGGCAGGAATATATATTTCAAAAGATGGCGGAAATACCTTTTCCAAGGCAACTCGCGGGCTTCCCGAGGGGATTTATGGTCGCTGTGGGATTGATTTTGACCGAAAAAAGCCTGGACGGGTTCTGGCCGTAATCCAAACAGGTGAAACCGCCTCTGCAAGCGTAACAGACCAACTTCCCAACAACGAAGGGCCTGGACCCGCGGAAACGGGTGGTGTGTTTGAGTCGATGGATGGCGGAGAAAGTTGGTCCAAACTCAACGATCTTTGTCCCAGACCGTTTTATTTTGGCCAGGTTCGGACGGACCCCTCCGATCCGAGGCGGGTTTGGGTTTTGGGAATTCCCCTTTACAGATCTTCTGATAACGGAAAAACTTTTCGCAGCGATATTGGCTTTCAGCTTCATCCCGACCATCATGCGCTGGTCTTTGACCCAAGGGATCCCCGGTCGCTGCTGTTGGGAACAGATGGGGGACTTTATTCGTCGAAGGATGGCGGGAAGAGTTGGACCCACATCAACAACATGGTCATGGCACAGTATTACGCCGTTGATGTCGACGAGCGCAATCCGGTCCGGGTATTGGGGGGCCTACAGGACAATGGAACCTGGATTGGGCCATTGCGAACGGGACGGACGGCGGGCATATTGCCTTCTGATTGGAGTCGTCTTTATGGGGCGGATGGATTTCAGGCAAAGCAGGACCTGAACACCGCCCATAATGCCTATTTGGAATCCCAATATGGAGGTCTCAGGCGCCACGATTTCCGCGCGGGGCTTAGTATTGATATTCGCCCTCGTCCCGCGGAGGGGGAGGCGGCCCTTCGCTTTGAATGGAACGCGCCCCTTCTTTTGTCGAAACACACACCAAGCACGGTCTATTATGGGGCAAATTATCTGTTTCGGTCCGATGCCAAAGGAGCCAATTGGAAAAAAATCAGCCCCGATTTAACCCGTGGGCTCCCAGGGCCCGATGACCAGTCCGGCCATAATCTTTCCGCTTTGGGAGAGGATACAGTCGATGCGCAGGTCCTTTGGGCGGGTTCGGACGATGGACTTTTCCATGTAACAACCAACCAGGGGAAATCCTGGTCCGAGGTCGGTCAAAACCTTCCGCTGATTACCCCGGGATGGATTCGGGCGATATGTCCCCTGGCGGGCAAAATGGGATCCACCCTTGTTGCTGTTGACCGGCATCGAATGGGGGATGATCGACCCTACCTATTTCGGACATCCAATTTGGGAAAAAACTGGGTGGAACTGTCCTCACGACTGGCAGGAGCGGGATTTATCCACTCGTTGTTGGAACATCCTAATCATCCGGGAGTTTGGTGGGTTGGCACGGAAACAGGACTATGGTGTTCGGTCAATTCCGGAAGCGATTTTTTCCGTGTCGGGTCGCTACCAACCGTTCCTGTCCATGGGTTGGTAATTTCGAAAAAAACCGGCGAACTGGTGGTGGGAACCCATGGCCGGGGAGTATGGATTTTGGATATCTCGGTTGTTGATCATGTTGCCAGGTTCGGAGTTCCCAAAGACTTTGCCTTGCTGGATATTTTGCCTTTTGATCGGCTCCCCGTTCAAAAAGCGGGGCCAATCAACCCGGCCAAGGACTTTATTGGAGAAAATCCGACTCCGGGAGCGGTGAT
This sequence comes from Singulisphaera sp. GP187, assembly GCA_945868575.1. Lineage (GTDB taxonomy): Bacteria > Planctomycetota > Planctomycetia > Gemmatales > Gemmataceae > SYLG01. Next base: position 9,434 of record CAMBMH010000086.1, on the reverse strand, counting down.
CCGTGTCTATATTCCCAATGGGGATGGCTTGGTGGGGGTTCCCAGCGTCAAAATCGTTGACGGATCGGGCAAAACGGTTGCCAATCTTCAGGGTACCAAAGAAAAAGGATTTCAGCAGTTTTTTTGGCCTGTGCCTGAGTCGATTGCAGAGATTGGGGGTGGGATGGCGCTTTCTGAGCCTGGCAAAAAGCAATTGGAAACGAGTTACCGAATCAAGGCGGAACTTGATGGAAAGGTCATTGAAAAAACATTTATTATTAGAGAGAGACCCTGATTGGGAATAATATGAAACGCTATTTTCCTTATGTTCTTGCTTTTGGTTTGGCCTTTTTGGGCCTATTGGGTTGCTCAAGCGCCCCGGACCCTTGGGGCCAGGAATCGGTGGCGCCAAGGGTGGTGGCCAGTTTCCCGCCTTTGGCAAGCTGGGCCCGGTCCATACTGGGGGACAAGGGGTCGGTTAAGTCGCTTTGCACCACGACGGGCCCACACCATCACCAATTTCAGGTCAAGGATGGCCAGATGCTCAGGCGGTCGGACCTTTTTCTAATGAATGGTTTGACCCTTGATGATCATTTTGCGGTAAAATTGAGCAAAGGTCATGGTGGACCCAATATGCGCACGCTGAACCTAGGGCGCTATTTGCCCGAGGACCTTGTCATTGAGGCCCCCCATAATCATGACGAATCCGAACCGGGTCATGAAGGGCACGATCATCACCACGGGGAAAAGGATCCGCATTATTGGCTTGGCGCACCGCAGGCTGCGTTTTGTATTCGCGAAATTGCCAAGGAACTAAGCGAAATGGAGCCCACCTTGGCACAGGGGTACAAGGACCGGGCGGAAACTTTGGCGACCCAGATCCTTGATCTGAAAAAAACAATGCCCGAAAGGCTAAAAGCCAAAACCGATCGCAAAGTCATCACCATGCACGAGTCCATGGCCTATTTTGCCCAAAGTTTTGGATTCAAAGTGGTTGATGTGATTCAGTCAGGGCCCGGGGATGAGCCAAGTTCTCCGCGCTTGGCGAAACTGGTCGCACGCTGTAAAAAAGCGGGAATTAAAACAATTATTGTTGAGCCTCAATATCCCAAAACCACCGCGGCACAATGGCTATTGACCGAACTGAAGAAAGACGGGATTGACGCCCGTCTAATCGAGATCGATCCCATGGAAACCTGCGAAGATCCCGCGGGCCCTGATGGGGAATGGTATGTGCGGGTTCTCAAAGCCAATCTGGACCGCCTGGTGGAGGGGCTTCCTTGAGCAATTCCCAAAAAGGGAGCGTTTCCAATTCCCCCGGTAACCCGATGGAACCAATAAATTCTGGCACCACAGCCTTTCCGGGTGGGAATATTTCCCTCCCGGTTTCTCGCCACGCCCATTGCCAAAAATTGTTGACCATGCGCGGCCTTCATGTTGAGCTTGGTGGCCACACCATCGTTAAAAATGTGGATGCCGAGTTGGAGGCTGGAAAGATAACCGCTTTGGTTGGTCTCAACGGAGCAGGGAAATCGACCATTTTGCGTGTTCTGTTGGGAGAGGTATCCTATAAGGGGATGATTCGTTACCACTGTGGCCACGATCATAGCAAGCCATCTCCTTCCCAAGTAGGTTATGTACCGCAAAGGCTGCGCAATGAGGCGCACCTTCCGTTGACTGTTGCGGACTTTTTGGGTTTGGCGCTACAAACCAGGCCACTTTTTCTTGGTCTGGGGAGGGCCGCGAAAGAGCGGATGGCCAATATCCTGACTGGGGTAGGTGCCTCGGAAACGCTATTGAACCGCCCGGTGGAAAAGCTCTCTGGCGGGGAACTTCAAAGGGTTTTGCTTGCGTTGGCGATGGAGCCGCATCCGGAGCTTTTGTTGCTGGATGAGCCCGCCGCTGGCATTGACTATCAGGATGAAGAGCGATTTTACCAGCTTATTGCGACGATAAATAACAAGACCGGTGTCACGGTCCTTTTGGTGAGTCACGATCTTGCGCTTATATCCCGTTTGGCGCACCGTGTCTGGTATTTGGACAAAGGTAAAGTGGTTGTGATGGAGCCTGAACAGCTTAAAACTCTGACACAAGGGTTCCCGGAACTGAAATAACAAAGACTTTTCCATCGCCTATTCGGCCGGTGCGTGCCGCCTTTACGATTTTTTCGCAAAGAGGATCAATCTGGTCGATGGGAATCCAGGCAATAATTTCGACCTTAGGCAGAAACGCCATCGAGTATTCGCCTCCGAGGTAGCGATCCAGGTACCCTTTTTGGCGGCTATATCCCTTGGCCTCGCGGACAAACCACGAATCCAGGCCGGCTTCCTCAAGGACCCTGATGACCGCTTCCGCGCGGAAAGGCTTGATCACAACAGAGATGATCTTCATCCTTTTACCTTGCCTGTCTTATCCTTGCGTGACTTAAACGGGCATCGCTGTTAGGGTTGGTTCTTCGCGTCCAAAACCTGCGAGTAGTAGGATATATTCGCCAGGCGCCGCCAAGCCCAATCGCCGGGTGAGTTCCCGGGCCGCGGGTCGGGGTTGGTTGAATTCCTCCGGTCCAACCAGGCAAGGAACCACGCCCCTGTGAAGTCTCAGTCGCCTTACGGTTTCAATGCTGGTTGTTAGAGCGAGCACCGGAGCCAAAGGACGGGTGGAGGACACCACGCGGGCGGATCGCCCCCCCTGGGATCGAACAACCACGGCGCCTACATTAAGATCGCGGGCGAGTTGCATGGTGGCGCGGGCGACGGCCAGTCTTAAAAGGGATTTTTGCGCTCCATGAAGTACGGGATCGGGAGACTGGGGCAGCGATTTTTGCCACTGTTCCGCTTCAACCGCGATCCGGTGGAGCATTTCGACCGCCTGAACCGGATAAAGGCCCACGGCGGTTTCCGCGCTAAGCATCACCGCATCGGTTCCCATGATCACCGCAGTGGTCGCGTCTGAAACCTCAGCCCGGGTTGGCCGGGGATTTTGGATCATCGATTCGAGCATTTGGGTGGCGACGATGACTGGTTTGGATTGGGCGCGGGCCCGCAAAACCAGGTCGCGCTGGACAATGGGAACACGCTCCAGGGGGAGTTCCACGCCCAGGTCGCCCCGGGCGACCATCAAACCGTCCGCTGAATCGACAATCGCATCTATCCGCTCGAGGGCTTCCGGTTTTTCAATTTTCGCGATAATCGGGGTGGTGGCCCCTTCCTCGGTAATCAGTTCCCTTAGGGCTTCAATGTCCTCGGGACGGCGAACAAAGGATAGCGCGATGTAGTCCACACCATGTTTGACGGCAAACTTTGCGTCTTCACGGTCTTTATCGGTCAATGCGGCGACGGAAAGTCTCGAGCCGGGGAGATTCATTCCCTTTCCATTTTTCAGTCGACCACCATATTCCACACGAATGCGAAGGTCTTGACCTTGGACATCGATTACTTTGGCTTCCATGAGCCCATCATCAAAAAGAATCCGGTCCCCCGGTTTCATATCCCGATGAAGGTCCCGGTATTGAGAAACAATCAGGCCTGGTCCCCCCTCGACATCGCGCGTGGTGATGGTCACGATTTCGCCCGGGCGTATATCGATCCCGCCTTCGGGAAATTTTCCGACACGAATTTTCGGGCCGCAAAGGTCCGCAAGGATGCCCACAGGCAGATCCAGCTTGGCGGACACCGCCCGGATGTTGTGAATCGCTTGGGCATGGTCGGGATGCGTTCCATGGGAAAGATTCACACGGAATACATCCACACCGGCCAGGATCAGCTTTTCGAGAACTTCGGGTTGGTTACTGGCGGGCCCAATTGTGGCCACGATTCGCGTTTTTCGAAGTGTTTGCATGGTTTTCCATAACTTGCGCCAAGAGAGGCAATCCTTATTCTCCAAAAAAAGATGCTTAAAATCAAGGTCTAATAGGACGCTTAAATCGATTATGAATAATGGGTTAAGGCTTGCGAAAATGGAATACCAAGGAAGTTGCGGTTAAGGAACCTTTTCGAAAAATAGTTTCAACCCGGGGTTGGAGGTTGTCTCTGCGGCGGGGAAAGGTTACAACTTTGGAAGGTTGGTGTTGAAGTGTCGTTCAGGTGGTGGAAATGCAGTTTACATCACTTGACTTCGCTCTCTTTTTTGCGGTTGTTTTCACCGCCCACTGGCTACTTCCCAGGGGTGATGGCCGGACCTGTTGGCTCCTTGGAGCCAGCATCCTTTTTTACGCCTCCTGGAGCATTCCGCTCGCCTTTCTGGTCTGTGCAACGGGGCTTTTGAATTTTGTCGTTGGCCTGTGCCTGGATCGACTGGGGAAAACCAGCCGGCAGGTGGATGAATTAAAAAGCCCCCATCCAACCGATGGACCAAACCCGGTGGCGCGTCAGATTCTTTTGATTACCAGTATTACGGGGAATCTTGGTCTTCTTTGTTATTTCAAATACGCCAATTTTTTCCTTGATTCGCTTAAGTCGGTCCTGGTGGCCCAGGGGGTGAGCTCCCAAATTCCTGTACTTGATATTTTGGTTCCCTTTGGGATCTCTTTTTATACCTTCGAGGTGATCAGTTACACAATTGATGTGTATCATCGTCGCATACGGGCGGAACGCAACCCCGTCCGTTTTTTGCTTTTTATTCTATTTTTTCCCCACCTGATTGCGGGACCAATAGTTCGGGCGGGGGATTTTTTGCCCCAGGTGGATCGAATTGGGCGACTGTCCCTGATGCGGGTTGGCTTGGGAGTTCGGCTGTTCATCCTGGGCATGTTCAAAAAACTGGCGATCTCCGATAATATGGCGTTATTCAGCGATCCCGTTTTTGATCATCCCGACCTTTACCGGGGATCGGCGTTGGGACTTGGCCTCTTGGCTTTCGCAATCCGCATCTGGGCGGATTTCTCAGGTTATTCGGATATGGCGATCGGGTGTGCCCATTTGCTGGGTTACCGGTTGACCAAAAATTTTAATTTTCCGTATTTGGCTCTTAATATTTCCGATTTCTGGCGGCGGTGGCATATTTCCCTTTCCACCTGGTTTCGCGATTACCTGTTCTTGCCATTGGGCGGAAGCCGGGGGCCGTTTATCACAACCGTAAGAAACCTGATGGTGACCATGAGTCTGGCAGGCCTTTGGCATGGGGCCCATTGGTCCTATGTCCTCTGGGGCGTGGTCCATGGTTTGATGCTTGTCCTTCACCGAGGCTTTTCGATTTTGGTGCGCGGGTATCCCCGAATGGTTTGGGCCCTGGATACGATTCCTGGCAAATTTGCCCGATGGGCGATAACTTTACTTTTGATTGTTTTGTCTTGGAGCCTGTTCCAGCCGGATCTCACCCGGTCGATCACCCTTTTGCAGCGACTATTTACCTGGGCCCCGGGTGAAGTACTCCCCATGACGCGCTTTTACCTTTGGGTCACAGTGGGCTTGGTGATGGTGGGGCATCTTTGTGCCAGCAGGAGATGGATGAACCGAATTTGGAAAAGGACTCCTGCGCCTTTGGGAGGATTGGTCTTTGCGTTGTTGCTGATTTGCGCTTTGGTTTTGGCGCCTTCCCGGAACCGGGTTTTTATTTACTTTCAGTTTTGAGGAGGGCCGGAACTTGACTGGGGTAAAAAAGACTGGCTTCCCAAAACGATCTCATCCCAATCGGGCTCGGAGTTTTCTGGTTTGGCTCGTGCTATTTCTTTTTGTTGGTTTATTGGTCTTGGATATTCTTGTGGATCGTATTCCGGAAACCACAATCATAAAGGTCAATGATCCAGCATTTTGGGATCTCAAGGAGGTATATACCCAACGCCTCTCCGAGGTTAGGTCCAAGGGAGGACAATCTGTTTTGATGTTGGGGAGTTCCAAAACCCAATTCGGTTTTCGGGGAGAAACGGTTGAGGCGGCGATGGGGGGAGATTCAACAGGCAATCCACTTGCCTTTGGTTTTGGATTACCCGGGATGGGGCCGCTTTACCAGTGGACTTGTGCAAAACGATTGGAAAAAATGGGGCTGCTCCCGGACATAGTTCTCCTTGAGGTGCATGGCGCGCTTTTTGTGAATGATCCCGGAAACGGCCAGGGTATATCCCGGCAATTGGGTTGGTTACCCCGCGATAGGGTTTTGGCGAAGGAATGGATGGACTATAGGAGCTTTGGTGTTTCTACGATCCCGCAGGGTGGGATGGGACCCGAATGGTATGAGGACCGTTTCGCCTTACTTTCGCCGCTTCGAATCCTGGTTCAGTCGATGGATTCCGGTCCCAAAAAGCCGAGGGGGGCCATCGATCGTTGGGGTGGGCCAAGGCTTCCCACGGATACGGACACGGAAGATCCACGGGTAAAAACCCTTTACAATCTGGATAAAACACGGGAGGAATATGCAGAAATGGTGGGGAAACCCCATCGTGGTTCAGGTTCCCCCCTGGAACCCAAGGATGTTGCTGGACCCGGATGGGTTGCTTTGAAGAGGACGATTGAATTTCTCAGGAAAAATGGGTGTCGTGTAATTTTGGTGCGCATGCCCGAGGGCCCCGCATTTCGCTCCTGGTATGCTCCCAATCTGGCCCAGGTTGAAGCCAAAAAATTCCGATCCTTTTTGTTGCCCGAAGCCAAAGATTGGATTGACGCCCGAGAGTGGTTTGAGGAGGACAAATTTTGGGATTCCAACCACCTTAATCCCAAGGGCGCCCAAATATTTTCGGAAAGATTGGCAAGGGAAATCCTTTGGGTCGCCAATGATGATAAATAAAATAAAAAATTTATTTTAATAGGAATTTAGAAATATCGAGGGATACCATTCCGCCACTTATTCTCGTTCTTCCTGAAGGATCACCCGCAATCCCGCTTCGTGGTCCTCGAAGGAGGGAAACCAATCCAGCGTTTGTTGCGCGTGTCTGGAGTCGATTCGCCTGTGGGAGGCGTCTGGACCCCCACGGGAACCCGGGGTGCCTTCGGTAAAAGTTGGCGAAGGGGCGTTCAAAAGCCGTGCCAGTGATCGGTAATAATCGCCACGGAAGACGGGTTTCCCATCGGCAACAAGAAAGGTTGAGCCCAGGGGTGCCTTATCCCAGGCAAGGTCGACGGCCCGCGCGCCATCGTCGACATGGATCAGGTTCAGCCACTTGTCCGGATCTACGGGGATAGGCTCGCCAGATTCGATTGCCTTTCCGCGAAGGAGCCTTCCCGGACCGTAAATTCCGGCAAACCGGAGAATTACCGATTCCGGGCGTTCCTTGCGTAAAAGGATTTCCGCACTTTGCACCACGCCGCCTGATCCCCCCTTTGCGTCTGGTGGGGTCTCCTCATTGATCCAGGATCCATCCATTTGACTATAAACACTGGTGCTGGAAATGAAGACGATTTTTGGGCATATAGCGGATGGAAGTATTCGCAGGATATTATCCAGGCCATGGACATAGACCTCTTCCATCGACTTTCCTGAAGCGCGATCAAGGCCCACCGCATGGAACAGCCCTTCAAACGGGCCACTACCTGAAAGGGTAGCCAAGCTTTTGGGATCGGTTACATCGCCAATTATTGGCTTCACACCAATTGTTCTTAGAGCTTCGGTGCCCGATTCGGTTCGTGTTAATGCCGCGACCTGGATTCCCCGATCAAGCCAAATTTTGGCGACCCGCTTGCCGAGATAACCGCAGCCAACGATAAGTCGCATAAGAGTTCCCCAATTCTCTGAAATAATTATAAAATGGAAGCAGAAATACCCAGGTAAATATTTGTAGGCACTTAAATTGAGTATGTAATCCCGGGTCTGTTTTTTTGCGGAATTGCCAATTCCGTCTAAATTACATACATCAGGTCATCCGGTTTGGAAACCCTGGACATGAGGTCCGCGAGTGTAGTCCCCTCAAGGATCTTGCGCTGCTTTTGGTGTAGATCCCGCCAAAGTCCCGCGATTACATCCATTTCCTTGGTCGAGCCTGCGGTTGGAAAAATGGGTCGGGGAACACGCGCCGCGTCATCGACCGCATCGACAATTTCGGCAAGGGAGATCTTTGTCGGATGTTGGGCCAGGCGGAATCCCCCCGAGGCTCCCCGCACGCTTTCCACAAGGCCCGAGGCGCGGAGTTGCTGGAGAACCTGAACAAGAAATTGTCGGGAAAGTCCCTGGACCTGGGCCATATCCTGAACCCGGAGCGGCGCGTTGGTCGCGCGTACCGAGGCAAGTTCCATCATCGCAAGACAGGCATATTCGGCTCGAACGGTGACCTTCATGGAACGCTTTTCTCCCGGGAGGGCCTCCGCTTGGGGTCTTTAGATTCCGCTGCCGTCCGTGTGTTCCACAACATGGAGACCACACTCTTTTTTCACCGTGCCTGCCCATCGGCCGGACCGTTCATCCTGTCCTTCGCTTACGGGCTGGGTGCAGGGTTGGCAGCCTATACTTGGGTATCCCATGTCATGGAGAGGATTGTAAGGGATGTCGTGCTTCATGATGAAGCTCCAAACATCCTTCTTGGTCCAGGTGAGCAAGGGGTTTATTTTCACCAGGCGAAATTTGTTGTCCCACCCAATTACGGATGCCTTGGCACGGTCGGAGGTTTGGTCTTTGCGGATCGCGCTGATCCAGGCGTCATAACCCGCGACTGCCCGCTTGAGTGGAACCATTTTACGATCATAACAGCATTGATCCGGGCGATGAGGCCATAAGGCGCCGCCATGCTCCTTCTCGTATTCCGGCACGGTTGTTTCCGCCCGGACATACTCAACCTCGATTCCGTAGCGTTTGAGAATTCGCTCACGAAGTTCAAGTGTCTCAGGGAACTGATAGCCGGTGTCGAGGTTGAAGATTCGGATAGATGGGTCGATTTCGGCGAGCATGTGGATGATACAACATCCTTCTGCGCCAAAGGCGGTTGCCATGGTAAGGCGGGGCATGAATTCCTTGGCGGAAAACGCCAGGACTTCCTGAGCGGAAGCACCATCCAGGCTGCTGTCCCAATGTGCCAGCTGTTCTTTCCAGGCAGGGGTCAAAATGCCTTCTCGGGCATCAACAGGTAACTTGGAAACCAAAGCCCTACCTCGGTTAAACTTGAATACTCTGATTATATTCGTCAAGTTTCGTCAAAATTCAAGGGCCCACGCGATCCGGTTAACGGCTTTTTACCCTAATGGATTACCCGTCAGAGGGCCCAAAGGAAAGCCCCCGATTTCTCTAATGGATGGCAGTCTCCCATCATGGAGTGCAGAGGCTATCAGGACGCCATCAAAACTATCCTCCTCCAATTGAGCCAGGTCCTCGGGCCCACGAACTCCCCCTGCCGCATGAATTCGCCTGGCCGGTTTTCTTGCAAAGTCGATAGCGTCCGAGCGGATTGGGCCCTGGTAGGAGCCCACCCTTCCAAGATCCATCCACAAAAGGTCGGGAATGTCCAAAATATCCCATGCCCTCAGGCAATCCGCAGGGGAAGAATATTCGACGGAAGCATTTCCCCAAAGTGCGCTGTTTTTGGTGTCCATGGACAGCAC
>CAMBMH010000085.1 GCA_945868575.1 Singulisphaera sp. GP187 | reverse complement strand
ATCAGGGGACCAGATCAATGCCCTGATGAGTGCGATTGGTTACAACTTCTGCAAACTGTTGAGGGCTTTTGCCTGCCTTGTGTTTTTCATCCTCAGGTGGTGGCGGGATACCTTGAAAGGGCAGATTGGGAGTTGTGTAAACTGGATTTGGGATTCCCTCTGGTCACTATTGCCAACGCAAATCAGGCTGGCATGATGGCTTCCCAACCAAAATTCGGTTGGGAAGGTTTTTCAGGGACGACTAGTTAGCCCGGCAGTGGGAAGGGCAAGCTGTTGCAATGGCTCCCATCACCTCAACCCGGGAAATCCCAATCTCTTTTGCCAGGATCACCCCTCATTTGATTTTTTATATAGTGTGATATATTAAAGGTGGCTGGCGTTACGGATTTGTGAACTCTTTGTCCTTCGTCAGTTGGGCTCTTGCAAGCCCAGTTGGGTAAATCCCAGGGTTTTTATCCCATTCCCCTCTTCCTTATTTTGATTGTGGATGGCGCTTGGGCCCTTTTCCGAATTCGACGAGGGCAAAGTGTTCATTCCGGGGCTCTTTCCGTCCGGAAGGAAAGAGCCAAACAATCCCCATCCCCTTTGCCTTTTGTCGACTTCCCAAAACACCATTGCTCCAGGGTCTCTTTGGGCCAAGAATGAGAGAATGTCCCCCCAGCCCTTTAGGAAGCATCCCTTTGGAAGCGAATGCGCTGGCTCCCCAAGTGGAGCCCAAGGTTCGAAACCCGATTGTTCTGGTGCACGGACTTTTTGGTTTTGACAAAATCAAACTGGGAAACTGGAGCGTCGCCGAATATTTCCGGGGGATCCCCGAGGCGCTCACGGTGGCCGGAAACCGGGTCCATGTCGCGCGTCTTTCGCCTGTCGGGAGTATCGCCAAGCGGGCCGGGCAACTAAATGATTTTCTCAAAGAAAATGTCGGGGATGAACCGGTTCATATTTTCGCCCATTCCATGGGGGGGCTCGACAGCCGCTATCTGATTTGCCAAATGGGCGGGGCGGACCGGGTCAAAAGTCTGACAACCTTTGGAACCCCCCATCGCGGCTCCTGTATCGCGGATTTGGCCCTTGGCATTCTCCCCACCAGCGCCAGCCTTCAGCAGTTTTTTCGGGGCTTTGGTCTGGATATCAACGCGGTCCATGACCTTTCGCAATCCAAGGCGGCGGAGTTCAACCTCGCCAATCCCGATGCCCCGGGGGTCTTTTATCGTTCGGTAATGGGGGCTTTCGATCCGGAATGGACCGGCCGAATGCGCCTTTTGCCCCACCGGTATCTGACCATTCCCCTGCTTACCGCCCGGGAGGGGCCCAATGATGGAATGGTGTCGGTCGAATCGGCCCGCTGGGGCTCGGTCCAGGAGGAATGGAAGGGGGACCACTTCAACCTGGTAAACTGGAATGTCCGGGACAAAGAGGCCGATGGGATCCATCCCGACCGCCGGCCCGATTATCTGAGGCTGGTTCGCGACCTCGCCATAAGGGGTTATTGAACCCCTATTATTGAGCCTGGGGAACCGTCGGGTTCCAATTAAGGCGGCCCTGACGGTGAAATGGGCCATACTTTCGGACTTTTCCCTGCCGAAAGCCATTTTATTGGAGAAAATTGGGTATAGTTTCGCAAGGGAAAGGGAATGCCCACAGGAGATGATCCCGTGATGCCAGTCCTATTTGCCAGTCCCACCACCGATCTTCTTTTGACCGGTGCGATTCTGGCTTTGGTGCTGATGGCGGCCGCAATTCTGATCGCCTTGATGGGGCGTTGGACCAAATCCACCGCTCATTGTGACCTGACGGATCCACACGAGGAGATGACCCGCTACCGCTTGATGCGTGACCGGGGCCAAATCAGCGAAGAGGAGTTCGAAAGGGTCCGTCTGGTGATGCAATCTCAAATCCGCAAACAACTTGGGGAAAACCCAACACAGGCGGAGCTTGAGCGCGCGGCACTTTGGCTCACACCCATTCCCCCCGAGTCCGGCACACAGGGCGATACTTCGGCGGCACCCCCGTCTGAATAATCGCTCCCCCGGAATCCAAAACCTGACTTTCGCTGACGGGCGATTTGGTGTAGCCTCGTCATGGAATATCAGATATTTGAACGAATACTTCCTTTCCCGTCGGGGATTCCCCCGATGGTGCGGTCCGTAGGAGCGAGCATGGCGAATAAAGACTCGGGACAGGGCAACAGCAAGAAACCCTCCAGCAGCACGCCAAAAAATCGAAATGCCAACTGCTCCTTCTGCCGCAAGTCCTACCGGGACATCGGACCCCTCGTTGAGGGGCCAGGTGATGTCTATATCTGTGGCGAGTGTATCGAGCTTTGCCAATCGATCGTCGACCAGGAAAAGCGTCGCCGTGGCGGCAAAGGTGGCATCACCAATGTACCCACCCCGCGCTCGATCAATGACAAGCTGGATGGATATGTGATCGGACAAAAGCGGGCCAAAAAGGTCCTCTCCGTCTGTATGCACAACCACTACAAGCGCCTTGGCTCCCACGAGTCGGCCAGCACCTTCAACGATGTCGAAATCGAAAAGAGCAATGTCCTGCTGATTGGGCCCACTGGCTCGGGCAAGACTCTTCTCGCTCGCACCTTGGCCAAAATCCTGGATGTGCCTTTTGCAATTGGCGATGCCACCACGCTGACCGAGGCGGGCTATGTAGGCGAGGATGTCGAGAACCTGATCCTCAAGCTGCTCCACGCCGCCGATTTTGATGTCGAAGCCGCCCAGCGCGGTATTATTTATATCGACGAAATCGACAAAATCGCCAAGACCAGTCAGAATGTTTCCATCACCCGCGATGTGTCGGGTGAAGGCGTGCAGCAATCGCTGCTCAAGATGCTTGAAGGCACCGTGAGCAATGTTCCCCCGCAAGGCGGACGCAAACACCCCGAACAACAGTACATCCAGGTCGATACCACCAACATCCTATTTATCTGCGGTGGAACCTTTGTCGGCATCGAAGACATCATTGCTCGCCGCGTGGGCAAGAAGAGTTTCGGCTTTGGCAGCTCCGGCTCCAAGAGCGATCTGACAAAGGGTGAACTTCTGGCCCAGGTCACCGCCGATGATCTGATCGAGTTCGGCATGATCCCCGAATTTGTCGGTCGCCTGCCTATCCTGGCTCCGCTCGATCCTTTGACAGAGGACGCCATGATTGAAATTCTTACCCAGCCCCGCAACGCGCTGGTCAAGCAATATCGCAAGCTGTTCGACATGGAAGGCGCCGAAATCGAATTCGAAGAAGCGGCACTTCGCGAAATCGCACGAAAGGCGCTCCAGCGCCAAACCGGTGCGCGTGGTCTGCGTTCGATTGTGGAAGACATCATGCTCGACCTTCAGTTCGATCTGCCCGAGGCGGACGAAAAGGGTCGCTATGTGATCACAGAAAAGATGGTCAAAGGTCTTGAGCCTTTGGTCAAGCTTCCTCTCAGCACAGAAGAAGCGACCCCCCCTGCTCCGGCGACACCTGCGGTGGCCCCTGCCGCGGCTTTGGCCCAGGACAAAAAGAGCGCTTAACAAAAGCCCAAAGTCGCTATTGCCCATGAATCATTTCAAGACCCTCAGGCTCAAACCTGAGGGTCTTTTTTTGTTTGGGGACAATTCCCCGGCATCCAACCTATTGGCAAATCCATGTCCCATTGCTGCGAAGCCCAGGGCCTTTGGCCGACTCGCCCCGCAGACTTTCTGGGTTTGCGCTAGTCCCATATTCGAATTGGTTGGATTTTGCCGGGAGGGTCGAGCACCAGCTCGACCTTTATCCGCATCGGAAGGGCATGGAAAGGGTTATGAGATCGGGTTTTGGGGTTGAGGCCCAAAAGGAAGCCACTCTTTCCATTTTCCATCGAAGACAAATGGGCTGGGAAAACAAAAAAACGGAACACTTTCATGTCCCGTTTAATGGATCTTTATTTCCCGAGGGGGAATTAGGATTTTTGCCTACTTCGCACCAACCGAGCGGGAAAGTTGGTCTTCGTAAGCGCGGAACTGTTGGTAGAACGCTTCATAAGCAGTGTAATCCGCGGTGGTTCCCGCACCGAAGCGCATGCCGCCTGAGCTCATGACCGAAATCAGCGCGCCTACTGAATTGATGTTCGGGTTGTTGGCAGGCGACATGAACAATTTTGCGTTCGAAGGTTCGGCAAGCGACTTCGAGGCATCTTCAAGGTCGCTCAGGTAGCGCTTCGCAAGGACATAGTCACCAGGGCGCATATCTTCGACCTGGTCCTTGAGGGCGTCCTGGAACTTGTAGATGGAACCCATGAAGTTGTTGTAGCTGTCACCATCGATGTTGCCGGAGACAGACTGGCTAACCACTTCGGGGGCCATCTTCTCGATGGGCGAACGGAACTCTGCGAAATCCTTTGTCCTGAGCGGGATAGGCCAAGTGAGTTTGCGGGGGTCACGGAGGGGGCCAGCCCCGTTGACCGAGTTGATGGTCGTAAGGTTGAGGTGCTTGACCACTTCAGGGCTAAGAGGAATGTTGGGTCCCTTGATGTCAAAGCGGGATTGGAGAGTGGTGACCTGATCCAACAGAGTGTTAAGGGCCGATCCGTTGTGGACGAGGTACATTTCGTCCTGTTGGAGAGCACCCGCCTTGTTCAATTTTTCCATGCGGTCATTGTCCCGCTTGGATTCCTTTTGTTCCCGACGAGCCGCATAGACCTCGGGCATTTGGGAGAGTTCGTACAGGTTTTCGTTGAACGAAGCCTGCTTGTTTTGGATTTGGGCCCGCTTGACTTGTTGTTGTCCTAACAACGCCTGTTGTGTCACAAAGCCGAAGTTGGCTTGGGCGTTGAGCAAGGATGCCTGGCCCTGGAGGGTCGCACCTTCACCCAACCCCCCAAGACCCAGTCCAAAGCCACCACCGTAACCGCCCCAACCACCACCGCCGCCACCGCCACCCCCACGGCCAGAGCCGCGCATATAGTCGTCGACTTCGGGTTTGGCGGTGTTGGAAAGCACGGTCGAAGCGTTCATCTTGTCAGCGGCTTCAATCCGTGACTGAATCGCTTTCTGACGGTCATCCTTTTCCTTGGCCAAAGCTTCCTTTGCCTTTTTGATTTTCTCGTCGTTGTCGTCCTGACGGCCCTGGGTCAGCCCAACCAGTGCAGAGCAAAGGAAAAGGCCGCTTAAAGTGCGGATCCAAAGTCGATGGCGGTTCATGGTCCCAATCTCCGAATGCTAAATGCGCCGACCTTATATATTACGCTTCCACTTGAGGCGGAGTGCCTCAAGGATGGTTACTTTTTTTTTACATCCACTGCGGGTTTGGATTCCGTTTCCTCATCATTGGAAACCGCTTGAGGGGGCAATTTGCCTTTCGGAATCAGGTTGGCCCATTTGGCGGCCGCCTCTTTGCGTTCTTCGGGTTTGCCCAATGGATTGAAGTTGATAGCTGCACCCTGGGGAACCAGACGCACAAGATGCCAGTATGCAAGAACCCTAGGCATGTCCCTTTTGGCATTCAAAAGGAGAATCAAGTGTTCATAGTACTCAGGACGGGCGAGGTCCGACTTGGAAGGGCTGTGCAAAAGGTCCAGAGTCTGGTCAGCTTGGGTTTCGGTGTATTTGCGCTTGTTGACCAGATAGTCCCAAAGTTTCGCGTCCTGGCCGGGTTCGCGGCCAATCCAGTGCCTAAGGGCAATGACCGCATCGTCAATGACTTCGCTGGTCTTTAAAGTCAACATAGTTGACCAAAGGCTGTCGAGGTTGTCCGTCGCGCCCATGGCAAAGATGGCCAAACGGCGGTCGGTTTCGTTCTCGGAAGCGGCGAGTGATTCCAAGGCTGCAGGAATGTCGCCTTTTTCCTTGAGAAGGTCAAAAAATTTGACTGCACTTGCGAAACGGGCGGCGATCAGGGGGCTTTCGCTTTTGAAGTTGTCAGTGGCCCATTCGGGCAGCTTCTCAAGGAATTCGGGCTTGATGTATCCAACGGTATGGTTGTTGAATGCGATCTTTGCCGGTCCGGGAGGAGCGGAAAGACGTGTGGTCACTTCTTCGTGAGAGATTTCGATCTCGCCTTTGGTCACGACAAGAACAACGCTAATGGTTGGAATTTGATCTTTGGTGTAATTGCGGCTGAAGGATTCGCCCGCTGCCCAACGCCCGTACATTTCCAGGGTGAATCGGGTTTCGGGGGTTTTCAGCTTGATGAGGGCGGTTTCACCAAAAAGGTGAATCTTTACAACGGCGGCCCCTTCTTTTTTCGTGTTTACAAGATCAACACGCCCACGCTGGGGGGTGATCTCGAGGTCGATACCCTCGCCTGGTTTTTTGAGCTGGACGACGGTTTCGTGGATCGGGAAGGGGCTGATCCCCGCGAGGTCTCCACGAAATTCGAGCGAGACATCGCCATCTGGCGCAACAATCAGCGAGCGCCTGCCTGCGAGAACCTGAGCGCCTTCGGGAATTTTCTCGCCCATTTTGGTGAGCGACCATTCCTTCGAGCCTTCGGGCTTTACCAAAGCGGTGTTGTCACCACTTTTCACAACGGCAGCAGCATCCTGGGCCTGAATGGCGCTTGTCGCCATTCCTACAACAGCGCCAGAAAACAAGGCTACATGTGTTGTCGCCCGAAACATCCGCCTAACGGAACCGATCATGCTTGATCTCCCAATGGGGTCTGTCTTGTACTGTTTCGGCAAATGTTACTTGGCTTCGCTGACAACCAGGGGCAGTTTGAGGCTGCTGGTTTTGCCAGAGATTTGGTCGGTGATCTTGATTGCGGCGGTGAATTTGCCGGGACGGTTGAGGCCCACAGGCACCTGAACGGGGAGGGCTTCCGCGCCGCTTGGGATTTTGCTCTTGGCGTCGATATTGCCCGTGATGGGGGTCTTGGTGGTTGCAGTACCGGTTTCATCAAGGATGGTCAATTCGACCTGAATGTTTGGTGAGCCTTCATTGTCCTTTTTGAAACCAACAATTTGGCCGGAGATGTAAACCGTTTGACCAACGGTGAAGCTGGCGGCGACGCCCTTGCGATCGGCGTCGAGAGCAGTCATGACATGAACCAACGCGAAGTCGGGTTCGGTCAGGCTAAAGGTGGCCTTGGTGCTGGCCGAAGCGCCTTCATCCTTGATGGTGATCTGGACGCTGTAATCGCCTGCTTTTTGCTTGGTGCCGACATCGACCGTGCTGAAAGCGCTGATACGGTCGCCACCAAGAAGGCCCTGAACGGTTACAGGCTTGCCTGTGTGCTTGAATTGGACTTCGCCCGCGCCATCCTTGATTTCGGTGGTCAGGGAGTAGGTTGCGCGCCCTTCGACATCGAGTTTTACACCGGTGACATCGAAACAGAGATAAAGAACATCGCCTGGGTTTACTTTATTTCCCTCACGCACAATTCCGGGGACCCCATAAGTCGCCCGAAGGTTGGAGATGGAAAGCTTTCCATCCTGGTGAGGGGCAAGGCTAAGTAGAAGAGCGGCAGCGGCGGTCCACATGATTCAAATACCCCTATCTAATGGAAAGCAAATTTAGGGTCATATCCATTTGAGACTAGTTTAGAGTTTGCTGGCAATGGGAGAATGCCCCGGGAGCTTGAATTCTCCCGATTTTTACGGATTTTCTCCCTTAAACCACGAAGAGAAGTGAAACTTTACCTAAGCCGGATATTGCGCAATTACCGCAAACTAGGCCGTTTTAGTATTTCCACTCCGCCGAAAACATCACACCCTGGGCCCAAATTCCGTTATTGCTCATGTTGGCAATGGGGTGGGAAGGGTTGGCGGCAGCGTTGATGTAGGGATCCAGCTGATTACCCGTACGCGCTACCGAGGAGAGATAAAGGAAGTTGTACCCCAATCCCACATTAAGATGTTCCGTCACCGGAACACCAAGTTTGACAAGGATTTCAGGCAAAACCGCAAATCGCTTGGCTGTATGGAGACCAATGTTGGACTTTTGGGTGTAGACATAACCCTCGTTCGTGGTGCTGCCCGCAATCGTGTTTACGGTGTTGTTGCCCGCAAACCGTACATTTTCGAGGGTTCCACCAAGAGCGAGCTTTCCCACCACATCCAGTCGCACACGACCAAACTGTTCGCTGATTTTTCCACCAAATTGTCCACCATAAAACCCGTTCGTTGCAGTAACCGAGTCGGTCCCTGTCTGGGTGGTGTATTGAGAGTTTGGGAAGTCGTAATAGGAGGATTGACCCTTTACCGTAAGTCCTTCCTGGACTTGCATTTGGCGAAAACCAAACAGGAGGTCAAAGCTTTGGGTTTCGGTACGACCCCAATTGGCCAGCCAGTTGATATCGGCCGACCACATTTGGAGGTTTGCGGCGAGTTGGTAGTTGTTGATGGGTGGGAGCTGGACACCTGACTGTTTCAGACTGCTCGCTGTAGACCATTGTCCAACCACTTCCCTACCCCGGTAGGGCAAAAGTGCCTTGGTCGGGTTGGTGAAGATTTCGTTGGCGGGAAGGGCCCCACCTTGGTAGATCTGTCCCCAGCCGCGCTGTTCCAAAAGGAACCCGGTAAACTCAAGGCCAACAGACTGTTCCGAGTCCAACCAACCGCCCAAGGTCAATTTGCCGCCACTAAATGTTCCATAGTCGATGCCGGGAGCCGGACCTGCCTGTGAGGTTCCCCTCTGGCCAACCGCTCCCGGGGCGGGGTTGTTCCAATTGCCTTTGGTCACAAGATTGGGACCGCTTATGGGGTTTGGAGATAACCACCAAAGCATATAGTCAAGACCACCCCAAACCTGCTCGCCGCCTGCCATGTAGGAGTTGGAAAACTCGTCCATGGAACCGTCATTATTGAAACGGTCGCTGGCAGCGGTTTCTTCCTGGGTGGAAGCGCTAACAGGCATTGCCGAGGCATTGGTCGTGGAAGGATTTTGGTTTTCGTTGGGACGAATCGTGACCGTGCTATCCCATTTCACCGCATTGACGGGAGGTCGAGCAGGGTCCTTTGGGGCGGCATTTTGGGCGCTAACCTCTTGCCCGAGGCACACCATAGCCCCCAACATTCCCCAAAAGCGCCATCGCATGGTAGCTCCCCCATCGCCAGTTTCCCCTGGACACATCGATCAGGAAGGAAATACCCGCCAGATCCAGGCCCAAAGAAACAGTTCCAACGATGGTATCGGCTAATCCGGCTGATTACATTGAATCAGTTGGGGAGATTTTGAGGAAACACCCACAAATGACGATTCTCCGGCTACTCCAAAGGCTCGAAAGCCCCAACCATCCCGGTCGAGCCAGGGCGAAAATACCCGTCTACCCAGGACTTTTGCCAAAATCCCGTAAACCATCTCCCGAAACCATCCAATCGGCTCCGGGGTGTTTTGGTTCAGAGCTTGGGAAAATGACAAAAGTTCTTCGCGGGTAAGAGGCGGGCGGTCTTTGCCAAAGAGTACCACCCAAGTGTTCAATGGGCGTTTAGCCGATCCCTGCCAACCCAAAATGCGTGTGGTGGCCCCGCCGAAAAGCAGCTCAAAAGCCTCGGGTGTAAAACGCCAATAGTCGGAAGGATAGTTGTGGATGTGAAAATAAAACGGCGCGCTGATCAGGGCGATCCCATCGGGGCGTAGAACCCGTTCAAATTCTTCCGCCGCTTCCCAAAATCGGGCCACATGTTCCAGACAACTCAGTGAGACGACGGTCGGGATGGAGCCGGTGGCCAAAGGAAGGCACTGGGCGTTTCCCTGAATATCGATCCCTGGGCCGCTGCGAAAATCGAGGCCGACAAAGGCCTTTCCCGGAAAATAGGGTCGCAGATCACAAAGGGATTCCTGGCCATCCACCAGGTAAGCCCCCACATCCAGAACCGGTCCGGCACAATCCCAGGTTTTTGTAACCGATTTCACCAATCCGTTGAGAAAGCGATTCATCGGAAACCTGTCTCCATGAAAACAAAAAAAGGTCAGGACGCATGTCTTGACCTTAGGGGAAGTCTGCAATGATGGGAGGTCCAGTAGGGGGAAGCCCTATTGTGGCAAAAGGGTAACCCTGAGCTTTTGCCCGATCTTTAGGGCTGGCAATTTGTCATTGGCCTCGACCTCGATGATACATTCCACGGTGCGAACATCGTTGAATTGCATCGGGTCAAGAAGGATCGAGCGTCGTTGGGCATACCAACCGCTGATTCGGGCGACTTTGCCTTTCCAGGTGTCGTTGGTCAGGGCCGTGTCATCCTGGATGATCGCGGTCTGGCCAAGCTTGAGTCGACGGGCGAATTCCTGTTCCACTTCGGCGCGAACGATCTTCGCCTTGTCAGGACAGAGATACACGGCGGGATGGCGGGGATTGGGTCCGAGGGATTCACCTTCGCTGATGAAGAGCCTTAGGACATCACCATCAAAAGGAGCTTTGATGTAGCATTCATCGAAGCCAAATTGAGCCCTTTCGAGGCGGGCACGCCTTGCGGCAAGGTCGTTGGTAGCCAAAAGCTCGGCGGTTTTGGGGTTTGCGGATTCGAGTCCGCGCAGCTTGGCGAGTTCGATTTCGATAGTGCTGTTGATAGCCTCAACGCCTTTTTCCGCGCTAAGGTATTCGTCCACGCTCATTAGGCCGTTGTCCCGGGCCTTTTTGGCGGTGCGAAGCTTGGCTTGGGCTCCGGCCATTTCCGCGCGACGGGCATCCAATGCGGCTTTTTGTCCTTTGAGCTGTTCCTCGTGTTGGGGTCCGAGGCGCTTGGCCTGGTCGAGTTGCTGCAACGCGGCCGCTACATCGGCGTTCGCTTCGTCGAGGACCGCTTTGGCCAGGGTGTCATCCAGTTGGAACAAGACGGTACCGGCTTTGACCTTCTGGTTTTCGCGGACATGGATCTTTTTGACCCGGCCCGGAGAAAGGGGATAGATCGGTGTGATTCCCTGTTCGACATCGACAAACGCCGCGCAAACTGCCCGCTTGGAGGCTTCCTGGGCGAGGTCGGTGCGTGGGGGGGGCGCGTCGATAGTACCGGTTGCGGGGGCACTCGTCGCTACAGGAGGAGCTGCCACGGGAGTAGCCGTGGGATTTCCACGAAGGATCATTGCCGCTCCGGCAAAGGTCCCCCCCAGGAGAACGATACCCAGACCAAGAGCGGGCAGGGCAAATCGCCTTGGCCTGGGAAGGTTTCCTTCCGAGGCGGGAATGTATTCCGGATTTTTAGCGGGAAGAGGCGCAGTATACCGCCCGGCATCATGCCGTTCGGTTGAGGCGGCCTCCCAGTTTTCCCTTGTTCCAACCTTCATCCTCACCTCCAGGCAAAACAGATTTCGAGGAGTGAGACCGTTCATCCTCACGATCCGGGCGTCCCGACTTTCCGTCAGGATACACAACACCCTTGAGTTGGCCGTCTTCCAGGTGGATCACCTGATCGGCAAATGGAATGATGCGCGAGTCGTGCGCCACGCAGAGTACAGTCGCACCCCGCTCGCGCGCCGCACCACGCAAAAGTTCAATCACCTGTTCGCCTGTGCCCCAGTCAAGGGCACTGGTCGGTTCGTCGGCAAACAGGAGCTCGGGTTCCTTCATCAGAGCGCGGCCAATGGCAACGCGCTGTTTTTCACCACCGGACATTTCGGCGGGACGAAGGTGTTTTTTCTTGCTAAGGCCCAACATGTCGAGAATGTTGCGGGCTTTCTTGCGGGCTTCCCAATAGCCCATGTTCATGCCCCAGCGTCCGACAAGTTCAAGCTGCTGAACCGCATTGAATGCGCCAAAGAGGTTATATCCCTGAAAGATGAAACCCACATGTCGGAGTCGAAAGCCTTCGGCCTGGCGCTCGGACATCGCCCAGATATTTTGGCCGAGGGAGTGGACGGTGCCATGGTCCGGACGAAGGAGACCGGAAAGGATCGCAAGCAGGGTTGATTTGCCAGAGCCGGAAGGGCCCATCATCAGGGAGAATTGGCCGGGGTAAAGATCAATGGAGACACCCGCCAAAGCGGTTGAGCGCATGGAGCCTTGTCCGAAGGAGCGACGAAGGTCACGCCCTTCCAGACTCGATTTTTGCGGGCTCATCGCCATAAATATCTCCCGGAAAACCCCAACCACACTAAACGGGCCAAAGTCACGGACATGACTAACGCAGAAGCATCGCAGGTTCGACCTGGCGCAGGGATCTCAAGGCCACAACGCCCGAGCCCACCGCCATCACCAAGGTCACCGTGCAAGCACCCACCTGAAGCCACATAGGCAATATGACCTCGCTGCCCGCGGCTGCAGCAAGGGCAGCGAGCCCATGCACAGCAGGAATCGAAAGGCCAACGCCGATAATCCCGACCCAGAATGCCTGGGACATCACCAGGGTCGCCATGCGCCAGCGTGGTATCCCCATGGCGCGAAGAACCGCGAACTCTTTCATGGATGCGGCGGTTGCCGCATACAAGGTTTGGCTGGTTACGACCGCACCCACCATTAGTCCCAAGAGTGCGGCATATCCCAGAGCAATTCCTGCCTTGGTCTTGGTCAGCCAGTGCATCCTGGAACGGATCGAAAATTCGTTGGCGGTGAATGCCGAGACGCCGCCTTGGTCCCGCAGGCGCTGGACAACCATCGGCGCATCCTTGGGATCCTTGCATCGCCCAAGCACATAAGTGATTTGTTCGGGGAATATGCGAAGTAGGGGCTTGGCGGTGTTTACGCTGCAAAAAACATAAGGACCAGCAAGACTCCGGATGCCCTTGGTGAGGCCTACCACGCGAACCCTGTGCCCGGCGACCTCGGCAGTATCACCCACACCCTTGATACCAAGACGATCAAGATCCGATTCGTCACAGACAATTGCGCCTGGCTCACTAAGTCGTGATGCCATTTCCGGGGTAAGTTCGCGGATTCGGCCAAGCGAATCCTTGTCGAGGCGGCAACCGATCACCATGCAAAGCTCGTTGCCTCCGTCAGGCTTCGACCAATAGGAGAAGCCCTGGAGGTATACTTCGCAGCGTTCGATTTCCGGATTTGCTGCGACCTTGGCCAAAAAGTTTTCGCGGATCGGTCGACCCAGGTCGACGGCGAGAACCTCGGGCGCACCCACCCAAATATCGGCATCGGTATGGTCAATAGGGAGGGACGAGATCGAAAAAAGTCCAAGCAGAAGACCAAACTGAAGCGAGATCAGGAGGGCACTAAATCCGACGGCAAGCACCCCGGGAAGGTACCGCGAACGATCAAACCATAGAGTGGTTAGGGAATATGACATAGATTTATCTTACCAAACTTTCCGCTTGCAATGAAACACGAAGAGGGAATGGAACAAGAAAACTTGCTCCATTCCCTCCTGTCATAGCAAGTGGGAAGCCGTGGATTTTTGGATAAGATGGGTCGTTTGGCTAGCTTTGCCGCTCGCAGGCCACCGTGGCCACCTTCGGAGAGGGCTTTAGGCTCCTCCAATCAGGCAATTCGCACAGGTTACTATCGATATACAAATGGTGCCAAAGCTGAGTGGACAATACCCCAACCAGCCCCATTTCCAAAGTCGTCCTAACCGGTACATTTTGACGGTATTGTTTCGAACGATCCCGCCAGAAGCGAATTGCCTTCGGATCAAAGTACCCCGCACGCTCCACCGACTCATCGCTGAGAAGCTGGTTGATGTACGGCTCGCTCTGCTCGTTGATCTCAAAACTGTCAAACGGAGCCCGGAACATCGCTTTGCGACGCCAGGCCGACTCTTTGGGAAGGTACTTCTCCGCAACAAGCCGGAGGATGTGCTTGTCGCCCAAACCTTTGATCTTGTGGTCAGGGTGCAGCGAGGCGAGGAACTCAAACACTTCCACATCCAAAAACGGATAGCGTGTTTCGACCGAGTTGTGCATTGCGACCCGGTCGCCCTTTGCGTTGAGCAAAAGACCGGGGAGGTGGCAACGACCGCTAATGTAAAGCTCCCGGTGCATCGGGTGCCATTTCATCATCTCTTCCGTGGGCAGATCCAGATCTTCAAACGGTACATAGTCGCCTACACGGCTGTGCATCTCGTCCGAGAAGAATCGGAAACGGTTGTATTGGTTGAGCCCATAAATATCGTGCCAACCGTTATAGCCGCCCGCCACGGAGATAGAGCGTTCGATGATATCTTTGGGGACGGCGGGTACTTTCCAATAGGAATGAACCAGTTTGCGGAGCATGTTGCCAAACGGCAGGAACGGAAGATTCATCTTCCCGAGGATGCGGTTGGCTTTGTGCCAAGGATATCCTGCCATCCATTCATCCGAACCTTCACCGGTAAGGGCGACCTTATATCCGTTTTGGCGTACCGCGCGAGCCAACAGCAAAAGGGCGCCGCAAGATGTGTCAATCACAGGCGATTCCGCCGCCTGGATCAACTCCGGATAGGTAGCCTGAATCTCGGCTTTGCCAAATTTCACGGAAATGGGTTGGGCGCCCACATGGCGGGCCGCGACCAGTGCCTGATCCGTTTCGTTGAGGCTCGGATCCTGGATCGCGATGGTGAAAGCGGGAATCGGACGACCAAGGACCTTGCTGGCCATGGCCACGACAATCCCGGAGTCGACGCCTCCCGAGAGATAACTGACGACCGGCACATCCGCATGAAGACGGCGATCCACGGACGCAAGCAACTTCTGTTCGAATTCCTTGGCCAATTGGGCGTCATCGCCTCGGCGCTCATTGCCTATGGTGGGGAAAGTGAGCCGGTAATAGGCAGCTTGCTGCATCTTGGGAGATTTTCCATCGCCGCCCAAGTCGATGGTGATTTTGTTTCCGGGTGGAAGCAGAGAGATCCCTTCAAAGCAGGTTCTCGGTCCGGGAACTCCGAAACAGGTGAAAAGTGTTGCCAATCCCTTGGGATCGGGTTTGGCTTTGACAAGTCCTGAGGCGAGAAGGGTTTTGATTTCGGAGCCGAAAAGGAGCCACTCTCCGCCGGCATCGCGGACCTTGGTCCAATAGAGGGGGCAAATACCAAACCGGTCTCGGGCGATGATCACACGGCCCCTGTGATGGTCCACCACCGCAAAAGCAAACTGCCCGCGCAGACCATCAGTCAGGTTGTCCCCCATTTCTTCATAGGTGTGGGGAATCAGTTCGGTGTCACAATGCGTTTTGAAATTGTGTCCGTGGGATTGGAGGATTCGTTTGCGTTCGGGATAGTCAAAGAACTCCCCGTTGAAGACACACTCCACAGAACCGGTCTCGTTGCCGATCGGCTGCTTCCCATCGGCGAGGCCGACGATGCTCAGTCTCCGATTGGCGAATCCAATCCCAGGGCGGATGAGATAGCCATCCTCATCAGGACCGCGATGGTAGATCACATCGGCCATGGCCCGAATCACTGCCGGATCCGGTTCACGCCGATTACCGCTCAGATCTACCATTCCTGCGATTCCACACATACTAATTCATCCCTTCTATATTTGCCCAAACTTTGCCGGTTCCGATTGTGCCTGGAAACTTAGCCCAAACACACCCTTACCCCGATCGCGTATCAATCGAACGATTCTATGCCGGTTTGCCCCAGATCTTGGCCACTGTCGTGCCAATCTTGGTATCCAGCCAACTTGGCATGAACCGGTTCATCCAAAGAATTGTTTTGGCTTCACGCCCCAGCCAGGTTTCCCGTGTGTCCTTTTCCAGAGCCTTGACCACCGCCGAAGCGGTTTGGGCTGGAGTCAGGGCTTTATCCATGGGGAGGTCTGCCTTCCCCTTCTTTTCCAGGACATTGTTGAAAAATTCCGAGTTGGTCAAACCAGGCAAAACCAGGAGGACGCTAATCCCAAATCGGTGGTATTCCGCGCGCAGGGCCTCGGTCAGGCCAACCAGTGCGTGTTTGCTGGCGGAATATTCGCTGAAACCGGGCATGCCCCGCCGTCCTGTCATGGAAGCAATATTCAAAATGGCGGGCTGATTTCCACGGATCAGATATTTGACGGAAAGGCGCATCAGCTCCGCAGTCGAAAAGAAATTGACCTCAAAAATTTTCCGCAGGTTCTCCTCATTTCCCAGGCTGAAATGGCTCCAAGTACCAATCCCGGCGTTATTTAGCAAAACATCCAAACCGCCAAAGGCCTTGGCCGTTTCATCCAGAATCCGTTTGGGTGTGGTGGGATCGCTTAGGTCTCCGGGGATGACAACCGCTTCGCCTCCGGCATTGCGGACATCTTCGGCAGCCTCTTTCAGTTTGTCCACGCTTCGGGCCACAAGCGCCAGTTTTGCACCTTTTGACCCCAGTATTCTTGCCAGTTCCCGGCCAATTCCCATGGATGCGCCGGTCAAAAGGATCCGCTTTCCCCGAAGGTCTCTTCCCATACCCCACCCCGATACTTGATGATTGAGTGAATCGCCTTTTGCACGGGGCAAACCGGCCCGCTTCAATGGCCCCTCAAGCAAATACACTCAGCGAACAATCATCGCCTGAACCGCTTGCCAGAGCCAACTAAGCCATCAAAAATACCGCAGACTTCCCTTCTTGCCCGTCTTCTTAACCCAAATAATCCTTATAATCCCATGAGACCTAAGAGAGAGCAGGCAAATTTCCTCAACTGGCTCAAATCTCACTAAAGTCACTAACGATTTTCTGAAAAATTGGTTTCAATGGGGTGAGGAGGAGTTTGTCTAATGGCTTTGGATGTACTTTCGATCGGTACCGCGCTTCCCAAAACCCATGTGAGTCAGGAGGACGCTCTTACCATTGCCCAGACTTTACTTGGCCCGGAAGGCGAAGACCGTGAATGGCTGGGCAAAGTGTACGCCGGGTGCGGCATAGGCAAGCGCCACTTTTCCGTCAATAATCAGGTTGTCAGGGACATTCTGGAGGGGACCAATGAGTCCAACTCTCCATTCCTTCCCCGCGAACACATGCCCGCCGGTCCGACCACCAAAGAGCGGATGGACCATTACGAAGAATTCGCCGGACCGCTCGCCCTTTCCGCGACGACCCAGGCACTTGGTGATGCCGAAATCGACCCGACCACGATTCGCCAGCTTGTTACCGTCTCTTGCACCGGGTTTTTCTCTCCCGGAGTGGATCAGCACATTATCCGTGAAGTCCCCCTCTCTTCGGGGATTGAGCGGACGCATGTCGGCTTTATGGGTTGCCATGGCGCCTTGAACGGACTGCGCGCTGCTCACGGTCTGGCCAACCTGTACCCTGGCCAGCCTGTGTTGTTGGTGGCGGGGGAACATTGCAG
>CAMBMH010000084.1 GCA_945868575.1 Singulisphaera sp. GP187 | reverse complement strand
ATTTTTATCAAAACTTAATGAAACCTGATAGGCACCATCACTTGGCGCAAGCACATGCAAATTCATGATTTCCGTTAAATATCTGATTCATGTTTCCCGGTTGGCACCCTTGGGGCAAGAGTCACATTCTGATATATCAGCTGGATCAGAAAAATTTTGATTTTCCAGCTCCAAACTTCGACTTGCCTTGTCCGAAAAGCGGCAGCAACGCCACCCCGGGCGGTCAGGCCCCTGCGATTACAACACGCTCTGCTAACGAAAAAAGTACCTGTAACCCAACCAGGCCACACCGACAAATCCGAAAAGACAAAATCCGAAAATGATCAGCAAGACAACGAGCGGGTTTTGTTCCCGATCCTTGACGGCACGCGATGCCGGACGATGAAATACCGTCGAACTTCCCCCATCCTCCCCCGGATCCAGAAACAACTCTTCCGAAGAAGAAGGCGGTGGGCTGAACGAGGTCGAATTCGACGATTCGATGCATTCCCGCACCGCCGTCTCGACCTCGGTCGGGTCGTGCATTTCGGCATGGCTTTCCGATTTGGGCTCCGAACCCGTATCATCCGCCAAAAGCTGCTTTTCCAGATCGCTAATTTCTTCGGGATGGTACATCCGAAGACGGCTGACATCGTCACCCTCGGTCTTGACCATTTCAAACACATGGTCGCCCGGGGTCCAAAGCTTCAGATCCGCAGCAAGAAGTCCCGCGGGGGCAATACGCTGATTCGGATCTTTTTCCATCATCGCCGCAATCAGCCCCAGAAAACCCTGGGGGATATCGGGGCGCAACTTCGACAATGGCTCCGGGGCATCGTTTCGGTGGCGGCGCATACGCTCGAGACTCGTCCCACCCTGGAAAGGAGGCTTGCCCGTAAGCGCGTAATAAAGCGAACAACCAAGACCGTAAATGTCCGCACGAGCATCGACCTTCGATGGGTCAAATGTCTGTTCCGGAGCGATATAGTCCATGGTCCCCACGATGAAACCCTGACCGCCCACCACCGACTCGTCAGCCTCGGGTTCGTTCTCCTGCATCGCAAGCCCAAAATCAATCAGCCGAACCTGCCCCTTGGAACTGATTACTAGGTTGGCGGGTTTCACATCCCGGTGGACCAATCCCTGCAAATGCACATGGTGCAAGGCAAGAGCCGCTTCCATGCCGATAAAAGCGGCCTGTTCCACCGACATCGGACCCTCGTCCTGAACCAGCTTGTGAAGGCTGCGTCCGGAGACAAATTCCATCGCAATATAGTGGATGCCATCAATATGGCCCGATTCGTGAACATGGGCGATGTTGGTGTGTTTGCCTGCAAGTCGGCTTAAACGCATCTCCCGTAAAAAACGGGCAAGACGCCTTGGCTCCTTGGCCTGATTGGG
Source organism: Singulisphaera sp. GP187 (assembly GCA_945868575.1). GTDB lineage: Bacteria > Planctomycetota > Planctomycetia > Gemmatales > Gemmataceae > SYLG01. Next base: position 15,829 of record CAMBMH010000084.1, on the reverse strand, counting down.
TGGGAGGACCTTGACCGCGACCAGTTGCCCCTTTTCCATATCCATCGCAAGGTAAACCGTTGCGGTTCCCCCACGCGCCACCGGCGAAAGAATGGCAAAATGCCCCAGCTTTAAACCACGGGCAATTCCCTGGAGAAGTTTCCCCGCCTGGAAACGGGTTAAATGTCCCGCGCGAATGAACGCTTCGGCGACCTGATTGGGGAAGGGACGAAGGGATGGGTCGATTTTCAGGAAAAAATTGCGAACGAACTCGCGCTCAAGCAACCGCGATCGCAAAAGTGTACGCAAAAAATCTTCCGTCCGTTGCGGAGTTTGCACGGATGTTGCGTTTCCGGAAGGTGACTCACTGCTCACTGTGCTAACAATCCTCCCGTTCCCCATTGTATGGCTGTCGTGCCACCAACCGTTAGGGAGAAGACTCCTGTTTTCGTTGGGACTATTTGATCACAGCCCCACTTACCGAACCATAGGACTGGAAAATGCCCAAATCCTCCCACAAAGGGAAGCACAAGGCCGATAGGACTTGATATCGAGTGGCCGGACTTTGTCTCTTTCATTGCCCAAAAAAGACAAAACTTCACATAGGATATTCACAAGTAGAGGGGTCCGTGCTACACAAAACCCATTGGCATCTATCGACCCCGGATTGCCGCCCCCATTTGGCGCACCAGGCGCTCTTCGACCTTCTGATGGGCTTTGTCGATGTCCTTGTCCGCAAGGGTTTTATCCATCGCTTGATACCCAAGGGACCAAGCAAGGCTCTTTCGCCCTTCGGGAACCCCAGGACCGCGATAGATATCAAAAAGCCTCAATTCCCCAAGCAATTCCCCTGCTGCGGCGCGGATTTCCCGGGCGATGGCATCGGCGGCGACCGCCTCATCCACAACCACCGCGACATCGCGAAGCGCCATCGGGAAACGGGATACGCCCTTGATGACCCGGCGAGTGGGAAGAACGCCCATAAGCGAAGTCAAATCGATCTCGGCAACAACGACCGGACCCGACAGCCCAAGTGTCTGGGCAGACCTAGGGTGAAGTTCGCCAAAGAAACCGAGCGGGCGCTCTTTCCCCTGGAACCGATAAGCGATGTTCGCTTGGCGGCCGGGGTGAAGCCCCGGACGGGCCGCCTTGCCATCAAGTCGCAGCTGGCTGGCATCCAGGCCCAAAAGTTCCACAAACTCCTCAATCGTACCCTTGAGGTCGAAGAGGTCGATGGTTTCTGGAGCCTTGGCGTCCCAAAAAGGCGCTTCACGCCGACCCGAAAGAATAATGGCCAAGCGGTGGGGCTCGGATGGGCGACCATTCTCCCCGGGAGGAAGGTAGGCACGGCCGAGTTCGAACAATTTTTGAACCGGAGCCCCATTTTGCCTGAGATTGGCCGTGGCGATTTCCAAAACCGAAGCGGCAACACTTCGGCGCATGACAGAGCGTTCGGGACTGATCGGATTGGCCAAGGCAATATGGTCGGCGCCCGTTGCATCGAGCTCTGGCTCGATCACCCGGTCCACGCCTGGGGAACTGAGCGAATAGGTGATCACTTCCTGAAGGCCAAGCCCCGCGACAAGGTCGCGAACCCGGTTGTGGAAATCGTTTTCGGGATTGCCCAAGCGATTGGCGATGGTTCCCTCAAGGAGGGTCGATGGAAGACGATCGTACCCTTCCAATCGGGAAATCTCCTCGATCAGGTCGACATCGCCTTCCTGGATATCGAGTCGCTCGGGAGGAAGGGTTACTTCGAGTTCGTACGATCCCTCGGGATCGACACCGACCCGTTTTACCCCAAAGCGGAGCGCATTAAGGATGGTTTCCACCCGTTCCACCGGGACGGAAACACCAAGGACGCTCCTGATTTTTTTGCCACAAAGGACGACCTTTCGTGGCTCGTGGCGAACAGGCCAGCTTTCGATGATGCCCGATGCGACGCGACCACCGCCCAGCCTTGCGATCAGGTCGGCGGCGCGTTCGAGCGCGGGCCCCGCTTGTGTGGCGGACACGCCACGGCTGAAACGGAGGCTGGCCTCGCTGGGAAGGTGGAGCGCTTGGGCGGCTTTGCGGATCCGGATAGGATCAAAATGCGCCGATTCAAGCAACACATTGGTCGTTTCAGGGCCGACTTCGGTGTCGGCGCCGCCCATGACCCCCGCCAAAGCGATCGGTCCCTGGTCGTCCGCGATCACCAGCATTCCCGGTTCCAGCTTCCGGTCCTGGCCATCGAGAGTTTTCAGGATCTCGCCTGCTTTGGCGTCACGAACGCGGATATTGATGGCGCCACCGTTGTTGCGGACGGCCAGTTTTTCCAAGTCAAACGCATGCAGTGGTTGCCCCTGTTCGAGCATGACCAGGTTGGTCACATCGACAAGGTTGTTGATCGGGCGCATACCCGAGGCGGAAAGTCGCCTTTGCAGCCAGGCTGGTGAGGGGCCGACCTTGACTCCTCCGATTGCGCGCGAAGAGTAGCGCTCGGAAACGCCTGGATCCTCGATGGAAACGGTGACCTTCGCAGGCCAATCTCCCGATTCGGCGAGCCTGGCTTCGGGGGTGCAAACCTCGCCACCAAAAAGCGCGGCGACTTCACGGGCCACGCCGAGCATCGAAAGGCATCGCCCCATGTTGGGGAGAATGTCAACTTCGACGACGGTGTCGCCGAGGACATCGACCGCCGGGGTTCCGGGCTTGATCTCCTCAGGATAGAGGATGATCCCTTCGTGCTCCTCGGAGAGGCCAAGCTCAAAAGCCGAACACAGCATCGAGTCGCTGGGGATACCGCGAATTTTGGTGGGTTTGAGTTCTTTAAGAGTTTTCACATCCGAATGACCATCAAACAAAACCGATCCGGTACGCGCAAGAATCACAGTCTGGCCTGATTCGCCGACAGCGATGTTGGGCGCTCCCGTCACAAGGGGCTTCTCCTCGCCCGTGCCATGGTCGACGATCGGCAATTTGAGCCGGTCGGCATCGGGGTGACGATCGATGCGGAGGATTTTGGCGAAGACGACTTTGTCAGACGCCCAAACGGGACCGGGCTCACCCACGAGCGGGGCAAGTTCCTTGGGGATTTCGGTGCCGATGGGGCGGAGAGACGCGACCTCTAGTCCGGCGAGGTTGAGCCTTGCGACAAGATCGGTCAAAGGGGGCAGCGGGATCATCTCCCGCAGCCAGGAAAGCGAGATCTTCATGGCAGGAGGTCCGTTCGTTTGTGCGTGGGACTAAAACTGTTTCAGGAAGCGCCAGTCGTTGGCCCAGAATTGGCGGATATCGTCCATCCCCGAAAGGAGCATGACGATGCGTTCAACACCAAGGCCAAAAGCAAAGCCGCTGTGGGTTTCGGGGTTGTAGCCGCCGTTTTTTAGAACGGTTGGATGAACCATCCCCGCGCCCAAAATTTCCAGCCAGCCGGTCTTCTTGCAGAGGCTGCAACCCTTGCCCGCGCAAAGGATGCAGTCCATGTCGACCTCCATCGAAGGCTCGGTGAAAGGGAAATAGCTCGAGCGGAGTCGGATCTTTCGCTTGTCGCCAAAGAGGCGCTGGATAAATGCAAGCAATGTACCCTTGAGGTCGGTCAGGTGGACCTTTTCGCCCACGGCCAGCCCCTCGACCTGGTGAAACATGATCTCGCTTCGCGAGGTGATCTGCTCGTAGCGATAGCACATGCCTGGAAGGACCACCCGAAGGGGGCCGGGGGCCGCTTTGCGCATGGCGTGGATTTGACCCGGGGAGGTGTGGGTCCGGAGGATCCATCCTGGTCGGGTCGTGTGGAAGGTATCCCACATATCCCGGGCCGGGTGGTGCGGAGGCATGTTAAGAAGGCCAAAGTTGACTTCGTCCTCTTCTACCTCATGACTGGTGAAGGGTTCAAAGCCAAGCTCGCCAAAGATCCCAAGGATCTTGCGGAGGGTCTGGGTAGAGGGGTGGAGCCTTCCTGGTGCGGGCCGCCTGCCGGGCAGGGTAATGTCGACCGACCCTTTTTTCAGGTCCTCTTCAAGAGCCTTTTCGCGGAAAGTCAAAAGCGCGGCATCATGGGCGGCTTGAAGCTCTTCCTTGATGGCGTTGGCTTTTTGGCCATATTCGCGGCGTTCGGCAGCGGGAATCTCGGCAATACGCTTGAGTGCGTTGGAGATTTCGCCTGTTTTGCCGAACCATCGGTTTTGCCAGGAACGCAAAGAAGCCTCGTCTGCGACCAGACGAAGCTCCTCGGTTCCCTGACTCAGGAGTGTGTCCAGGGAGTTAGACATAATGGTTTCGAGGCCTATTTCGCGGCGGCAAGATGGGTCTTGACGATCTCGACGATCTGGGTGAAGGTCTCGGGATCGTGGATTGCGATCTCGGAGAGGCTCTTGCGATCGAGGATGATGAGGGCCTTTTGGAGACCGTAAATCAGTTCGCTGTAGCGGATACCGCGCATGCGACATGCGGCACTGACGCGGACGATCCACAGACGGCGGAAATCACGCTTCTTTACCTTGCGGTCGCGATAGGCATATGCCCGGGACCTAACAAGGGCCATGGCGGACTGGCGTTGCAGGTTGTGACGACCGGCGCGGAAACCCTTGGTCAGTTTGCGAAGGCGCTTGCGTCCACGCAGAACGGTCTTGCCGCTGCGAGCTCTGGTCATTTCAATTCACTCCAAAAAATAAATTCGTGTGCGTTTCGGGAAGCCCAGCTGAAAACGGGGCGGATTATTTACCACCCATGGCCAGGACATACTTGAGGGCAATTTTTTGCCCCGTCACAAGGCCCTTGCGCAGCTGGCGCTTGCGCTTGCGGGTCTTATGGCTGTTAATGTGCTTCTTGCCGGCTTGGGAACGCTTGAGCAAACCCGTTGCTGTCACGCGAAACCGCTTAACCGAGGCCTTGTGCGTCTTCTTCTTGGTCTTTGCAACCTTCAGTGGCATGATTCACTCCCCCCGTAATGGTCTACTCAACCCAAGGCCAGCTAAGCCTTTCCGTTGAGTCAGCACCCGGGAGCCTTGTTCTTTGACCCGGGAAAAAACCCAAACGCCCCGGATTCTGTCCGGGGACGAAAAAGCAATCTTACCACATACATCGGTTTCTGGCGAGTGAGAATTCTCCAACTCCACCCGCCAATTCGAATTCGTGGCACTTCTATCCTATTTGTTCACGCGGCCGGTGTACTCCCCGGTCCGGGTATCGATGGTGATCAGTTCCCCAATAGCAATGAAGGGGGGAACGGTAACAACAAGACCCGTCTCGCAAGTAGCGGGTTTGTATTGGGCCGCCGCCGTAGCGCCTTTGAGGGCGGGTTCGGTGTCGGTGACCTTCAATTCGATGGTCGGGGGGAGTTCAAGGCTGATCGGCTTGTCTTCATAAAAGACGACATGGCAATTGTCGTTCTCTTTGAGGTACTGAATCAGGTCACCGACCCAGTCCTTGTGCAAGGCGGTAACATCGAAGGTCTCAAGGTCCGAAAACATAAAGTCCTCGCCTTCGCGGTAGAGGAATTGCATCTCCCGCTTGTCGAGGTAGGCGAGTTCGACCTTGTCGTCGGGGCGCTCGCGGCTCATGGTGACCGCGCCGGTCTTAAGGTTTTTGAGCTTGAGCTGGAGCATGGCGCGCCAGTTCCCGGGCGTATTCAGGTTCCGGTCGACGACGGTATAGAGTTGGCCGTCGCCGCCAACAATCACATTGCCTTTGCGGACCTGACTATATTCGATTGTTGACACTGGAATTTCCGTTGAACTGGGTATCGGAGGCAAAAAATTGGGGCAGGACAAGCAGCAAGACCGTCCCGACGCAAACTTTATCCTAAAGGAAGATTCGGCTTGGGGCAAAGGGATTTACGGCAAGTTGTTCTTGACATGCGGCCATTTGCTTCCCAAACTGTCCTGTATGTGGAGCAGAAAAGCGCTCCTCGCAATGGATTCATTGAGTCGTCACCGCGAATCCCCCAAACCAGTGCCCTGCGCTTTGCGTATTTCGGGCCATCGAAACGGTGGGGAATTCCACTTTAAATAGTGTGCCTGCGCGGGACACAGAGGTTCTTTCTTATTTTGTTTTGATGTTCTTTTGAGGTTTCTTCCATTGGCTGATTCAGCCTCCCATTCCGAAGTTTCTTCCCCGGTCCGGGTCATCCACGAGCCTACGGTGCACATCGTTGGCCGCCAGGTCTGTGACATGGGGGAAATTGACCAATTTTTGGGCCAACATGGTGTTTCCTGGCAAAGTGATACCACTATCGCCGGGGAATTCCTCTCGGAAATGGCTGGCCGCGTCTGTTACATGAGCTTTGCCAAACCCCGCCCGGGTGGTAATCACGCCTATCTCAACCATATTCTCGAAGTGGGACACGGTTCAGTCCTCGAACATGCCACCTGGAATTTCCTGGTGACCGGGGTGAGCCGCTCCCTGACCCATGAACTGATTCGCCACCGCGCAGGATTTGGCTATAGCCAACTCAGCCAACGCTATGTTGACGAATCTGTTGCCGAGTATGTTGAACCAGGAATTATCGCCGCTGACCCGGCGCTACATGAAATCTGGCTGAAAACCGTGCAATCCGCCCACGAGGGGTATTGCGCCCTGGTGGATGGGCTCAACGCCAAACTCGTTGACGAAGAAGATAAAACCCTGCGCCGCAAGCGCGCGCGCCAGGCCGCCCGAAGTGTTCTCCCCAACGCGACCGAGACGAAGATTTTCATCACGGCAAATGCCCGTGCTCTTCGTCACTTCATTGAGATGCGTGGCAGCCGCCACGCCGAGGACGAAATCCGCCTTTTGGCGGTGGCTCTCCTGCGTCGTATGCAGGTTGAGTCTCCCAATCTTTTCGGGGACTATGAATTGGTCCCTTTGTCTGATGGATCCCATGAGGCAACAACGCCTCACCGCAAAGTATGACGCAATCGCAAAAGCAGCCGAGGCGGCGTCGCCCGGCGAAGAAGGTCGAATCCGAAGGCTATTTCGAGGGATCCGAGGGGATCCCCGTGGCCTCACTTGCCAATGGTCCGTCTGTGGACCAGGATAATGGCCCAGACGCGGGCCAGGATATGGGTCAAACCATGGCCAAGACATATGCTCCCGAGGACCGGGCACCAGAACTTCCCCGCGAAGATTTCTCCTCGCCTGTGGATGATGTTTCGGAAATTACATTCCGTCGTCCGGTTCGCAAGTCCCCGGCAAAAACCATCGCCGCGCCTACCGTGTCCACAGAGGTGCCCGTTATCCATGTGGCCGTGGCCGAGCCCGCAGCGGTTGTTGCTCCGGCGGAGCCTGTTCGTCGTCCGGCCCGCAGACAACGAATCATCGCTCCCTTTGATGGCGACATAGCAGCTCCGGAAACTCCTTATTCTGGCGACTATGCCCAAAAGGGATCACAAACGCCTGAAATATCCGCCGATCCGTTTGCAAACGATGTATCCGGGGAAACCGTAAGCCAAAATGCCGCCGGCCAAGACACTAACGGTCAGGACCCCGCAAGATTGGACTCCACAGGACACGGGCACCAGGCCCCACCTGCCCGTGGACGCCGCGTTGCGACACCACGCAAGGGTCGCCGTCAGATTTCCGAGGATACGGGTGCCGAAAATCCGCCCCGTGTCGACCCTCGTGCAGGCAACTACGAGGACGCTTACGAAGGTCGCCAAACCGACCCCTATATGGTTGATCGCCCAGCTTCGGATGCTTCCGCTGACTGGTCCCAAGGGCAGCCCTCCGGGCCGACAAGCGATTCCCCCGGTTCCCATCCGGCAACACATAACGCGGATGCCGGAGCCAATACCGGATCTGATTTACCCCAATATCCTCCAGCCCCCCAAGCGGATTTGACCGGCGAGGCGCCTGCCCCTGCGCAGTTCCATCGTGGCCAAATCGAAGGGCCCCAGCGCGGCTATTCGCAACAAGGTGGCTACCCCCAACAAGGATATCCACAACAAGGCTATCCACAACAAGGCGGGTACCCGCAACAGGGTGGCTACCCCCAACAAGGATATCAGGGTGGACAGCCAGGCCGGGGTTATGATCGTAACCCTCGTGGCCGAAACGGGGGATATGGTCCCCGTCCCGGAAGAAATCCTGATTTCCGCAATCAGGGACCTCGTAACTTCCAAGGCGGCCCGCCAAGACACCGCGGCGCTTACGATCCTTACGGAAACGCCCCGCCTTATGGAAACGCCCCAATGGAGGGCGGTTTCCCCAATACCCATCAGGCATTTGGTCCCCAAGGTCATCCCCAGCAAGGCTATGACAACTTTGGTCCGCAAGGATACGGCCCCCCCCAAGGATACGGCCCCCAAGGGTACGGTCCTCAAGGATATGGCCCGCAAGGATACGGTCCTCAGGGGGGGGCCAACTTTGGTCCGGCCCGGGCGCGTCGACCACGCCGCGGCGATGGTAATGCCTTTGGAGGCTATCCCCAAAACCAACCCGCTGGTTTCCCGGGAAACCAGGGACAACCCGGACTCGGCTTCAACCCCGAAGCGGGCTTCCCCGAGGATTTCGCGGCGGTTGAAGGCGCTCAGCTGGTAAATCCCGAAGCCAACATCATTCCGGGTTCGACCCTCCCGGTTCCCACAGACCTTTTGGCGGTATCCGGTATCCTGGAAATCCACCCCTCCAAGGGTCACGGCTTCCTGCGCAATCCGATTCATAACCTTGCCTCCCATCCCACCGATATCTTCGTGCCACCGCACCTGATTCAGCGGTTTGGTCTTCGCGAGGGGCTCAAGCTTGGCGGATATTGCGATCCCCGCAATCTTCCCGGCCAAGGGCCGAGACTTTTGCGGATTGATACGGTCGAGGATGTTCCGCTGGGCGAATATGCCCCACGCGATTTTGACACGCTTACCCCGATCGATCCCAACGAACGGATCGTGCTCGAAACCGGTCGCGAACCTGTCACAACCCGCGTGATGGATCTCCTTACTCCGATTGGCCGTGGCCAGCGCGGACTTATCGTAGCTCCTCCCCGCACGGGTAAAACCGTCCTGCTCCAGCACATCGCACAGGCGATATCCACCAATCATCCCGACATGCATCTGATCGTGTTGCTCATCGACGAGCGGCCCGAAGAAGTCACCGAGATGAAGCGGACCGTCCGGGGTGATGTCCTTGCGTCCAGCTCGGACAAGGACGCCAGCCAACATGTGCGCCTTGCCGAATTGGTGCTCAATCGAGCGCGGCGTCTGGCCGAAATGGGCAAGCCCGTTTTTATCCTTCTGGACAGTCTGACCCGTCTGGCCCGCGCCTACAACAAGGCCTCCAACAGCGGTCGCACACTCACGGGTGGTGTCGACTCCAAGGCGCTGGATGTGCCCAAGAAACTCTTCGGTTGCGCTCGCGCGTTCGAAGAGGGTGGATCCATCACCGTCATGGGAACGGCTCTTGTTGAGACGGGTTCCCGCATGGATGATGTGATCTTCCAGGAACTCAAGGGCACAGGCAATATGGAGCTTGTCCTTGATCGCAAGCTTGCCGAAAGGCGCATTTATCCCGCCCTGGATATTGCCCAATCCGGAACCCGCAAGGAGGAAAAACTCCTTGGTGAACTGGGGCCGCGCATCGCGACATTGCGCCGGGTGCTGGTCGATCAGGCTCCCGCCGAAGGAATGGACAGACTCGTGCGCAAACTTCTCGAAACGGAAACCAACGAGGAGTTTTTGGACAAGATGATCGTCCGGAAAAAGTAGTCCACCAACGCGATCCGCTTCCCCTGTGTTTGCCTTTCGGGGGGAATTTGTGGCAAGGTATACCCCGGGGAAAAGAGATATCCCGGGGGAAAGAAATAACAGGGGCAAAAGTAATCCGGACAAAGGAAATCCCGTTCCCTCTTCATTGGAGTTCGCGGAGTGTAGCCATGTTGAGGGGTCTTTTTTCCGGCCTTCTGGTGTCGCTATTTCTTTCGCTGGCCGCAGTCCCCTCAAGCGCTTGTCTACCTATTGGCAGAAACGGGATGCCCATACGCATTGCCGAGGAGACTGCCGTAATCTTTTGGGACGCGGAAACCAAAACCGAACATTTCATCCGCCGAGCCAGGTTTGTGACCGACTCGGCGGATCTTGCTTTTCTGGTTCCGACCCCAACCAAACCGGAGTTGGTGGATGTGGGCGAAAATGTGTTTGGTGAGCTTTTGCGCTTCACCAATCCGCCTCCTCCGCCCCGAGCGGAAATAGGGGCCAAGTATGCCGCGCCTTCTCCCCGCAGCATGCCCGATGCGGTTCGTGTTCTCGAAAAAAAGCAGGTGGGCAATTTCGATGCGACCATCCTTGAGGCTTCAAACGCCAGGGACTTGTCGGAATGGCTCAAGAAGAACGACTATCCCTCAAGTCCGGAAATCGAAGATTGGCTCGTCCCCTATCTGAAGGACAAATGGATCCTCACCGCTTACAAGATCGCGGCAAAATCCAAAGAAGGAAACACGCTTCCCGGCTTCATGGGCTCCACCATCCGTATGAGCTTCAAGGCGGACAAGCCTTTCTACCCCTATCGGGAACCAAAAAGTACACAACCCGCCAAGCTCAATGCCAATGAAAGGATGCTGCGGGTCTATTTCCTTTCCCAAGAAGCGCACGATGCCAAATTGCTCGATTCCCCATGGACCCGGTCGATTCCCTTCGCGGGAAGATTGACCCCGGAGGTTGAGGAACAGGTGATGCGCAATCTGAAACTTCCGAAGAGCAAGGGCAAGGAGACCCTTTTCCTGACCGAATTTGAGGACCACACGGATGTTCGCTCCACGGGGGCGGAGGTGGTGTTTCTCCCTTCCTCGGATATCAAACCCGTTTCCCGCCCGGCCCAAACCCAAACGATGGGGTACTCCGGCCCTTCGAAATCCTGGAACGAAGCGGACCGGGATCTGGCGATGACCCTGTTTCGTTTGGGAGCAGTTGCGGTTCTCTTTGTCGCCTTTGTCGGTTGGTCTATCTTCCGGCGCCTCCGCGCCCGGGCGGAGAGGTAGACACGAGAGAAGGGTAGAATTTTTTCAGCTCATAATCCGCGCATTCCCAGCGCGGTTTTTTGTAAAGTCCGTTTCCATTCAGCTTGTACAATAAAATTTTCGAACTATTTTTTTACCTTTAAGTCAAATAATTTAGCATTTGGGTATTATGCCCGATTTAACGGGCGGAAACTTTCCTGGAGAACGGCCAATGGCGGTGCCGGATTTTCAAAGCATCATGCTGCCTTTTATGATGGAATTACGAAATGGCAAAGAAAGCCAGATTAGTGACTTAGTAGTTGAATTGGCCAATCGATTTAACTTAACGGAAGAGGACCGGCAGGTCCTACTCCCAAGTGGATCCCAATCCCTTTTTCGAAATAGAGTTGCCTGGGCACAGACGCATTTGAAGCAGGCAGGTCTAATTGAAAATCCAAGCCGGGGCAGGGTCCGCATTTCCGACCAAGGCTTGAAGGTTTTAGACCAAAAACCGGAACAAATCAATTGTCGGTTTCTAAAAACCTTCCCATCCTATCTGAAATTTATTGGATTTAACACTGAGGGGTCAAACGAATCTAAACCTATACCTGAAACGGTTATTGTGGAAAGCAAACAAACTCCACAGGAGTTAATGGAATCTGCATTTCAAACCCTTCGTAAAGCCACAATGGAAGAGTTGATTGATCGCCTGAAAAGGTGTTCGCCCGGTTTTTTTGAAATCGTTGTGGTTCGGTTATTACAGGCTTTGGGATACGGGGCAACTGGTGACTCACTTGTTACGGGAAAATCAGGGGATGGTGGAATTGATGGCATTATCAAAGAAGATAAACTTGGCCTGGATATTGTCTGTGTTCAAGCAAAACGGTGGGAAGGAACAGTTGGACGGCCAGTGATACAAGCATTTGTTGGCAGTATGGATTTTGTAAGGGCCAAGAAGGGCGTTGTAATCACCACATCGGGGTTTTCCCGGGATGCAGTTGATTATGTAGAACGAATTGAAGGGAAAAAGGTAGTCCTGATGGACGGCGCCATGCTCGCCGGATTGATGATCGATTACAAAGTGGGTGTTACAATATTTAAACAATATCAACTTGCTGAAATATCTAATGATTTCTTTGGAGATAATGAAGGGTGATTTTGTAAAAATTCCCCATGGTTTAGCTTGGGCAATCATCCCGTGGAAAAATCATCCAATTTCTTTGGGAGCACTGTAGGGACCATCGAGGCTCGTTGTTTATTGGAGAAAACCATTGCCAATCGTTGTCTAGGGGGGCCCATTGTCCCTCAGCGAATCGGTTGAAAATGGATTGGTTGCCGGTTCGTTTGCCCCCTTTAAGTCCTCAACCCATCATACCCAAGAATTTTGGTCAGGTCGCGGCCAATATCTGTTCGCAAACGCAAGCGAGGCATATCCCAGAGGTGTCCGAAGATCGTCCCCAGAACCTGGGGGATGGTCACAGGCAGCGCGGAGGGATCCGAGCCGTCCTTGCTGCTTTGGCCATAAATCCCTCCCGTGCTGATGGGGCCTCCGGAGAGAAGTAGCGGACCCAGGTTCCCCCAGTGGTCGCGTCCCCCTTTGTCGTTGACCCGGGGTGTGCGACCCATCTCGCCACAGACCACCACAAGCACCTTGTCGCGAAGCCCCCGCTCGGCCAGATCGTCCAGCAGGGCGCTTAGGGCTTTGTCCAAGACAGGCGCAAGCCAGGGCATCGCGTCTTTCATCGGGGCGTTGTTCACATCGCTGTGGTTGTCCCACACAAATGCGGTGTTCACCGCGACAAAACCTGTGCCCCGTTCCACCAGGCGCCTGGCCATCAGCATCAGCTTGCCTAGCGATTTGACATGTTCTTTATAAAAATTGTGGTTATTCCATTTGACCGGGATGGATGCCTCGTTTACAAGAGCGGCGGTGTCGTAGCGTTCGAGGACTTTGGCGCTTTCCCTCTTGAGGTCAAACGCCTCCCCCACATCACCCAAAAGGACCCGAAGCGCACGCTCGCGCACTCCATCGCTTCCCTCGGTGTCCAGTTGTCGTTGGAGGCCATCCAAAGCGCCGAGCAGGGTCTGTCTTTCGGCAAATCGATTGGGATCCAGGCGCAGCTTCATGTCCCGAAGCAGGTTCCCCTCGCCTCCGGGAACAAAAGGAGATGTCGATTTGGGAAACGATCCGGTCACGCCGACCAGTTCGGGACCCATGAACGGGTTGGCCCGTTTTTCTCCCACCGAGGCGGGATGAAGAAAGACATTGGTCGGGAGCCCCTCGCGTGTTTGGAGTCCGGAAACAGACGCATAGACCGAACCGAGATTGGCCATGCCCGAGGCCTGGCAGACCAGCGGTTTGAGATCGTGGTTGGCATCGCCTGGGACATAGGAGCGGACATTGAGAATCTGTCCCGCCCGGCTCGCCAAAAGGGGGAAATGTTCGCCGAAACGCTGGCCGGGAATGGAGGTGGGAATCGTCCCGACCGTGGTCCGGATGTCGCTGGGCGCTTCAGGTTTGGGATCAAAGGTCTCGAATTGGCTTGGGCCGCCGTGGCAAAAAACAAAAATCACACTGTGGCCGGGCTTGGTTGCATCACTTTCGGCGCGCAGGCCTCGGACGGGAAGACCTTGGGCGCCCGCCAGCATCCCGGCGGAGGCGACACGCAAGAAACCACGGCGCGAACTCGCGGGGCCGATCCGAAGCATAAAGTCCACCCCGGGGAGCGTTTGTGGGGGATTGGAAAAAGGCAGGTGCTATCAGTTTACCAAAGGCGCAGCTCCGGGAAAAGACCCCGCACCCGCCTGGTTTGGGGCGGGAAATGGCGGTTGGGGGGCCTATAGTCGATCGGAAAGACGACCCGGGACTAGAGAACCATTTCTGACATTATAGCCAAATATTCACAATTTTTGGAATAGTTTGAGCATTCGGATTTGCCGAAAGCCAGAAGCATTTGTTCAAAACTCTCCCGGAAATCATCGATGGTTCTTTTTGTATTGGTACTGGATCCCAATGCTCCAAATATGCGCTTGCGCAGATCCATCGATATTATGGCAGCCATCGTCCCATCCTTGGCACAATAAATTTTAGATGCTTATGGTTTACCAGTTCGCATTACTGTTGGGATGGGCGCTCTAGTCTTCCTATTTTTCCCAGAATGAAGAAGCGCCATTTGCCTGACCAGACACCACGTATGCATTCTTATCCGGCGTTTTTATTGAGTTGTTCTAAAAATTCCGTTAAGCACCAGCCACGAAAAATGATCGCACCCATATCCATACATACTGAATCTACTTCAACGATTTTTGGAATAGATGCTCTAATGTCGAAAGCAAAGAGCATTGTACCACCATCCGAACCAAAACTTACAAAACCTGGCCCCGAAAGACCAAGTCCGTAAGGTTCATTGCATGGAATGAGCTGTTCTACAGAATCCAATATTAAGTAACGACCACCCTTCATAAAACCTTCAGCCCCATTTGAATCAAGTAAAAATGCAATATAGTCATCAGGCGGTTTTATTCCTAAAAAATTGATAACTTTCTGAATATCAGAAAGTTTCGCTCCAGGCTTCTTTGAAAGACTTTCAGTTAATGTCGAAAGATGCTCATTCATAGCTAATTCAAACCCAATCTTTTCTGTAACCGATACCACCAAGAGTTGTATAGTCGATGAACAATTGGCTCCAATGCGATCTTGTTGGCAGGGTCAATGGGACTTCCTCCAAATTTTACTGGTTGAATTTCGTGAATTTGTTTCCCTGCATATTTTGCTTGGTCGGCCTTCCGGAGGGCCGCATTTGCCTGGTCTGCGGCTTTGCGAGCATTAATGTATTCGTCACCATCTACCAAACGGAACGGGCCACTTGGATAACCTGTCCGATCCCGAATCGAGAAACTTCCCTGGGCGTCTCCATTTTGTCCCATTCTCTTTGCATGCAGGATTCCTAGTCCGCCTGCTACTACCATGCCTGCCTGCGGGGTTCCAACAATTGTTATGGATGTTGCCGTTGTGGGTGCAAGACCTAGTGCTCCACTACTATTAATTGCTAATCCATATCGAAGTGTTGGAACTCTTATCGCTATTGAAGCTGTACCTCCTCCCCCAAGCACAAGGCTGTGAACAATCCCACCTGCTTGAACAGCCTTATAGGTGGCACTCCCATGATCAATACCATCATTAAAACCAAAGGTACTTCGAAAATTATCCGTAACACCAAATGTCAAAGTATCAGCCCATCCTGCAGAAAAATTGGCTGCATAATCCAGGGGGTTCCATTTGGACTGATCCACATCGGGTCTTATATTTCCATTGATCACCGATGCGTTGATCTGCTGGAACATGCCCGTCAAGCTTGGAGCCACAAAATTGGCCCCAGGCCGGTTGGCGTATTGAGAGGCGTAATACGATTGATTGACAGCGGATTGCCGGTAGGCGTTATAGATCCGGTCTATTTTATTTTGGGTATCCGGAGGATAATCTCCCACATTAGGGGCCGGGATATTGGGGAGTTGGACCGGCTCACTTGGCGCCATTTGGCCATACTGGGTGCTCCCATACATCCCCGTAATTCCGGTCTGGGCCGCCGTCCCATACAGCGTCGTCGTGTTGAAACCGGTTTGGGTCATGCCCGAAAAAGGCTGGCCCATTGTCCCAGATACCGTCGTGTAGTTGGTGGTGCTGTTGCCTGATTCCAGCTTGCTGCCGTACCACGATCCCGAATTGCCTCCCCGGGTTTCCGTCGTCTGGGTCGAGCCTACCGTGTGGGAATTCGTGGTCTGCCCAAGTGCGAATCCTGATCCCGTATTGTTGGTGCTTGTGTTTCTGGTTTGGTAGACATCAATCCCGGTGTAATAAACAGAACCGTTTTGAACCCGACCCGACAGGTTGGCCCGGGAGCTCTTCGTTTCACTTCGCAGATTGTCGTAATTTGAGCCGCTGGATCCATCCGCTGCCCGCCATGT
>CAMBMH010000083.1 GCA_945868575.1 Singulisphaera sp. GP187 | reverse complement strand
CAAAATTTTTGCCTAATGACGTTGAAGCCACCGAGCATCCATAAAGAAGAATATCCGCATCGGGTGCTAATGCTTTTGCCCAATCGTTGAGCTCTTTCTCGTGTGTTTGTAATTGGTAGTCATCGATCACACTCTCGCCAAAAACCAAGGCGCCGTCCCTTCCGTGGCTAATAATTCGAACGACCTCAATATTCGACAAACCTGAGAGGGCTTCCGTCATTTGTTCCAGAGGGTCGGATTGATGATTGATGGAAATCACCGTTGAACGGTTTAGTTCCTCTTGGGGAACACGACCCAATAAGTCCTGGTCCAAAAATACGATGCTGGGGCGAGAATCGATGTTGTTGGTTGGTCTTGGGCCAAGTAATGTGGTTTCCTCCGGTGCAAATTTGAGCAGTTGGGCTGTGCTGGTGGGCGTGGTCCGGTCCTCCAGGTTCTCGAGGAAAAGCCCCTTTGGTATCTTTTTGTACTTGCTTTTCTTAAAGTCCTTGGCCCCACAGAATTGAATATTCGTTACAAGCGGTTTCCAAATTTCCATGGGGATTCTCTTAGGAGTGAAGGCTCTAAACGATTTATCTCAAAAATCTGTCATTGTTTGTTGAGACCTGTTAAAGTCACTCGGAAACATTAAAGAAATAAAAATATAATTAAAGTAAATATATTATTTTAAAATTTATACAGAGATATACTTTTGCCGGTGTCAATCTTTTTATCCAGAAAACCGGACAAGTTTGCCGATGTTACCCAGTAGGTATTTTCCGCAAACCCCGCAAACCCATTGGGGTGGCGGGGGCGCATCCAATTCCTTTGGAAACTTGCAAAAGTCTGAAGTTTGGGGCGAGGTTGAAACAAAGGCGCAGGGGTTTCCGTCATGAGTGTTCTCAATCATTGGCATCCCGCCCTGCCTTCCAAAAAATTGCGCAAAAAGCCCCAAAGCGTAAAAATTTGTGGTCATGAAATGGTCCTTTTTCGGGACTCGACCGGAAAAGTGGCAAGCCTCGATGACATGTGCGCACACAGGCGTATGCGTCTCAGTAAAGGGAAAGTCATAGGCGATCAAATCCAATGCCCCTATCACGGCTGGACATTCAAATCCTGTGGGGCGGGGGAAAGTCCCGGCACCCCCAAGCTTCATGCTTGCGCGCCCAGTTTTGAGACCACCGAATCCCAAGGTTTGATCTGGGTTCGCAATCGGGGATCGCAATCCCATTTCCCCGACATGCCCTCGGAACCCTGGTTCCTTTTGGGTACCCTGGACCATACGGCACCGGCCCCACTTGATACCACAATGGACAATTTTTGCGAAATCGAACACACCGGCACGACTCATGCAATATTTGGATATCAGCTTGACCGGATGCACGAAGTTGATGTGAAATTTGAATGGACTGATGATTCCGTGACCGTGCGCAATCATGGTCCCGGGAAGCCTCTTCCCTGGTGGGCCAACCAGCTTTTGATGGTTCGCAAAAACATGCTGTTTTTTGATCACTGGACGACATATTTTAGCCCTTGTTACTCGATTTATGACCACTGGTTTGAAGATCCCGCCACAGGCAAAAAGGCATGGGTTGCCTGGAAGCTTTATATTTTCTTCACCCCGGTGGATGAAGATAATACCCGTGTGACCACTCTGATTTATGGAAAATCGGATTGGTGGATTTTGGGGAAAGATGGCGGGCTGCTTACTTTCAAGTCGCTACTGAACAGCCGTATCAGCCATGAAATCGACCTGGATGTGACGATCCTTGGGGACCTTGCAGACAAGCGGCCGAATGTGGATGGTATGAAACTCAGCCGCTTCGACCGGGTTCTTGGACTCAATCGTGAACGCGTGGCCCGGGTCTATTATGGGAAGCCGGAATTATCTACGCTTAGGAGCGCTTAAGGCTTTTTTTAAAATCTGGTTTCTGGCGGGCCGGTTCCTTTGGGGAGCTGGCCCTTTTTCGTTTTACCACGCCTTTTTGAATTGGGATCCAAGGGCAGGTGGCTATTTCGAAACCTTTGGTGGCCAGGGCGTTCTATCGCCTGCGGCGCGGGGTCCATTTATTGTTTTCGGGATTGTTTTTGGCAATTCGGCGAACGCTTATGGCACCAGATGGATAAAATTCGGGTATAGACCCGATCTGGAGATGAAATTCCATGAATATGCGCAAGATATGGATGATTCCGGCAGCCCTATTTGTTTTTGTTGGTTCCGGAATGGGACAAAGTCCCGCCTCCGGGGACAAGGATTTTGACGAGAAGGGGCTCCGTGCGGCAGCTGATGCCTATTCCCAAGCCGTCAGCAAAGGGGACCTGAAGGCAATTCTTGCCCAATGGGCCGAACATGGCGAATACAGCAACAATTATGGCCTGAATCTCGAAGGCAAATCGGCCATCGAAGAGACCTACAAAACTTGGCTTGCGGATCACCCCAAAGCCAAGTTGCAAGTCAAAGTCGAGCGGATCAGGCGCATTTCCAAAGAAGCCGCCTGGGTTGAGGGGAACATCAAAATGGAAACCGCCGATGGGAAAATCGCCCGTTCCCGGTTCCGCACCCTGAGGATTCGTGAGGAAGGGGAATGGCGCATTGCTCAATCCGTTGAAAATCTCCAAACCGGGCCCCAGCTTGATGAGCTGGATTGGATGAAAGGGACATGGAAAGGCAGAGCAGGTGAGGACGAGGCGGAGATTGTTGTTGAGCCCGCTTTGGGTGGTTCGTTCGTAAAAGTCAACTTCGTTCGCAGGTCCAAAGGTGTTGTGGTTTTGGAAGGGGTCCAGATTGTTGGAATCGACCCCAGCGGCGCCGGATTATTGTCCTGGGTATTCGAATCCAGCGGCGCGGTCGCTAGTGGTCGATGGGCGCATGATGGCCAACGCTGGGAATTGGAAGTGGCTGGCGTAGATCCTGCCGGGCTCGAATCCAATTCGGTTCAGGTATTCACCCCCGGCAAAGGCAATGAGACCATGACATGGCAAGCCATCGAGCGGGTTGTGGGCGGGGTGCCCCTCGCGGACACAGTTCCTCTTAAATTGACAAAATCCAAGTAAATTCAATCCCTGTTTAGGAGTTAAAATCATGTTTTCCAAAAGCAGAACAGCAATCGCAGTCGCGTGTGTGGTGGGTTTGACCATGGGAGTGGGCGCGGGCATGGCTTTTGCCCATGGTTTTGGAGGCGGCGCCCGCCCAGCGGGTGGTGGGGGCGGTGGTTTCGGTGGGGGTGGTGGAGCACGCCCGGCGGGTGGTGGCGGCTATGGTGGCGGAGCCAGACCGGCCGGCGGCGATGCTGGTCGTGGCGGTGACGCAGGTCGCGGTGGTGACTACAACCGCGGTGGAGATGCAGGTCGCGGTGGTGACTATAACCGTGGCGGGGACGCAGGCCGTGGTGGTGACTTGAACCGCGGTGGGGATGCAGGTCGCGGTGGTGACTATAACCGTGGCGGGGACGCAGGCCGTGGTGGTGACTTGAACCGTGGTGGGGATTTTAATCGCACGGGCGATTTTAACCGCGGTGGGGACTTCAATCGTGCCGGAACTTTCAATTCCGCCCAATTCAATCAGTTCAACCGTAGCAATACCAACATCAACAATCTTCACGGCTGGTCCAACACCAATTTGGCAAATCGTGGAAATGGCTTGAGAGATAATTTTTATCGTAATAATAATTGGAATAACAATTTTTACGGCGCACACTTCAACAATTGGTGGGGCGGCGGTTATTACGGTGGTGGATTCTGGGCCGGACTGGGATTTGGCGCGCTGACATCCTGGTGTGGAATGGCACTTCTGGCTCGTCCATATAACTATGGCACCAATGTGGTTTACCAAGGCGATACCGTCTATTACGAAGGTGACCCTGTGGGGAGCCGGGAAGAGTACTATCAACAGGCAAATGAATTGGCTGCTTCGGGAGCAAAAGCCAAACCGGCAAAAGATGATGAGTGGCAACAGCTTGGGGTATACGCCCTTGCCAAGGATCAGGAAAAAGATTCCAGCAATATGATCCAATTGGCAGTCAATAAAAACGGGATCATTCGAGGCAACTTTTATAACTCGGTCCTCGACTCGACTTTGCCTATTAACGGCAAAGTTGACAAGGATACCCAACGGGCAGCCTGGACTGTTGGAGACAAGAAGGATGTGGTTTATGAGGCTGGCCTAAAAAACCTGACCCAGGATCAGACTCCTATCCTTGTTCATTTTTCGGCGAAAAAAAGCGAACAAATGATTCTTGTTCGGCTCGAAGAGCCTGAAGGCTATGGCGATAAAGGATCCAAGGATTCTGACGACAAATAGTAAGGTTCCGATTTCTGGCATGGACGCCTCCGTCTCACACCAAATGAATGAGTCAAAAATGATTAAGAAGTGGGCCAGGCTTGGTCTTTTTGCGGCGTTATTTGGATGTGGACTCCATTTGGGATCTGGTTTGGCGTTTGGCCAGGGCTTTGGCAGTACCGGGCGTGGAACTGGTCGCCCGGGAGGCGGCCCTGGGAATCCGGGCGTTCGGCCTAATCCAGGACCATCCCCAGCGCCTGGAGCTGGTCGGCCTGGACCCAATTCAGGGCCTGGAGCGCGCCCTAATCCTGGACCATCCCCAGTGCCTGGAGCTGGTCGGCCTGGACCAGCAACGCCCATGACCCGGCCGAATCCTGGACCGTCGCCTTTACCCAACGCTCAAAAGCCGGGGCAAGGAAATAACGGCCCAGTGAATCGTCCTCCCAATCCTTCTAATCCTCGTCCAGGTGGAAATCCTGGGGATCGTCCGGGTCAGGGAGGTAGCGGCACGCTGAATCGTCCTGGTCAGGGGAATTTTCCGGATAATGGTCCGCGTCCTGGTCAGGGGGGTAGCGGCACGCTGAACCGTCCCGGTCAGGGGAATTTTCCGGATAATGGTTTCCGTCCCGGTCAGGGAGGCAGCGGCATTTGGCGGCCAGACCCCAATTTGCGCCCTTCAGGAAACACAAACCTGAACAATTTTAATTTCAATAATGTCAATAATTCGACTAATCTTCGCGGGTGGTCGAACAGTTCGCTTTCCAATCGCGGAAATATGGTGCGGGACAATTATTATGCGAATAATAATTGGAATCGTGGATACTACAATAACCATTTTAATAATTGGTGGGGTGGTGGCTGGTACGGTGGCGGCGGGTTTTGGACTGGTTTGGGCCTTGGTACCTTGGCCGGTTTTTGTGGCACAAACTTTGTGCCTATGCCCTACAACTATGGCACCAATGTGATCTATCAGGGCGATACGGTTTACATCAATGGCGACCCCGCAGGGACCCAAACCGAATACTATCAACAAGCTACGGATCTTGCAACTCTTGGAAGGCAGGCCAATCCACCCAAAGATGCCGAGTGGCAGCAGCTTGGGGTCTATGCGATGAGCCGGGACAAGGATTCCGATTCGACTAACACTTTGCAACTTGCGATGAGCAAGGATGGGACGATCCGGGGAAACATGTACAACTCCATTGCGGATATCACCGTTCCGATCAACGGAAAAGTCGATTTGCAAACCCAGAGGGTGGCTTGGAGCGTGGGTGAAAAGAAAGATGTGGTTTATGAGGCTGGCCTGAAAAACCTGACTCAGGATCAGACACCGATTCTCGTGCATTACGACGCAAAACGCACAGACCAAATGTTGCTGGTCCGATTGGAAGAACCCCAAGGTTATCGTGAGCCGAACGAATAAGGGCTTTGGCTAACAAGGTATTTATGTGCCAAATAAAAAGGCCGGGAATCGACTCTCGGCCTTTTTTTACTCTTTGTGGACACCCAAAGGGTGAAAATTAAGGAAGGCGCCATTCCCGGCGCAGCCGACCAAACTGATCCACCGAAATCACTTCGGATTGCGAAATGGTCCGAATACGGTAAGAGGAAATCTGGTTGACCTTATGCTTGTCCGTTGACGTTGTCGTGGTGGTAAGGATCACACCCTGATCGATTTTCCAGTTTCCCGACGAGCGAACATCCTCGTGGAAAATCTTGCCAAACTTTTCCTTGAAGGTGCGAAGCGAGCTGAATGTCCCATCGCGGTTGAAAGTGTAGGTGTAATTGTAATCTTCGTCCTGGTGTCCCCAGGATCCCACGAACATAGCCCGAATTTGATCGTCATTGGTGACGACTGGCGGTTTTAGGGCCTCAACCATAATCGGGGGGGCGTTGGGGGCGGGAACTGGAGGAATTGCGGCTGGAGCGAGTTTTTTAAGCATCATGAGCATAAACGGGGAGCCCCGTTTTGCGGAAAACTCCGCCGGGCGGACATTGATGCCCGGTTCGCCTATGCAAAGGACCAGGTTATCTCCGGTCAAGGAGTAGATACCTTTTCCGCCTGTCTTTTCCGCGCCTATGAGGTCGATGGTTTTGGGATTCGCCGAGCTATCCGTAATGAAAAGAATCGAGCGAGACTGGAGGCTTCCGGGCATCAAAAAGGTAAGCGCTTGACCCTTGATGGTGAAAATGCGTTCGTTGGCGTAGCGCAAACGGACCTGGTCTTCGGGGACTTGCACGCCATCCTCGATCAAGGCAGTGATCTGCCAACTTCCGTCAAGGTTTTCTTTTGGCTGGATGGGATTGGGAAGAGCAACCGGAGCAGGGGGTTGAGGTTGAGTGGCCGCAGGAAAAACCGGGTCCACACCCGGGATTACCGTTTGCACCGGGGGTTGGCCAAATGTCTGGGAAGAGGCAAGCAAACCAAGCCAAATCGCCCATTTTTTACGCATGAAATCACCATTGGGATTAAAGGAAAGGCACAGTTCTTTCCCGAGTCTAAATCGAAATGGCTTTTGGGATCAAGGTTTGGATTTCGTTGGGGTGAGTAATCGGTGGATTTCCATGCTGTTTTTCGGGGTTCCCTAACCCTATTCAAACACAATCTGTCCCGTGTAAATCCAAAGAAGGAAGTTCCTTAAAGGATTACTTTAAAACGGTTTGTGAATTGATTTGCGGGGGGGTAGATCCTTCCCGCAAACCAATTCCAAAGAGCAAAATTCCCTAGGCCAAAACTTCCGTAACCACGCGGGCCGTTTCCACACCTGTAAGGCGTGCCTCAAGCCCCTGATGGGTGAAGGTAAGCCGTTCATGGTTAATCCCAAGGAGGTGAAGGATCGTGGCATTGAGCTGGTTCACATGGACCGGATCTTTGACAATGTTGTAGCAGTATTCGTCGGTTTCCCCGAAGGTTATCCCTTTTTTCACGCCTGCGCCAGCCATGAACATGCTAAAGCAGCGGGGGTGGTGATCCCTTCCATAGTTGTCCACGGAGAGGCCGCCTTGGGAGTAGATGGTTCGGCCAAATTCTCCGCCCCAAACCACGAGGGTGTCCTCAAGGAGTCCCCGGCGTTTCAGGTCAATCAGGAGCGCTGTAGTCGCCTGATCCGTGTCCTTGCATTGCCCCCTTAATGCGCCGGGCAGGTTGCCGTGGTGATCCCAACCCATGTGGAAAAGCTGGATGAAGCGAACATCCCGCTCGGCGAGGCGGCGTGCCAAAAGGCAATTCGCCGCATAACTTCCCGGTCGTGTGACATCGGGCCCATAAAGGTCCAGGGTTTCCTTGCTTTCGGACTTTACATTAAGCAGGTCCGGAACGCTGGACTGCATCCGGAAAGCCATCTCGTATTGGCTCACCCGCGTTTCGATTTCGGGGTCGCCCAGGTTTTGATGATGGATCCCGTTTAGGGAAGAAAGGCGGTCGAGGGTTGCGCGGCGGGTTGCACGGTCAACGCCTGGAGGGTCGGTCAAATAAAGGACCGCATCCCCCTTGTTGCGAAATTTGACACCTTGGTGTTTGCCCGGTAAAAATCCCGCGCTCCAAAGGCGGTCATATAGGGGTTGGTCATCCGGGCGCCCACTGCCAAAACTTGTAAGGACCACATAAGCCGGGAGATCCCGGTTTGGGCTACCCAAGCCATAGCTGACCCATGCCCCAATGCTCGGTCGACCCGGGAGTTGGTTGCCTGTCTGCATGAAAGTGATGGCGGGGTCGTGATTGATCGCTTCCGTATTGACGGTTTTGATCATGCAAATTTCATCAGCGACTTTTGGGAGATGTTTCCATGCGTCGCTAAGCCAAAGACCGGATTTGCCATGCTGTTTGAATTGGAAAACCGAGGGAGCAATCGGAAAATTGGATTGCCCAGAGGTCATGGTGGTTAAGCGCTGGCCTTTGCGAATGCTCTCTGGAAGGTCCTTTCCCCGGTGTTTTTCCATGACGGGTTTTGGATCAAAAAGATCCATTTGGGACGGGGCACCCGATTGAAACAGGTAAATGATCCGTTTTGCCTTGGGGACACCGGGGTTTATCCAGGGGGCATCGGGAGAACTTCCATTCCCCCTGTTTCCTTCCGCGCGCAACCCGCCCACAGCGGTGCTTCCCAATATTCCCGCCAGTCCCCCTCCGAGGAAAATGCGGCGATTGAGTCGATTGGCCCAGTGGGGATTGTCGGTGATAATCATGATATTTCCTTTGTGATTATTATTATATTGCAGATATTAATAGTAAATTATTCGCGGGTTACACATTCATCGAGGTTCAAAAGCACATTGGCCGCGAGGGCATAGGCCGCAAGGTCCGCAGGAGGGATGCCCGGTTTGGATTTTGCCTCGCCGGTCGCCGCCAGTTTACCCGCGCCTGCAGGATCTTTTTCAAATAGCATCCGATCGCGTTCAACCCCCTTCGCGATGATTTCCAATTCTCGTGAGGTGGGATCGCGCCCCAGCGCCAATTGGAAACCGTAACGAACCCGGGAGGCGGTATCGGGTCCGCCCTCGGAGATCATCCGTTCCCCGAGTTTGCGCGCTGCTTCGACAAAAGTAACCTCGTTAAGCAGGGCAAGGGCCTGAAGGGGAGTGTTGGTGCGCCCACGACGAACCAGACAGGCTTCCCTGCTGGGAGCATCAAAAAGAAGCATGGTCGGTGGTGCCGCGGTCCGTTTCCAGATGGTGTAAATGCTTTTGCGGTAAAGGCCATCGCCTTTATCGTGCATATATCCCCGCAAATCCCCATAAACGCTGGTCTCGTCCCAAACGCCTGTCGGCATATAGGGTCGCACCGATGGCCCTCCGACCTTGTCCACCAGCAGGCCGCTTATGGAGAGCGCCTGATCGCGTAGAATTTCTCCGGGAAGACGAAATCGTGGTCCATGGGAAAGGAGGCGATTCTGCGGGTCTTTTTTCAGCTTTTCCGCTTCGACCCGTGAGTCTTGTCGATAGGTCGCGCTGGTTACAATAAGCCGCGCCATGGCCTTCATATCCCATTTGCGCTCGACAAATTCGGCCGAAAGCCAATCCAGCAGTTCCGGATGGGACGGGAATTCCGCCTGGGTGCCCATGTTGTCTGTCGTGCGGCAAATGCCCGCTCCGAGATATCGCTCCCATGCCCGGTTGACCCAAACCCTTGCGGTTAGGGGATGGCCGGGATCTGTTAGCCATCGTGCCAAAGCCAAGCGGTCAGCCTTGGTACCAGTTGGTGGAGGCGGCAACATCGAGGGGAATCCCGCTTTTACTTCCTCGCCTTTTTTGTCGTATTGGCCCCGTAAAAGGAGATTGGTCACGCGCGGAGGACCCTCGCTCATCACCATGACGGTGGGAAGGCTTTCATTGAGCGATTTCAGTTCCGCTTCCTTTTTGGCCAGTTCGCTTAGGGCCTGCCCCAAAGACCCTGCCGATGTGGCCCGATAATAGACCTCCAGGGTCTTTCTTTGGTCTGGGGTGCGTTTCTCTGATAGAGTTTTCAGGGCGTCCACCACCGCTGTCGGTGGACCAGCTTCCCCCAGTTTCACCTCGCTCGTGGGCCTTCCACTAGTTGCCAGTCGGAAGCGTCCAATGTTGTGGCCACCCAGGGTAGTCTGAACGAGTCGAACCTCGAGTGTACTCCCCGCAGGCGCAATGACCGGTTCGGCCAAATGGAAGATTGCCTCAAGGGGTTGGCGGCGGCTAGGACCATCCACTGCCCATCCTGCCGCGGGATTGGTTCCCACGGTGGCTTCGATCGGCCAGCCAGGTTGGGAATAGTCGGCAACGGCCTTGTTGAAGGTCAGCTTCTTCGGCTTGGTTTCGCCAGGTTGGAAAAGGTCCGCTTCCACACGGGTCAGGACAAAGTTCCCATTGGAGTATCGTCCCACGCTTTGGCCCGGAAGGGAATCATCCGGGAGACATACAAGACGGAGTGCCGAGAGTTTTTCCGAAACCGGAGCTTTTGCGATGGTGATTTCATGATCCGGATTGTTGCCCGCGGCAAGGAATGACCCGTCAGGTTTTTGGGTATATGTGGTCCCATTTTTTCCGGTAACCACCTGGGCTTGGAATGAACGCCAAATCGTTTGTCCGAGCTTTCCCGCGAGGTCTTTGGCCCAGGGATCCACCAAACCGGGGACCCGGGCGTCCTCTTCACGGACTTTGGCTTTGGCGATTTCGACCGAGGTGGTCGCGGCTTTGATTTTTTCCGCAACTTCCGGTGTGGAAACTTCTACCGCGGGGTTGGTGTTCCCACCCGAACGATTGGATTCCAGAGTTCCCGATTCGGGGACATTGTTGAAAAAGGCAAAGAGCTGGTAAAACTCTTTTTGACTAAACGGATCGTATTTGTGATCGTGGCACCTCGCGCATCCCGCCGTAAGGCCCAGCCAGGCCTGACTCATTGTTTCGACCCGATCGATGACAGTTTCAATTCGCCATTCCTCGGCGATCAGTCCGCCTTCGCCATTGAGTCGATGGTTGCGCTGAAAGCCCGTGGCAATTACCTGGTCGGCTTTGGCGTCTGGTAGCATGTCGCCTGCGAGTTGCTCCATGGTGAAGCGATCGAAGGGGAGGTTTTTGTTAAACGCGTTGATCACCCAATCGCGCCAAGGCCACATTGATCGGCTGGAATCGACCTGGAACCCGTTGCTATCGGCAAAACGGGCCATATCAAGCCATTCGAGCGCCATTCTCTCGCCATATCTGGGCGAGGCAAGCAGGCGGTCCACCACCCGTTCATAGGCGCCGGGTGCGGAATCGTTAAGGAAAGCGCTTCGTTCCGCCGGAGTGGGAGGAAGGCCAGTCAGGTCGAGCGTGACACGCCGCAACAGCCTTTCCCTGTTGGCTTCTGGTTCGGGCTTAAGTCCTTCCGCTTCGAGCCGGGCAAGGATGAAGGCATCAATCGGGTTTTTAAACCATGATGGATCTTTGACTGTTGGAACCGGTGGCCGTATTGGGGGGACAAATGCCCAATGGGCCGAGGTTTTGGCGCCTTGACGGATCCAGTTACTCAAAAGGATTATCTGGGCTTCGCCAAGCGGCTTGGCGAATTTGGGAGGAGGCATCAATTTGGATTTGTCGGCATGGGAAAGCCTTTTGAAAAGATCGCTTTCCTGGGGTTTGCCCGGAACAATCAACCTTCCCGCATCGGTCTCAAGATTTATCAGGTTGGTTCCATCCAGCCTGAGCCCGGCTTTTCGCGACTTTTCATCTGGCCCGTGACAGGCAAGGCAATGTTCGACCAGAATCGGACGAATCTGTCGGTTGAAATCGACCGGAGTGGAGGGAGGCGCCTCAAAGCAGGCAACCAGACCGGAGGAGAGGAATAATAAAAGTGTGCCCGGCATGCAATAGGCCTCGTGGGCTAGGTGGGAGGGATAGTTGATTTTACCACAATTTCCCCAATGGGTACAAGGGTTGAATGCGCGGTTTGAGCAGCAACTGTGGGAGTTTCCAGCACAAAAATCCCAGTCCCGCTTTGGATCTACCCATGGGGAAATTCAGGTGGCTACCCAATTGGGAAGTCGGGGCTTTGGTATTGTCCGGGAAAACTAACCTCGGCACCGACCCGGGCCTCCCATAAACTTTTCCCAAGGAGACTGCTCATGCGCTTATCATCCTCGGGCCTTTGGCTTTCACGCGCAATTCTGCCCGTTTGCGGCGTCATGCTCTTTTGGGTAGTCTTTGCGACAAGCCCGAAATTTATTGGCGTTCGGGCCCAATCGCCCTCTGCAGGCGCCCCATCAGATCCCAAAACCGCTTTTGCCGAAGATTTGGCCGAGGCAAAAAAAGCCGGTGCAGAGAAACTTTTTGGTGCGCAATGGGAATCGACCGCCAAGCGCACAGCCAAATCTGCCGAAAAATCGACCAATCCCCTGGAATCCAAGGTCCTCTGGAACCAGGCGCGCTCCCAAATCTGGTTTCCCGACCCACGCTGGCCAGCCCATGTGGGCCATGTTTTTGGTGATCCGCGTCTTCGTGTGACGGAAAATGCAACCGCTTTGGCCGTTGATCCCTTGGGGAAATTTCTGGCGGCCGGTCTTAAAGACGGGACGGTCCTGGTTTGGGAAATGCCATCGGCCAGGCCACTTCATCGCCTTGTGGGACTTTCCAGCGAGGTTCAGGCACTGGCTTTTCACCCCTCAGGCGCTCGGCTTAGCGGTGGCGGCAAGGATGATCTGATCCTTACCTGGGCGATGGATGATGGGAAAGTGGTCGATCGCCAGACGGGCCATGCTGAGCCCATCAACAGCATCGCTTATAGTCCTGATGGAGTTTTTTTTGCCGCCGCCGGTGCCGACCGAAAAATCCGTGTGCACAGTCCTCTTGCCCGGACTCCCCCCAGGGAGATCAGCGGTCCCGCCCTCACCATTCACCAGATCTCTTACAGCCCGGACGGAAAACGGATTGCAGCCGCCTCCGCGGATTGCAAGGCATGGGTGTTTGAGGTGGGGTCTGGCAAGGTCCTTCTTGAGCAGAATCTTTTTCCGGGTGGGAATGCGTACGGAATCTGTTTTGTTGCCGAAGGAAAAACCCTGGCGGTTTCGGGTGCCAATCCCAACCAGCTCAAATTGATCGATTCCCAAACCGGTTCCGAGGTCAAAAACCTTGAACCCTTTCCCAAGCCTGTGCAATTTTTGCAGTCGGCCTCTGGTGGAAAGTTGGTGATGGCTGGGTCCCAGGATGGAACCTTGCGTCTGGTGGATCCAATTACCGGGCAAACTCTTAGGACCCATCAATACTCCGATCCCTACAGGGCCGTTGCCTTGGCCGCGGACGCTTCTTGGTTTGTGGTCGCCGGGACGGATATGGTATTGCGAACCCGGGAACTCGAACATCAATCGACGGGCCAAAAAGCCGATGCGGGTGTAGGCGAAATTTGGTCACTTGCTTTTGCAAGGGATGGCCTTCAGGTGCTGGTGGGTGGCGCAAAAGGGGGAGCCATACTTTTCGACAGCAATGGGCTCTCCAGGACGGCGGTTTTGCCCGGAAGCGAAGGACCGGTCTCAGTCGTTGCCAGTGCGCCTGATTCCCGCCTCTTGGCGGTTGGGGGCGTCGACCGCAAGATTCGCGTATTTTTTTCGGAAAGCGCGCCCCCCATGGTGCTTGAAGGGCACGAAGGAACCATCACGGCTTTGACTTTTGGCCCTGCCGGGAAACTCCTTGCCAGTGCCTCGGCGGATCGGACGGTCAAAGTTTGGGATTTGCTTACGGGAAAAATCCTTCAATCCATTGATCAACCTGTCGGGTTTGCCCTTTCCCTGGCTATCGATTCGACCGGGGGACTTTTGGCAATCGGCGGTGGGGATGGTGTCATTCGCCTTTTGGATCTTTTTGGCAAGGCAAGTCCGAGGCTTTTGGGTGGTCACCAGGGAGCGGTAACGAGTTTGGTGTTCGATCCGGCGCGCCCGCGATTGGCATCTTGTGGAAATGATCAGCGAGCCATCCTTTGGACATTTGGCACAGGGCCCACAGGTCAACCCACGCTTTCCCAGATTTCCCTGAATGGATCCAAGGGCGCGCTTTCGGCGATTGCGTTTGCTCCCTCTGGTCTTTCGGTTGCGGCGGCGGGAGCGGACCGGATCATTCGCTTGTGGGACACACCGGCCGACTCGGTTACCGGAGCCCGTTTGGAGCGGCTTGCTTTTCGTGGTCATACAGATTGGGTAACGACGCTTGCCTTTCACCCCACGGCGAACATGATCCTTTCCGGATCGGTGGATGGACAACTGCGCACTTGGGACCTGGTCGCTCGCCAGGAGGATTCCGTCCAAACCGGCCACAGTCGTGAAGTCCGTTCGCTGGCTTACGATGCCTCTGGCCAATGGCTTGCTTCTTCGGGGGGCGATGGAGATCTAATCGCCTGGCCTGTCGGGGAGTCGGCAAAGACAGCCGCCCCAGCCCGTCTTTTGGGATCGGGTGAACCACTTAACGCGTTGACCTGGCTAGGGGCCGAAAGGAAGGTCGCGGTGGTTGCCCAGAACCGCACCCTGACCATACTCGAAGTGCCTACAGGTAAAGTCCTCAATTCGATCATTGATGGACGCCCGCCAATCGAGATTCCCGTTCTTGGATATTCCCTGTCCGGAAAATCGATCATGGCATGGATTCCACCCGCTTCCATGGAAAAGGTGCCTGTCCAATCGGGCAGGCGTGACCAGTTGATGCAGCTTCAGGATCCCGCTTTGGGGATTGTGAGGAGTTTGGCATTGTCGCCCGATGGCGAGGTTATGGTAGCGGGTGCCGATGATGGAACCGTGCGCTTTTGGCAAACCCAAACGGGCAAACGGATGCCCGAAGGCGAATTGAAGGCTCAAACCGAAGGAGTCGCCGATTTGGCACTTTCCAGAGGGAACAAAATTCTTGCCACATCAGACAAGACAGGGCGTGTCACGGTCTGGAATTATCCGGGACGGGAAAAATTGCACACGCTTCCTTCTCCGGGAAAGGATTTGGCTGCATTGGCCCTTAAAACCGATGGTTCCCAGGTTTTGGTCGCCTCGGGGGACAATCAGATAACCCTCTTTGATATCGCCGCGGGAACCAATCGTCGTACCTGGGATCTCCGGCCAAGTATGGGGCAGGAGCGTTCGCGGATCAGGGCCATGGCTTTTGCTCCCGACCGACCCGTTGCCGCTTTGGGTTTGTCCGATGGCCTGATACTGGAGTTGGAACTCCCCTGATCGGCCTCCTCAGTTTTTTTGGATTCAAAGGATTTTGGAATGAAAGCTCTCCTGTTTGAACAACCCCGGCAATTTGGCTGGGCGGAACTTTCCGAACCTGCCAGGCCCGCACCGGGCGAAGCCCTTGTTAGGGTGCATGCGGTCGGTATTTGTGGATCGGACATCAGCGGATTTCTGGGAAAGATGCCCTTCTTCAGCTATCCCCGCATCCCGGGGCATGAACTGGGAGTGGAAGTTCTTGCGGTCGGTGGGGGTGTAACCCACATCCAGCCGGGAGATCGTTGTAGCGTAGAGCCCTACATCAATTGTCAAAATTGTTTCTCCTGCAAAAAGGGGAATGGAAACTGCTGCGAAAATCTGAAGGTTTTGGGAGTTCACACGGACGGTGGCATGCGCCCCCGATTTATCGTTCCCGCCCGCAAGCTCCACCCCGGAAACAAACTCTCCAACGAACAGCTCGCCCTTGTCGAGACTTTGGCCATCGGCTGTCACGCGGTGGATCGTGGGGCGCCCAAAGAGGGGGAAAACTGTCTGGTGGTGGGCGCTGGGCCAATCGGACTTTCGGTTCTTGAATTTTTGCGACTCCATAAGGTGAATATTCTGGTTGCCGATACCAACCAGATCCGGCTCGACTTTGTGGGCAAGCAATTTGGCATCAAGCACCTCATCCAGATCCGTGGTGGTGATGCGGATTTGGAAGCGATCCAGGCGGCTTGCGGCGGTGGACTTCCCACTCTGGTTCATGACGCCACGGGCAATCCCAAAGCCATGACCCGCAGTTTTGATTTTGTCGGGTTTACCGGGAGAATGGTATTCGTCGGAATCGTCCCCGATGCGGTCAGCTTTGCCGATCCGCTGTTTCATCGTCGCGAGATGTCGCTTTTTGCGACGAGGAATGCGCACTCCGGCGATTTTCCCCGCATCATCAAATTGATCGAGGATGGAGTGATTGATACTCGCCCCTGGATCACCCACCGAACCACTCTTTTGGAATTACCCAACTCGTTTGAGACACTGATCAAGCCCGAAACGGGTGTGGTCAAGGCGATGGTCGCGGTCGAAAACGAATAGTTATTTTTCAACTTTTCATAAGGATTTTTTGACATGCTCAAGTGTGGACTTCTTCATCCCCAGATATTGGAAACCATTGCCCGGGCCGGGCACCATGGCCGAATCCTCATTGCTGATGGGAACTATCCCGCCAGCACGACGCTGGGGCCCAACGCCAAATTAGTCAGCCTCAATCTTTCACCGGGTGTGGTCAGTACGACACAGATCCTGGATGCGGTCCTTTCGGCTGTGCCGATCGATTTTGCCTATGTCATGGATTATGAACGCGAGGGGCCTTATGCCCTGACCGAAGATCCTCCGGTGTGGGCCGAGTTTTCCAAAATCCTGGAGGAGCGCCAATCCCGGGCCAAGCTCAAACTGATTGACAAGTGGCAGTTTTATAAAGAGGTCGCTTGTCCGAGTCATATTCTGACCATCCAATCGGCTGACTTGCGGATTTTTGCCAACCTGATTCTGGATATTGGCGTTCGCCAGGAATAGGCGTGTTTTGTCGTCTTAGGCCTCGGGCCTATTGGCCCGAGGCAACTTTCCCAAGCCAACGATTAAGGGAAAAAATTCAGAAAGAAACCGGAAATCATACGAAAAGGAAAACCAATAAAAGGCCTCCTATGGAATACATTTTCCCTTTGTTTTGGTGGACTGGGAGGTCGGGCACCAGGTTGAGCACAAATTTAAAGGTCGCACGATTGGTATTTCTTCCCGGCAAATCGCCCAAAGCCAATTTTGAAGGAAACCCTGAAATCCACGAAAAAAGGCAAGTAACCAAAAAGGGTAACCCAATAAAATTCACCACGAAACAGACCAAATGCACGAAAAGGAAATTCCTGGCATAAGTTGGGCCAGCCAAGTTCGAGCGTTTTGAAAGAACGCCTTATAACGCCTGAAGCAAAATGCGGTTTAATACTATCCAAATTGCCCTTTGATGGCAAACTCTTTAACCCAGTCGCTGCATGGATAGCGATTGAGCCGTTTTACCCCTTTACTTGGGCGATTCCATTGGTCATGATTTATCAAGTGCCTACTTTGGACAGGTAATTGTTCATGCCTGGAACCACCAACCGCTATCGAAACCTCCGGCCCGGCGGGCACCCTTTCAGGGTTATTCCGTCATTTCGTGCATTGTTCCAACATCGAAATGGCCTGTTTGGATTAGCCTCCAGAAGTGGACCGTTTCGCAACGGCAACACCCACACCTACAGCTACGATACCCTCTCCCGACCCATTGCCGATGCGGTAACCACTCTGGGTTCCGGGGTGGATGGCACGGTAAGACGAATCGCCACCGGTTACAGCCCCCTGAACACCAGCTACCTCTTTACCTCTTACGACGCCGCCAGCGGTGGCAAT
>CAMBMH010000082.1 GCA_945868575.1 Singulisphaera sp. GP187 | reverse complement strand
CGGGTTCAATGGTTCGGAAAAGGGTTTGAAGCGAGCCGTAACACGAATCCGTTCGCCAGGGATAAGGCTGCCTAACGGGCTAGGACTGCGAACCAGGACTTTTCCTGAGGCAACAAAAGCCATCCCTCCATTGGAAACAGATTCCAAGTCACAGGGGATCAGGACTCTGGGTTCGTATGTCGCCCATTCAGGGAATCGTTTGACGCCGCGCGTTTCCGGACGATCCAAAACCGTGACATAATAGAATTGAATATCATCGTCTGGGGGCGAATTTGTTGTAAACAGCCCTGGCATAGGAAAATCCAAGGGGATCCTGTGCCATAAAAACCCAAATGACAATACGGCTGTTAAAAGAAGTGGCCCGGTCCAGGGAATCGTTTTTGAATTGGGGAAAAGGTAAAGGCCAAGGCATACCAAACCCAGGACCAGTGTGGCAAGTGAGTATTCGGGCTGGGGAGCCTGAATAGTTTTGGCCAAAATCCAGGAAAAGGTTAAAAGGAACGCCACCGGAACCAATGGTGCCTGCAAACCCTTGACCCACCGATTTCCAATAGTGTTAAACAATTCGGCCGTAAAACGATCCGTTAATTCTTTTAAGGACTCTGGACTGTGGTTGAGCTTTGTCCCTTGCATCCGGCCAATTCCATCGGGATTACATATATTTGAGATTTTAGAGGGTTGGGCCCCGATGACACAACCAGATTTGAGTTTGAAATTACCGAAAGCATGGTCCGAATTTTTGGGCAATCCCGAGGTCGAGGCGTGGTGGAGCAGATTGGAGGAACGGTACCTGGCGGAAACCAAAACCCAAAAAATATGCCCCACTTCAGCATCGGTGTTTCGGGCTTTGGAGCTAACCCCTCCAAGCGGTGTCAGGGTGGTGATTTTGGGACAGGATCCATATCACGGCCCCGGGCAGGCTCATGGTCTGGCCTTTTCTGTACCCCAAGGAGTTTCCCCCCCACCGTCACTTGCCAACATTCAAAAAGAATTAAGGAGTTCATTCCCGAATGAAAGCCATCGGTTACCTCCAACCGACCTTAGCCAATGGGCCAAACAAGGTGTCCTTCTTTTAAACACTGTGTTAAGTGTTCGGGAGGGTGCCGCATTTTCTCATAAGGCCATCGGTTGGGAGCTTTTAACGGAACGAATCCTGGAACGGCTGGGCCACAAGGATTTAGGAATCGTGTTTCTTCTTTGGGGAAATCCCGCGCGGTCAAAAAAACATAGAGTTTCTCACCCTTCCCATTTGATTCTTGAAGCTCCCCATCCGTCACCTCTGTCCGCCTATCGGGGGTTCCTGGGATGTGAACATTTTAAAAAAACGAACGACCATATTTCAGCGATGGGAGGAGTTGCAATCGATTGGTTTGCTGGAATTGGTCTAGTTTGAGTCCATTTCAGGGAGGTGGTTGGGAATTTCGTCCCAGTCATAAAAGGGGATAAATTCTTCCTCTTTGTCGGATAAAAGACGCGCTAAAGCCCCTTTTGCAAATCGCAGTTTTGGGTCGACCAAAAGGGCGGGTTCAAGGTCTGTGGGGCCATCGCCTGCAAAAGCTACAGACCGATTAAGGCCCATGTGGGCCTTAACAACGGATGCTTTCGAAATTCCGATTTCGGGATGAAAGTGGGGCGAATGCCTTGGTAATTCCATGACAAGGCCAGCGTCATCCGAATAGGTGCCACCGTTGGCATGTACGATTGGACTAGGGTTAATATCTGAGAGGTTGACAAGGTACCGGATATACCATTCACATCCAGCTGAGGCGATTACCACATCCCATTTGTTTTTGCGTAAACCGTTTACCAGATTCGCAAAGTTTTTTGGGAACCCAAGTTCGTTCACCATTTCCAGCAATTTTGATTGCTGTATACGGATTTGGCGATAATAACCTGCCAGTGCTTCGAAATGCGTAATCGATCCTTGGCAATACCGATTCCAAATGGACAGATTGTCGTCAACAAGTCTTTCGAGGACTGCCTGGAAAAAATCGGTCCGGGTTAAAGTTCCATCAAAATCGGTAACCAATGTATTGGGATAGGCAGATGAGGTCATATGAGTTTACTTAAGAAAAGTTAATTAGGCCAAAGTGTCACCCTGGAAACCAGTTTCCGCCTCGCGCAAAATTTCCATTGCTGCGTTGCTGTTTCCACATTCCCGAACCCTTTCCACAAGTGTTTCCACTGACCGTGTTAGCCGGGAAAGGCGTGCCAGGATAGAGAGGTGGGTTGGATCATCCGTGGCCAACACAAGGAAAAACAAATGGGTTAGTCGTCCATCCGGCCCGCCAAAAGGAATGCCTTGTTGGCTTATTCCCATTGCTACAACAGATTCCGAGATTTCTCCATGCATTCGCCTTCCAGGGTGCGGAAAGGCAACTCCTGAAGCAAAAGCAGTAGAGGAAAGGTCTTCTCGTTCCTGGAGTGCTTTAAGGACCGCATCCGTGTCCCAGATGCGGTAGGAATTGGCAGCAGTCTGCACGAGTTCCCGCAGAACGCTCGATTTGGTTTTTCCTTGCAATGGATAAACAACGCATTCCGGCAAAAGCACGGAATCTGTAAGCAAGCCCCCACTACTTTGGTGGCTGGAATGAGCAGCGATCGGAGTTTGCTCAAACCTGAGCAATTCGGCGCAAGAGCTGATATGCAGCTCTGCTTCGATCCATCGGGTGATTTCTGCCCGATGGAACCTCCACTCCCCCCCTACACGCCTTGCAGGGAGCTTGCCCCGTGAAACCAGTTTGGTGACATCACGCGCATCCATGGCCAGCCACCTGGCCAAGTCGTTGATACCAAACTGTTCGTCGGAAAGCGGCATCAGTGGGAAGCCTATCTGTCTAATGTTAGGCCTAGCTTGGCCCCATCAAGCCAGGAAGGGTGAATCCCTTTCCGTCCTTGAGGAGTTGTCTTGTGGCTTGCGTTTGTTGGCCCAAGCCCCAAAGGCGAATGAAACCCTTGGCCGCTTCGTGGTCGAATTGGTCGCCTGACTCGTAGGTGGCAAGGTCCTTTGAGTAGAGGCTGTGCTCTGATTTGCGGCCAACCGCAACACACGAACCCTTGAAGAGTTTGGATCTGATCTGACCAGAAACGAAGCGTTGGTTGCTATGGACAAACGCCGCAAGGTCCTGATGGAACCCGCTAAACCACAATCCATTATAGATCATGTCGGCATATTCTTGTGAAACAATTGTCTTAAACCGTTGAGCCTGCTTGCTCAAACACATCGATTCGAGTTCCCTGTGCGCATCATGAAGGATGACCGCGGCTGGGGCTTCATAGATCTCACGGGATTTGATACCGACAAGACGGTTCTCAATGTGGTCAATCCGGCCAATGCCATGCTTTCCGCCAAGGCGGTTAAGCTCCTCGATTAGTGGCACTCCATCCATGGGAATGCCGTTTAGTGCAACGGGCTTACCCTCTTTGAAATCTATCGTTACATATTCAGGGGTATTCGGGGTTTTCTCAACATCAGTCGTCCAGGCATAAGCCTCTGAAGGCGGTTCAACCCAAGGATCCTCAAGAATCCCCGCCTCGCATGACCTTCCGAAAACATTCAGGTCGACACTAAAGGGATTTTCTTTTGTTGCTTCCACCTGGATATTGTGCTTGGTCGCGTAGGCCAGGGACTCATCCCGGCTCATTTTCCATTCCCGAACAGGCGCAATGATTTTGAGGTCAGGTGCCAAGGTTTGGAAGGTTACGTCAAATCTGACCTGGTCGTTCCCTTTGCCTGTGCAGCCATGGGCGACTGCCTTGGCGCCATGTTGCCTTGCCGCATCGACCATTAGCTTGGCGATAAGTGGGCGACCCAATGCTGTTGCGAGAGGGTATTTTCCTTCATAAAGAGCTCCAGCCATGAGAGCTGGAAACACAAAACAATCCACGAAAAGATTGCGGGCATCAATTGCCACCGCTTCAACAGCACCGGTTTTGAGCGCCTTTTG
This sequence comes from Singulisphaera sp. GP187, assembly GCA_945868575.1. Taxonomy (GTDB): domain Bacteria; phylum Planctomycetota; class Planctomycetia; order Gemmatales; family Gemmataceae; genus SYLG01. The sequence continues at coordinate 13,429 of CAMBMH010000082.1, read as the reverse complement.
GCGAATTTTTTCAATATCTTCGCCTTGACCGAGGTCAACGGTAAACGCAACTACATCAAGGTTGTATTTTTCCCCAAGCCAGGGCACCATAACTGAGGTGTCCAAACCGCCCGAATAGGCCAAAACTACCCTGTCACGCTTGCCCGAAGCCGCTGTCATAACTCAAATCCCTGTAAAGACAAAAAAGTATTTTTGGGACAACCGTGACGAAATTCAATCCTAACTTGGTAATCTTGGAACGTTTGCAAGCGAAGTTGGCTTTTGAGCATGCCATTTCTGGAATTGGGATTGAGGTTTGTGGAATTTTGGGCGGACAAACCAGGGGAAATGTAACACACATCCATGCTGCAATCCCCGTGGTGAACAGACTAAACCTTCCTGATCGCTTTGAATCGGATCCGGCTTCCCACTTTTCTGCACTGCGAATAATTCGGGCCAATCAATTGGAATGGGTGGGTACCTATCATTCACATCCATTTTCTCCCCCGATTCCCAGCAAGTTGGACCTCCAAATGGCACAAGGGGGGGGAATGGTCGATCTGATCCTTGGATTTATTGATGGTGAATTGTCAGGAAGGTTTTGGGATTTTTGTAACAAGCGTCCGATACCCGTTACTTTGGCTGGCGATCGGTTTGGACCGTTTTGGGAAATCATTTCTTAGGGCTTGAAGGGTTCAAGAATCATTTGGATTTCTATCCGCTGTGGTGGAGATTTACGACGCAAAACGGCACGGAGCGGGTAGCCCAATTCGGGGTTGAAACTTGCCGTAATATAGGGAGCCTTTTCATCCTGATATTGGTATTTGAGCCAATTCCCAATTTGGTAAAACACGGATTCTGGCAAGCATTCACTACCCTCCGTTTCGGTCAGGAAATGTCCATTTTTAGATACTGCTACGATCTGTTTCGCTTCCGTTCGAAATACCCATGTCGATTTGGTTCCGTTTTCATCCAGGAAAACACGGAGAGTATACGAAGGGGGCTCTTTGGCTTTCCAAATTTCCGAATTTCGTTTTAATTCCTCAAGAGTTAAAGTCTGGCTTTTGTGGTAGATCCAGGGAATCCCTGCGGCTGCAACACCACAAAAGGCAAGGACCACGAAAAATGTCTGCCATGGTTTCACGAGCCGAGCCCCGGCCTGGCTAGTCTGTTTTTCTTTGCGGCAGCCAACAATACTGCCCCAAGGCCTTTCCCGTCGGCTTCAAAATTTGGTTGCGTTTCAGGTGCTTTCAGCTGTGACAGGCATTCCATGATCACCCTACAAATTTGATGAGGTTTCCAGGGAATTGAAAAAACATTTGTTTTGGGAGTTGTGATTGCTTCGTTTTTGGCTGTTGGCTCAGTAGTCCTGGAAGTTATTCGATTTTTTGATGATTCCACTAGGTGTTGCTCCTCACAGCGCAAATCAGGGGATGGGAGAAGAATTACATCCGGATTGGCTGGTAAGGAGTTTTCGCTTCGAAAATCGGGGACAAATCGAATATCTTCGGGGATGGATGCCAGGTTGGCAAAGGAACGAAACTCCTCCAAAAGCGGTCCCTCGCCTGCCATCCAAAGTGTGCAAGGCCATCCCGCCAGCCTAACCATCGTAAATGCCCAAAGGACCTCCATGGCACCCGATCCAGCCACCATGTCGGCAATGCAAACCAGCTGGAATCCTGGTGGTACTAAAACGGAATCCTTCCGTTTACCTGGAATGGATGGAAGGCCGATTTGTGCAGTACATCGTTTCAGGATTGGCGCGATGAATAGCGAGTCTCGGGATAAAGGGGTGGTTGGGATTTGAGAGATGTTTGCGGGAAGCAAATAGTGGGATAATATTGTTGAAAACCATCCCAGAGAAAGGACTTGAACTGGTTGTCCGGAGAAAAGCAGGGCGTTTCGCTTTCGCCAAAACTCAAAAGGACGTGACAAAAACATCCAATCGATGGCGAAGGCTCCTGACGGTAGATGGCAAAACACCTTTCGCCACTCTTTCGCCAAACTGCATCCGGGGCTATCTGCGACGACGCAAATATGGGTAATTTCGGTATTTGGTTTGTCGTTCAAATCGCCGCCCCCAAACCATTTGCACCCAAATGGGTAATTTTTGAATTGGAAAGAGTCCCCGCATCCGGGTCTTCAATTACCCCAATGTAAGGAAGTGCGCGATAGTTTTCGTTGAAGTCGAGTCCGTATCCGACAACGAAAAGGTCCGGGATTTCGAAACCCACAAAATGGGCTTCAGTTATTGGAGCCGACGAGCGAACTTTACGCAAAAGCACCGCATAAAGAACCCTTTCGTACCCGCATTTGCGGGCTAATTCCCCCGCCTCTTTCATTGTGGATCCACTGTCAAGTATATCGTCTACTATCAAAAGTGTTTTGGCCTGGGACACCAAATCTTCAGGCCATTGCCAGGTAAGTGAGCCTGGGGTAGTTGCATGGCCGTGATAGCTTTTGGGTCTGGCAAAATGGATTGAACGGATCTGGGATAGGCTTCGAATCAAATCTGCCCCGAAAACAAACGCACCCTTGATGAGAATGAGAACATCCATGTTCCCGGTAACAATTTGCTCAATTTCGGCAGCTAATTGGCCTATACGAAGCGATATGGCTTTTGGCGGAATAAGAACTTTGAGCAAAACCCGACCCCTCTAATGATGAAAAGATGGCCCCTAGGTTGATCTGATTGTGATTAAGTCTAATCGAGGACCGAGGGCTAAGCAAAGCTTGGTTTGTGATCTGGTGGATTAGGCCTCGTTATGGGGCGAATGGCCTTGTGGGGAGGTCCTCAAGTGGGTTAAAAGGTGATGATGATAGGTGAAACTATAAAAGTTGGGGGCTAAGGATGGCCATCCTCGAAGTTACCGGGCTGGAGCGTTGGTACGGGCGTCGCAAAGTTGTTGACGGTGTGACTTTTCAAGTGGATATAGGTGAAGTTGTTGGTCTATTGGGCCCCAATGGGGCCGGAAAAACAACAAGCTTCCGTATGACCACTGGTCAGGTTACGCCGAATGGGGGAAGGGTGATTTTCAATGGGGTGGATGTCACAAGCCTCCCTATGTACCGACGCGCACGTTTGGGAATGGGGTACCTAGCCCAGGAAACCAGTATCTTCCGTCGCCTTTCGGTTGAACAAAATATTTATGCGATCCTTGAGTCGATACCCAAGCACCGAACGATGGGTAGGGCTTTAACCCGGTTGGAACGCATTGAGCGAACCGATAAGGTTTTGGACCAATTCAGTTTGCTTCACCTGCGCAAAAATAATGCCGCAAGGCTATCTGGTGGCGAAAAGCGCCGTTTGGAAATCGCCCGATGTCTGGTAGCTGATCCGCTTCTCATTCTTTTGGATGAGCCCTACACAGGTATCGATCCTCAAACGATTGAAGACATTCAAAAAATCGTTAGGGACCTCCGTAATCAAGGTATTGGCATTTTGGTTACGGATCACAGAGTGCGCGAGATTCTCACGATTACAGACCGAAGTTACCTGATCAAAGCTGGCAAGGTTAGGACCCACGGGTCTCCTCAAGAGATTATTCGGGACCCTGTGGCTATCCAGGAATATCTTGGTAACAGTTTTTCCGAGGACCCATTTGGATTATCTGGTGGAGGAAGTCCGGCATATACAAAGCCTACAATAAGTTCGGGCCCTGATTTGGTGGCTCAAAGGGGACAGTTTGAAAGATTTGTGTCCGGAGACACCCAGGCAGGCTTGGAAATGCTTTCGAATATGGCACTTTTTGCCCCGTTAATGCTGGAATATCTCGATCATCCGGGCCCTATTCATCGCCTCCGTGCGTATGAACTGCTTTGTCGATACGCCGGGCATCCCTTGGACTTTGATCCGGGAGCCGGTGATCTTGCGCGAAGGGAAAAAATCCGGATTTTGCGTGATCAAATGTATCGCAAAGCTGGGTAAAGGGAGCGATTCATGAGCGTAAAGCGGCAAAATTTGATTGGGGCTTATGTTGGAGCAATTTACCAGCTGGAAAAACTAGTATGGGATATGACAGAGGAACAGGTCTACGCAAAGCCTATTTCCGGGAAATGGAGCACTTTGGAACTGGTTGCTCATTTGGCAGATTTTGAACCGCTTTTTGCTGATCGAATGAAAAGAGTGATATCCGGTGATGCCGAGTTCCTGATTCCGGGAGACGAAGACAAGTTTTCCTCTAGCCTTTTTTATCAAAAAAGAAATATTACCCAAGAATTGGGCCTAATCCGAGGAATTCGCCTTCAAATGGCCGGTATTTTGACCAAAATTGGTTCGGATGATTGGCAAAAAACAGGAAATCACACCGTGAAAGGTGTGGTTTCCCTTGAGCAGATACTTGAGGGGATCAATTACCACATACCCCACCACCTGCCTTTTTTGGCCGCCAAACGGGAAGCATTGGGACTGCCGAAGCAGTTTCCTGGAATGGATTAAAATTTTGTTTTGAAGGGTGACACTTAGGAAAACAAAAAAACTGCCAAGAAAAAAAAAGAAAATTTGCTTTCCTGCACCTTGGGTTTTATGTCAAAAAAGGTGGCGGGTGTTGGGACGACCGAAGGGGCGGTTTTTTTGAAAAATCACCAAAGGACCGGACACGATCAGACCGAGAATTTAGGCTAACTAGGAATCCAAGAGGGGACATCATGCTAGCGATGACATGGCTCGAGAAAATCAGCAAGGAGTGGGATCTGGCCTTTGGTACCCGGGTTGCGGGTTCGGGAGCCGATAATACGACCACTATCACCATGGGTCGTGATGAAGACGAGGATGATGATTTTGAAGATGAAGAAGAGGATGACGAGGACGAAGGAGAAGACGAAGAGGAGTTTGAGGACGAAGAAGAGGACGACGAGGAAGATCTCGAAGATTTCGATGAGGACGAGTTTGAGGATGATGAATTTGATGATCTTGAGGATGATGAGGACGACCTCGACGATGACTTCGACGATGACGAGGAAGACCTCGATGACGAAGATGAGGACGAGGATGAAGACGAGGATGATGAAGACGACGACGTGTAAGTCATTTTCTTCCCTTTGAATACCGCTCAACGGATTGCCCCCCGCATTTTTCTGAAAATGTTGGGGGTCTTGAGGTTGACCCTTTCGCCTTCACACTTTACGATTACTCTTTTGAGGACTTCCGCCGCCAAGGACGGAGAACGGGTTTAAGAATCCATGCCAACGATCAACCAGCTTGTCCGCAAATCGCGGGTGCCACAATTTAGCAAGTCCAAGCATCCTGCGATGCAAGGCTGCCCCCAGAAGAAGGGCGTGTGCTTGCAGGTCAAGACAATGACCCCCAAAAAGCCTAACTCGGCTCTTCGCAAGATTGCCCGTGTTCGCCTTTCAACCGGTGTGGAAGTAACCGCATACATCCCGGGTGAAGGTCACAACCTTCAGGAACACTCCATTGTTTTGGTTCGTGGTGGGCGCGTCCGCGACCTTCCTGGTGTTCGCTATCACATCGTTCGCGGTGTGCTCGACTCCCAAGGGGTTTCCGATCGTAAGCAAGCCCGTTCGAAATACGGCGCCAAGAAGGACAAGAAGTAAGCTACCCCCTCAGGGAGCAATTCTCCAAAATAGATTTACCAAGGACATCTACCGACCATGGCGAAGAAAGCGACAGCAAGCGCGACCACACTTAAGCCGGACCCACGTTTCGGCAACAAGCTGGTTTCCAAATTTGTTAATTGCATGATGTGGGATGGAAAGAAGGCAACTGCCAGCCGGATTTTCTATGATGCAATGGATCAAATCAAGAAGCGTATGCCCGACCTTGATCCTGTTGAAGTGTTCACCATCGCAATTGAAAATGTGAAACCAACAGTTGAAGTTCGTAGCAAGCGTGTTGGTGGTGCAAACTACCAGGTTCCCATGCAGGTGAACAAAGCTCGTCAACAGAGCCTTTCGATTCGCTGGATCATCGATGCTTCTCGTTCGAAGTCTGGCCGTCCTATGTTTCTTCGCCTTGCGGAAGAACTTATGGCCGCTTACCGTCGCGAAGGTGAGGCTGTCAGCAAGCGCGAGCAAACTATCAAGATGGCCGATGCCAACAAGGCTTTTGCTCACTTTGCTTGGTAAGCTGAACCGTAAAACTATCAAGGGGGCTTTTAGCCCCCTTTTTTTATTGACAAAGGGCGTTTTTTCGGGCCCGATGGGGCTCTTCCCGATCGGACCAATCCATGGCTACTTCCCCAACTGACCTTCGTCGCGTTCGAAATCTTGGCATTGTTGCCCATATTGATGCCGGGAAAACCACAACTTCAGAACATGTTCTCTACTATGCCGGGGCGATTCATCGTCTGGGCGCGGTCGATTCCGGAAATACAACCACGGATTACGACGCGGAAGAACAGCAGCGTGGAATCACGATTTATAGTGCTTGCATCCCACTTAAATGGAAGGATTATACCCTAAATCTGATTGATACTCCGGGGCATGTTGACTTCACGGCCGAAGTGGAGCGTAGCCTAAGGGTTTTGGATGGTTGTGTTGTTGTATTTGATGCACAAAAAGGGGTTGAAGCCCAGTCGGAAACGGTTTGGCGGCAGGCGGAAAAGTACCAGGTTCCACGCTGCATTTTTGTTAACAAAATGGATGTGATTGGGGCAAATTTCGATGAGACCCTTGAAGATATCGTCGAAAGACTGGAAGCTCGCCCCGTTCCTGTTGTGATCCCCGTTGGCAGTGGTTCGGTCAAGGACAGTAATCGGCCATTTGAGGGTGTTATTGACATCATAGAGCAGAAACTCCACCGATTTAATCCATCAGACTGGGGCAAAACCTTTACCACAGAGGAGATCCCCTCCGATTTGTTGCAGGATGTTTCCAAATGGCGGTCCAATCTTTTTGATGTCCTTACGGAAAACGACCCATTAGATCTGATCACCAGCTTGGTGCTTGAAGGTGCGGATATCCCTGTAGAAAAAATTCGTCAACTCCTTCGGGAACAAACCTTGGCACGATTGGTCCAACCTCTTTTTTGTGGTTCAGGTCGGGAACACATCGGTGTTCAGCCCCTGATTGATGGAATGGTTTATTACTTGCCATCCCCTCTTGATCGTCCCCCATTGGTTGGGATGAATCCAAAGAAAAAGGATAAGCCTGAAACACGAAAACCAGATGCCAAGGAACCATTTTCCGGGCTTGTTTTCAAGGTGGTTGCCGATAGCCACGGGGAGCTTTTTTTCCTCCGTATCTATTCGGGTACAGTAAAACTGGGAGCCCGGGTTTCCAACCCCGGCAAGGATTCCCGGGAAACAATCGCAAAAATGTTTCATACAGAGGCCGATCCCACCCAACGGACTGAACTTGAGGAGGGAAGGGCAGGCGATATTGTGGCGGTTGTTGGCCTCAAAGAATCTGTTACCGGTGATACCCTTTGTGATCAGCAACACCCCATCCTTTTGGAAAAGATCCAATTTGCCCAGGCGGTTGTTAGTCGCTCTGTTGAACCCGAGTCGTCAGGGGATAAAGACAAGCTAAATGAGGTTCTAAACCTCTTGAAGCGTGAGGACCCGACCTTTATTGTCTCCGTCGATAAAGATACTGGGCAAACTCTTATGAGCGGTATGGGAATGCTTCACCTGGAAATCAAGCAGCACAGGATGGAGCGTGATTTCCGGCTGAAAATCCGTGTTGGAAAGCCCCGTGTGAGTTATCGGGAAACCATTTCCGAGAAGGTTCGGGTCACAGGGGAGTGCGAGCGGCTTGCCGGTGGAACCACCATATTCGCAAAGATGGTGGTTTCCTTTATTCCTTTGGAGCTCGAGGATAATCCTTCCACAGAAGTGGCGGAGGTGGAAGAAGTTGTCAAAACCGCCAAAACCAAGGTAAAGGGAAAGCAGCCCAAGGTAATTCCAATTGATCCACTTGGGGTTCGGGTGATTAACAAAGTTCGCCATGACACCGTGCCCGAGAATTTGGTGGATAGCGCATTGGATGGTCTAAGATCCTCACTCCAATCTGGAGAAATGGGCTATCCCGTAATGAAAGTTGAGGCGACCCTCGAATCCATTGAATGGGATCCCGCTCGTTCCAATGAGGTTGCTATGCAAGTTGCGGCAGCCGATGCGGTTCGGAAAGCGCTTTCCGGAAATATTGTTCTCCTTGAGCCTGTGATGAAACTGGAGGTCAATGTTCCCGAAGATCACCTGGGCTCGGTTACTGCCGATTTGAACGCGCGGCGGGCGGAGATCCAGGATATTTTGGTTCGGGGAAAAGTAAGAGTGGTTGAGGCGGTGGCTCCAATGGCCCGATTGTTCGATTATGCGGATCGCGTGCGCAGCCTTACACAGGGTAGGGCTGCCTCCACAATGGAACCCAAGGCCTATGCTCCAGCTCCCCCCGAGGTAATGAAAAACCTTTTGGACCCGTCTTTTTAAAATTTTCCGGCGTTTTTTTGACCTTTCCGCCACAAGGGGTCTTAAACTAAATGGTGTCAAAGGAGATTATTTATGATTTCTAGAAGAAAAATGATTTCAAGGGCCCTTCCTGTCGTGGCAATTGCATTCTCACTCATTGGTTGTGGAGAAGCGTTCAACCCGCTCGATCCAAATTACACCGGGTATGTGATTGAGGTTGAGGGCATGTCCTGAATGGGCTGCGGACCGAAAGTGCAGTCTGCACTTAAGACCGTAGATTGGATTGACTCCGCATCGATTGAATGTGATCGAAATACAATGACTGCAAGGTTTGTTGTAAAAGACAAATCAAAATTCAATTTAGAAGCACTAAAAACAGTTGTTTCAGAGAAAGCGGGGGCAAAATATCAGGTCTCTCGTATTCTCAAAAAACAAATTGATTGAATATACTTTTTAAATGAAATGCGATCTCTTTGTGAATTTACAAAGAGATCGCATTTATTGTTATTTAGAAATCTGAAGATCAGACGGTTCTGACAATACAACGAACTCCCTGGCGCCCTTGGTAGATTTGCCAATTAGTTTAAGGGCTGGTTTTCCTACCTCAGCTTTTGCTCCAATGGTAATTGTTAAGGTCGCCTCAGTCATGCCGCTTGGGATTGTCGTGGCAGTCGCAGTTACTTCCTTCGGTAAACCTTCCAGACTTAGGCTAACCGCCCCTTCGAAGCCTTTATCCCTAACAACTTTTGCCTTGATGTTTACCTTTTGGCCAAGTTTCGTTGTTTTTTCGGCAAGTGTGGACTGGACTACAAACGGTGGTTTTTCAAGGACCGCCATTGCCGCCTTGGCATAAAAGTGACTGGGCAATACGGGAAGTCCGGCCAAAGCAGCGGATACTGGTTTCTCAACCTCGAATTTGCTTGGTGTAGGACCATCGACTGCAAACTGAATCTCTACAGGGCCAATTGGTTGGTTGGCTGGGGCTTTCAAAACCATGTTACCAACGGGATCCGTTGGTTTGGCTGGTTTGCCTTTTTCAACCGAAAGACTCCCCTGAAAACCAGCAGGACTTTTTGTAATTATCTTGAATGGGCCATCAAAGTTTTTCTTTAAGACCATTACTGGAATACTGACTTCGCCGGACTGATTAACAGTGTAGCGATCTGTCAGGAGGCTGAGAGTAATCTCCGGTTTGGGAGCCGAAATTTCCACACGATAGGATTCCGTTGGCCCACCCCAAAGGTGCAGATGCTCCACAGATAAAGTAAATTCACCATCTGCGGGTGCAGTAAAATCCAGTACTGGACTTGCCGCCGGATTTCCTTTGAGGATCTTTGCCCCCTTTGAATCGAGGATTTCCAAGTAAAGTTCGGTTGGGGTAAATCTTCCACCCGATGTTCCATCAAAAATCAATTTCTGATCTTTTTTGCATGCAAATCTGTAATAATCTCGCTCACCCCGTTTTCCAAATCTCCCACTAATTCCACATGGAACGCTCAAACTTAAAGCATTTGCAGGAGTATTGTTATTGGTTGATTCAATAAATTCCTCAGTGTTGCTTACCTGAAGCTCAACGGGCATCCCCAGTTCTCCCCCAGTGGAGAATTTGGGAGTAACCGTCAACACATTGCCTGGGGTAGCTTTGGCAGCGTTTATAAGAACTGGTGCAGTTCCCTCGATTGCAGGACCAACGAAGGAAACCGATGTCTGTTTGCCGGCTTGAATAGCCAGTGGAAATGGCGTGGTGGCCATTGGGAAGTTTCCCACCCTTAGGCGAAAAATAAAGTCGGCCCCACCCCGCCAGCTTACATCGCGGATGGTGATGAAATGTGTTCCGTTTTCTTGGAATTGGTGCCTAACTCTGGCATCTGTCAATAGGCCTGGGGAGTCATTGCTGTAGCCTCCTTGAATCTCACGGCCTTTGGGGTCAAACAGCACAATTTGTGGGTCCAAAGCACTACCAAGTCGGTGCCCTAATATTTCCATTGAAAGGTATTGGCCTTTTTTTGCCTCGATTTTGTACCATCTGGCAATCTCAGCATCGATTATGCCATTGACAACACAAGGTGGCTTGATTTCCATCGCCAAAGCCCGCGTTGTGTTGTTTCCGACATCGGCAACCTCAGGCAATGAATCCAGGGCGATTACCCTTGGATTGGAAATTCCCCTTGAGGTACTAACCCTTATTGATTGAAAACCAGGAGCCAGGTTTGGACCTGGTTCGATCATAACCTTAAGTTCCGTTGCTTCTGTTTTTTTGTCAGATTTCAAAGTAAATTTGCCTGGGAAAGAAGCCAATATACCATTGGCCTCTTGAAGGTTAGTCCCTTTGATTAGGATTTCCGATGGCTTGCCCAGCCCAATTCCTGCGGGAAAAAAAGGTTGGATTTCAGGGTTTTGTCCTAAAGCTGTAGTTGCCGTGGCAGAAATGAAAACCATCAAAAGCATTGATTTGCGGAGCATGGAAAACCTCCGGGAAAGGTAAAAACTTGTTGGCCACGGTAGGGGATCCGTAACCCCGCAAAAGCCTTTGATAAGTGATCAAAGGCTTTCAAAAAGTTACGGAAAAGGCTTGCCTCGGGGCCGCCTTACTTGTTGCCTTCTTCCAATCGCTTTTCAATCGATTTGAAGTCGAAATTGTTGGGCAAATCAAAATCCTGATTTTTCTTGAGCTCTTCCATATCGGGTCGAGCGGAAGGGATTCCACCATCAGGAATGGGTTCTTTGCAAAGCCAAACGAGGGCGTTAAGAACTAACTTACGGTTGGAATCCACTGCCCAATTCCAGTGAAAATGGCCTCCAGTGTATCCAAAACCCCTGCCACCATCTGGTCGTTCCTTGACCCATGCCAAAGTTTGTGATTCCCCCTTCTCAACCGCTTCCCGGACCGCCCGATTGCCGCTGTGTGGACCATCCGGACGGCTTAGGGTTTCTTTTGGTGGGAGGGCTCCAAGAATACTTGTCACACCGTCCATCTTCTCGCGAAATCGCATATGATAGTACCATTCGTCATAGGTTCGAACATCCCCCACGCCTTTGGTTACAGGGTGGTTTTTAGCCAACTCCGAGCGAACTAAAGTCCATGTTGGGTTGACCGACCAATCGGTCTCGAAATATCCACCTGTCCAGTCAAGAAATTTTTCAGCGCCCGGCCCCTTTGGTACTTCCACACCGTAGTGCATCATCCCAATTCCAACGCCTTTATTTGCCATTGCATCTATCTCTTTCAGATGAGGAAGGAATGGATGCCCGCCCCCTCCATCCGAATAAATTACCACGGCACTTGCACCATCAAATACCGAGGCATCTTTGGGCCATCCATCAAGGACAACAACGGTTTGAATGTTTGGGTTCGATTTTTCCAAACAGTCCTTAAGAAGCAAACAACCAGCTTTAAACGCATGTTGTCCGTATGCGTGACTTTTGCGACCAGCTATCAAAACCAATTTTTTCTTGGCTACCTCATCGGCACGAAGACCGGCTGGTGCAAATCCAAAAAAGGCGGCGAAGCCCAAAACCAAACAACATAGTCCAAGTCGTTTATTCATGAATGGTAAACTCCCGAGTTCCGGCGTCTGGGGTGGGAAGGAGCGACACCCGGAAACATTTTGACTAACTATAAGAATATCCATTCTCTCGCCGACGGCCAAGCGAACAAGGCAAGATCTGCGGGGGGACCCGATCAGGAACCGTTCCCATGTTTCAATCAAATTCTCTGGTTCGCCTTGGTTACTTTTTGGTTTTGGTTCTTGGAGCTTCCTGGAATTCGCCTGGAATTTCATCGGAAATCCGGATGCCTGCCAATCCATCGGTATCACCTGATGGGGCAAAGGTTGCGTTCGACTGGAATGGTGATATTTGGTTAGTTGCAACGCAGGGGGGCAAAGCCATCAGGCTTACCGGACACTTATCCAAGGATCGTGAACCAAAATTTTCACCAGATGGCAAATGGATTGCGTTTGTCAGTGACAGGGAAGGGGGTGCGAATCAGGTTTTTTTAATGGAAGCGAATGGTGGACCAATAAGGCAATTGACCCATCATACATCGGGCTTCATTCTTCAGGGTTGGACAGCGGATGGAAAATTCTTGTTGGTGACCAGTCAGCGGGACCATGCCTGGCGCCATGCGGAAAGATTTTTTCTGATCCCAGTTTCCGGCATACCTTCGGAATTACTTCTTTTTGATGATTACGGACAGCATGGGAGTTTGTCTGCCAATGGCCAACTGCTTTATTGCCGTGAAGGCACTCAGTGGTGGCGAAAGGGTTACCATGGTTCCCAAGCCAGCCAAATTTGGTTGAGGGAAAAGGATGGTGCTCAAAAAAGGTTATTAGATCCACCGCCTTTGGTCCCTGGCCCCAAGCCTTCCCATTTTCAGGAGCGCGGAGCCCTATTCCCCAACTGGATTGGAACCAGCCAGGCATTTGTTTATGTGGGAGCCCAGGATGGGTCTTTTAATCTTTGGGAACAAGATATTGCAACAAAGGCCAATTTCAAAATAACTGATTTTAAAGATGATTTAATTCTTTATCCTTCGGTCAGCGCCGATGGCTCAACAATTGTCCTCCGAAGGTTATTTGATTTTTATGTAATCAAGCGGCAAGGAACCGGAAAATACTCGGAACCCGCCCCAATAAAAATTGAAATCGTACAGGACCAGGAACCTGCAAAAATTGACAAGAAAAATCTGACAACTGCAACCGCAGTGAATTTTAGTTCTGATGGATTGGAAATGGTATTTGTGTCCGGCGGTGACTTATGGGTGATGGATACGGAACTCAAGGAACCAGTCGCGATCATTCAGACTCCGGGAGAGGAGCGTGAGCCAATTTATTCGCCAGATGGTGAATCTATTCTGTTTGTGGGCGACCGTGATGGCCGTACCGAGATATATCAGGCAAAACGGGGAAATCTCAAGGAATTCTGGTGGCGCCAGAATTCTTTTGATATCCAGCCCTTAACAAAGGACGGCGCAGAAAAATCAAATATTTCATGGAGTCCAGACGGATCCCAGGTTGCTTACATCAAAGGCCGGGGTAACCTTATTGTTGCAAAAATGGATCCGAAATTGGGTTTAAACT
>CAMBMH010000081.1 GCA_945868575.1 Singulisphaera sp. GP187 | reverse complement strand
AAATTCTCCTTCAACGGTTTTGTGAAGGGCAAAAAGCCCGCCGATTACCGGTAGCCGATTACCGGTAGCCGATTACCGCTAATTGTTGAAAAGCCTCTTGTTCTGAGAATGTTTGGGCGATTTCGGGAACTTTAGTCCCGGTCGCCATGTCCAATCTTCCAAGTCTAGCCCAACCTTTTGGTTTCCCGCCCGCCCCTAACTCTCCTCCTTTTGGGAGCAATCCATTGAGCAATCCCGAGTCGCTGTCCCGTTTGGGCGAGAAATGCAAAAAGCTCAAAAACGAAGTAGGCCATGTGGTGGTCGGGCAATCCGAGGTGGTCGAGCAATTGCTCATCGCCCTTCTGGCCCGGGGTCATGCCCTTTTGACCGGTGTGCCGGGCCTGGCCAAAACGCTGATGGTTTCGACGCTGGCCCGGGCTCTGAAGCTTTCGTTCAAGCGCATCCAGTTCACGCCTGACCTGATGCCCTCTGACATCACCGGCACCGAAGTCCTTCAGGAAGATTCGACCACAAGGCAGCGGACTTTCCGGTTCATCCATGGTCCGGTGTTCACCAACCTGCTTCTTGCGGATGAAATCAATCGGACACCTCCGAAAACCCAGGCGGCCCTTCTTGAGGCCATGCAGGAAAAGAAGGTAACCATCGCCGGTGCCGACCACACTCTCCCAAAACCCTTTTTCGTACTGGCGACCCAAAACCCGATCGAACAGGAAGGAACCTATCCCCTTCCCGAAGCACAACTCGACAGGTTTTTGCTCCAGATCCGGGTCGGCTACCCCACGGATGCCGAAGAGGCACAGATCATGCGCCAGGGACAGCCGGACCTTTCCAAAGTTTCCCCTGTTATGGATGAAGCGGATCTTTTTGAGCTTCAGGAACTGGTGCAGGGGATCGCCGTTTCCGAAACGGTTCTTGATTTTGCCCGCCGAATCGCCCGTCTTTCCCGTCCGGGAACCTCGGAAGCGGCATCGTTTGCAGGCCGCCTGATCCAGTGGGGAGCCGGTCCCCGCGCTTCGATGAGTCTTCTGGGGGCATCACGGGCCCGTGCCGCGCTTCATGGTCGCGCGCACGCCACCCCCGCCGATGTCGAAGCGGTCGCACCTTCGGTTTTGCGTCACCGGATTTTGCCGAGTTATGCCGCATTGGGCGAAGGGCTCGACTCGGACGCGCTGGTGGCGAAGCTTGTCGCCGCAGCCCGTGAAAAGGTCCCAGCGGCTCTTAATTCCTGATCGGTTTTGATACCTTTTTTGCGCCAATCCTTTTTCGAGGGTGCTCATGACAGTTCGTGACGGGAATGTGCTGGATGGGGCGTCAAACCCCGCCACCGTCGAACTGATCGAGCGGTCACAGATTCTCGGACTTCGGGCGCTCACGCTTGTCGATGGGATCCGCGTGGGCGACCAGGCAAGTCCCCGGCGCGGGTTTTCCGTGGAGTTTGCACAGCACCGGGAATATGTTCCCGGGGATGATCTGCGCCATATTGATTGGCGGGCGTATGCCCGTTCCGAACGACTGACGATCAAGGAATACCGTCAGGAAACCAACTTTACCGCCCACCTTGTCGCCGACATTTCCGGATCGATGCGATATTCTGAAACCGGATCCGCAAAGTCGACTATGGCCAAACTTTTGGCGCTGGTGACAGCCAGGCTTGCCTCCGCGCAGGGGGATGCAACCGCGCTTTGGCAGGCATCCGGGGCAAATCATTTGGTCGATCCCTGTATCGTCCCCGCAGGCAGCCGCTCGGGAAGCCTTTTCGCGCTTGTTAACAGGCTTGTCGGTCTTGAAACCGATCCCGCAAAAGAAACTCCTGAGTCAAAAAGCGCATTGGCCAAAGCGCTCGGATCGCTTGCCAGCAGGCCCCTCCGTCGTGGCATGGTTGTTGTTTTTTCGGATCTGCTTGAGGATTGGGATGCCTTAATTGCCCCAATGAGGCAGCTCCGCGCGCGCGGCCATGATCTCGTGGTCACACACATTCTCCATGGTGATGAAATGGAACTCCCCTTCAAGGGGGAAGTCCGTTTTGATGATCTCGAATCTCCAACAAAAGTCCTGGCTCGTCCCCATCAGCTTCGCGATCGTTACCGCAAGGAAATCGCCTCCTGGCGCGCTCGTATCGAATCCGACCTCCAGGCCATTCGCGCGGACTATGTACTTGTTCGCGCGGAGAGTGATCCATCAGAGTCCTGGCTTGGAATGTTGGCCCACCGTATGGCACGCCGCAAAACATCAGGAGGGGCCTGATCTTGGGATTTTTAGCCCCCATGATGCTGTTTGGAGCGTTGGCCGCGGCGATTCCCGTGGCGCTCCACCTCATCCAGCGCAGCCGCCCGGTGGTTGTGCCCTGGGCCGCCATGGAATTTCTTCTCAAAAGTATCAGGGAAACCCAGGCGGCAAGCCGTCTGCGTGATTTGCTTCTACTCCTTTGCCGGGTCGCGGTGATCGTGCTTGCCGCGCTGGCGCTGGCACGGCCGACCGCGTCCTTTGTTCCCCCAACAGGTCCCGTCGAGGCGGTCTATTTGTTTGATCTTTCCCGAAGTATGTCAACCATCGAGGGTACCGACGCATCCAAAACAACCCGTTTGGAAATCGCCCGGGCCAGACTTCGTGAAATGCTCGACGCGCTTCCCCCGGGGTCCCGCGCTAGTGTGATTCCGTTTGCCGATCGAGTAATACTCACAATGGTCGATCCCCTGGCAAGGGATCCTTTGGCTGCGAGGGATGGAATCTCGCGATTGATTGGAACTGATCTGGGCACCAAACTTGGGCCCGCATGGGAAGAGGCGGTTTCGCGTATCCGTTCGGCGACATTGCCCCATACACAGATTCATATTATCTCCGATGCGGGAGTCGCCTCGTGGCGCGAAGCCGGGGAAAGCCTCCGGGGTTTGGATTCGCGGTTGCCCGATTCGACTCGAATTCAATGGATCCGGGTGGGAACGCCGGTTTCAGGCCATGTTCAATTGGTCCATGCCCAGCCCGATTCCGGCCTGGTTTTCGCCGGGCGACGACAGGGTTGGCGTGTGAGGATCAAAAACCCATACACCTCCGCCGTGCGCAATATTCAGGTTACTTTTGGCGAAGCAAGGGGAAACACCCCGGAAGAGGCGACGCCGATCGACCTGAACCCCGGGGAGGAGCGTGTTGTTTCGATCGAAGCGGTTTTGGAAAAACCGGGACCGCAACCGGTCGAAATCGCCGCATCCTTCGCGGGATCCAGATTGCCCGCCGATGGCCGAATGACCCAAGTTGTCCATGCAAGAGAGCGCTATAATGTTCTTTTGGTGGAGGAGCCCTCGCTTGCCGATCCCACACGAGGCGGCGGCTATTTCCTTTCCCACGCGCTCAGAAGTCTTGCGGGGGAAAGTGGCGCGATCGAAACCCGTGGAGTATTTGTCGAAACCCGCCAGTCCAAACAGTTGGGCGCCGGGCTTTTGGCGGGAATTGACGCGGTCTATTTTTGTGGAGTAAATCCGGCCAATCTAGCCCCTTCGTTTGTCCGGGAACTGGAAGACTGGTGTGGAGCTGGTCGCGTGGCCTATTTGCTTGGATGTTCTGGTAGCACTCCCACCGGATCGGCTCAGGGCCTTGTGGGAGCGTTTGCCCGATTTCAAAAACCGTTAACCAATTTGGCGACAACCAAATCCGCCAAAGAACTTCACCCGGATCCGGCAACGTCCAAGTCATGGCTGGAACCTTTCAGTCGTCCCCCGCTTGATCGATTGGGAAGAATCACCCTGAACAGACCCTGGCAGCTCCAGGAATCAACAGTGGACACCAAAGCCCAGGCGGGTGAGGTGCTTTTGAGATCTTCGGATGGAAAGGCGCTTTTGCAGACATTTCCCCAAGGGAAAGGGGAATTGGCCCTGAGCGCGCTAGGAGTCGACACGGCGGATGGTGATCTTCCCCTGGGACCGGTATTTGTGCCACTTGTGGGCGCGTTGGTTGGACACTCCGAGGAGAGGAATTCGTCGGGGAATAACCTTCGGGCCGGGGAGAGCCTTGTGGTCGGCGAGGACAGTAATTATGCAAATAAAGATGGTAAAAATCTGATTTGGCGGGGACCTGGGGACAATTCCTTTCCCGCCAATCAACCCTTGCCCGTTTACCAGTCGGGAATCTGGAGGCTGGAAGAAAGTGGTATTCCTGTGGTGGGCGCTATTGCGGCGGTAAGCGCTGACCCTGGGGAAGGAACCGATCTGGATCCTGCATCTGAGGAGCTTGTTCGTGAAATTGTGGGACCCCGAATTTTTGTGAACGATGCCGGTTCGACCCTGGAAAGAGCAAGTCCTGCTGGAATCGATCCAGGGGAAATGGCCTTATGGTTGTTGCCTTTGGTTTTGGCGCTTTTACTTTTTGAGGGATTTGTCGCCTGGTGGGCGGGGAGGCCGCTCTAATGCAAAATTCCACCCTTTTGGCACAGGCCTCCGGCACCTCGCTGTTGTGGAAATTGGTCGGGATCGCACCACCTGATGGCGCCAGACTTGGCTCATGGCAGGTGGAATATTCCTGGGTGGCAATTATGTTTTGGGCGATCATGACCCTTTTGGGGGTTATCTTTGCCATAAGGCTCTATCGCCGGGAAACGGCCGGTGTTTCCCCTGGTTTGGCGACCTTCCTGGTTGTTTTGCGGGGGCTTGCCATAGGGTCGTTGGCGTGGCTTGTGTTTACGCCTTTATCCTGCACGGTTTCCCTCGAAGGGACCCGCCCGCGCCCCATCGCCGTTATCCTTGACGGTTCGACAAGCATGGCAAGCGCCGACGAAAGGCTTCGTCCTTTGGAACAAAAAAGGATCTCCCAAATGGGATTGGGGGAAAAACCGACACGCCGTGAAATAGGGCGTGCGATCCTCGAAGGTTCGGGAGGCCAACTGATAGAAAAACTTTCCCAAAAACACCCAATTCACTGGTATACCGCCGGTGAAAAACTTGGTATTGTTGCGACCACCGAACCCGGCTCGAAATCGTTACCTTCCGAAACCCTGGCCCAGGCCTGGACCGCGACATCGACCCGGTCGGAACTCGGTCGGGCGGTGAGTGACCTTTTGCTTACCGAGGATCCCCCTGCTGCGATAATACTTTTGTCGGATGGTAGGCAAACGCCTTTATCCGTGCCTGGATCCGGTCCCGACCTTTTGGCGGCTTGCGCATCGGCGGCGACCAAGGGAGTGCCGGTCCATTTTGTTGGAATCGGCGCCAGCGAACCTCCCAAACTCGAGATTCGCGATTTGGATTGCCCGGAAATCCTCCAGGCAGGGGAACGGGTTTTGGTCCGGATGCGATGGCGCGCCTCGGGTCTGGATCCAACGGACACAACCAGCAGGATTGAGCTTTCGCTTGAGCTTGATGGAAACGAAGTGGCCCGCGAGGAGGTAGTCGCATCAGGTTCGGTTTCGGCGGATAATCAACGCTCTGTGCTTGCTTTCCGGGTTCCTCCTCTTGCAAGTCCGAAACCCTCGTCAACCCTCAAGGCACGCGCCCGCTTTGTCCGCTCGGCATTCCCCTCTGCGCCATCGGTTTTGGAAAGGCAGGTTCGCCTGACCAACCGTCCCGTCCGAATCCTTTTGGTGGATTCCGTGCCAAGATGGGATTATCGGTTCCTGATGATGCAACTTGCGCGTGAAGGACCGCAGGAGGCAAATGTTCCCCAGGGGAATGTGGCGGCGGTTCCCACCTCACAAGGGGTGTCTGTGGCCCCATCGTTTTTGATTCTTGGGGCCGATGGTGATTTGGCCTCGCGTGAGCCTTTTATCTCTTCCTTTCCCGTAAGGGAGCAGCTTTTCCGTTACGATGCGGTGCTTTTGGGCGATGTGGATCCCTCCAAGCTTGGGCCCGACGCGGCCGAGACCTTGCGGCGTTTTGTCGAGGAGGGCGGCGGATTGGTGATTCAGTCGGGTCGCGCGGCCAACCCGCTCTCCTGGGTGAATACTCCGCTGGCGGATCTTTTGCCCATCGAACCTGATCGTAATCCGGCACCCACGAATACATTAAAAGATCCTTTTTTGCCTACACCAACCCCCGAGGGATTGGCGACCGACGCGTTTCGTTTGGCCGATACTCCTGACGAAACCGCTCTGGTATTTGCCAAACTTCCGGGAATGATCTGGAACACACCCGTTTCCAGGCTCAAACCTGGGGCCCGCGCCCTGCTTTCGCATCCTTCGCAGAGATGTTCAACAGGTCCTGTTCCCCTCATGGCGACACACTCTTATGGCCGGGGGCGGGTTGCATGGCTGGGTATCGATGAGACCTGGCGCTGGCGCTACAACGCCGCGGAAGTCCACTTTGCCCGTTTCTGGACCCAATGGCTGTTGTGGGCGGCCGCTTCAAGATCCGAATCCCCCCGCCGGGTTCGCCTGTCGATGGATCGTCGCGATCCCCCTTCGGGAACCATCGGGGAAATTCGGGCCAGACTGCTCGATTCTTCCTTTGCCCCGGACGCACGAAGCACTCTCCCCGCGCGGATTCAAAGAATCGACGCTTCATCCGGATTGCAGCCTGACCTCGCGACAGCGCCTGATAAGGAAGTGGTGCTCAAAGCCGTGCCTGGTCAACCAGGAGAATTTTCCCTTGGTGTTGTCCACGATAAGCCCGGCCGTTTCCGTATCCGGATTCCCGGGGATGATGGGCCGGGACTGGAATGGACGGTATTCGCGCCTTTGGATCCGGAGCTATCGGGCGGATTGGCCGAAGGATATCTGCGCGAGGCGAGCGTAGTTTCGGGTGGATCGTACTTTGCCGAGAATGAGGCGGGCGAATTGCCCGGAAAAATCGAGCCGAAAACGCGCCCATGGTTTGTGGTTGCCGGGGTTCCCCGATTGCATCCACTGTTTTTTGTGGTGTTTGTGATGGCCCTTGGGGTTGAGTGGACCCTAAGGCGACGAAACCAACTGAGTTAAAGGAAACGGTTTCTTGGATCCGATCCGACACGATCCTGAATTATCCGCAGAGCTGAAGCGTCTGCTTGGGCCTTTGCGTTTGCGGCTGGATGCGCTTTTGCGCAAGGAGTTGGCCCAACGGGTGACCCTTGGCATGGGCAAATGGGTCCTGGTGATGAGTTTGGTAGTTCTCGGATCGTGTTTGCTCGATGAATGGCTCGATCGTTCGGGGGGCACGGCGGGATGGGTCCGTATTCTTTGCAACCTGGTCCAGATTGGATTGGGGATTTATTTGAGCTGGATATGGATCTACCAGCCGATATCAAGGCGGCCAAGTCTGGCGCAATTGGCGGCTTCGGTCGAGTCGATTTCAGGCAAGCTCGACCATGAACTTGTCACTGCGTTGGACTACCTTGAAGGTACGGGTGTCGGGGCCCACGGGCTTCTGGTGGCCGAAGTCGCAAGACGAGGCGTGGAACTTTCCCACAACGCCTCATGGGAAAGGGCCCTTCCTGCGGGGCGCACCCAAAAGGGGATCCTTTTGACAGCGGCCGGATTGGCGCCTATTTTGACTCTTTTTGTGCTTTATCCAGCATGGATGATGGCGCTATTGGGTAGACAACTGGGTTTTGATTCCGATATCCCAAGGGGAATCCTGATCGAACTCGCCGGACCGGTCATCCTTCCGGAAGGCGAAGAGGCGAAAATTGGCGTTCGGGTTCGGTTTGACTCCCTCGTCGCCAAACCGGAATATCCTCCAGGGAGTCTGGTTTTCCGGGGAGCGGATGGCAGTCGGCGCGAGCTCCCTCTGGGCGAGTCTCCGGTGGACGAGACCTGGATCGCGGAGATTCCCGGCGATCTTGGGTCGGGGCGGCTTCAGGCATTTTTGGGATCGTCCAGGTCGGACAAGGTCGACCTCGTGCGGGTCGCGAGGCCCGTGCTCTCGATCCAATCAGCAAAAGTGGATTTGCCTGGCTGGGTCGGCAAGAAGCCGGATGGTTCGGCATGGCCTGGCTCCGCAGAAGCGGGCGATCTTGGTGGCTGGGCCGGATCCACCGCGTCGATTGATATCGCATCCTCCGTTCCGCTCGTTTCCCTCGAGTTCAGGCGAATTTCCGGAGAAGGCGAGTCCCAAAAGACCGAAATAATTCCTGTTGGCATCGAACCGGGAAGCCAAAAGGCCAAGGTCCAAATTGTCCTGGGCCCCGAGGACCGACTTTGGCAAGCGGAGGCGGTTTCGGTCGATGGATTGGGGACCCGCAATCCCCTTCGGCGGCGAGTGGATATCTGGGCCGAGGTTCCCCCCAGGGTCGAGCTTTTGAGCGAACTCATGCTTCCTGGTTCGCCTGCCTCCAATTTCTCTGGAAAAAACAGAAGCACCGCCCTTCGACAGGCGCTTGAGGAGCATGAGGTTGATGGTGTTCCTGTGCCGATCGGTGGTCGTTTCCGGGTGGGGTGGAATGCAAGCAGTCGATCGGGGATTCAATCGGCGCGGATGGTCTATCGTGTCAATGCCGGGGACTGGAAGACTTTTCCACTTCCGTTTGTCAGTGCGTTGGATAAGGATGGAGCTTTCCTCCCCGAGTTGGGTGTTTTTGAAAATACTCCGGAAGAGGGTGAAGTGACTTTTCATCCCATGACTTCCGCCGATCCCAACCTTTCCCCCGGTGGGACCGAAGCGGGTGGGCGTTTTGATTTTCGGATAAGTCCGATCGTGGGGCTAAGACCAGGCGACCGTATCGAATACGCGATCGAGGTTGTTGACCGCCATCCTTCGGGGATGGTTGGGCGGTCCCCCAGCCGGGTCAAGGATGTTGTCGGTCTTGAGGATTTTCTTGGCTGGTGGACACGACGCGAAAAGGAACAGGAAAAACTTCGTGACCTGAGGCTTCGCCAGGGCTCGGTGTTTGAAGGGTTCCTTCCGGGGTCGACAACCACCCCCCAAAAGAGGTAGAATTCGTGGTTAGCCTAATTCCAATTTTGAGGGACCGGATCATGTTGCCAGAGACCCGTCGCTGGATCAGGAATTGGGCCCAATGTGGGGCTTTGGGAATCTGTGTTTTTGGCGGTTCATTCTTTCCGTCGGCGAAGATATATGGTTGGTCCGATTCCCCAGAAGAACTGGCCGCCCGCATCGAAACCCAAAAATCCACGCAGGCCCAGGTGGATCAGGTGGCCAGGCGTTTGGAGACTATGCTCCGGGTACTCAAATATCAAAAGCTCGATGCCCACGAAGAGCACAAGCTTGTCGAAGAGGCGGCGGTCTCCCTCAGGGGTCTTGGTAAAAAAGAGATGAACGAGGTGCTTGCGCGGTTGGACAAAGCGCGCAAGGATTCGGTTAACACATCGGCCGAAACCGCACAGGCGTATCAGACCCACCTTTTGATCATGACCCGTTTGCGCGAACTCGCGCTTCGCCGCGAGGCGGTGAGGTCTCTGGCCGAGGCTGCAGCCCGGGCAAGGAAAGCGGCAAGGGATGAAGGGCGCCTACAGGGATCGCTTGCAGGGGAGATTGCCGGGGCCTCCGCCCCAAGGCAGGGAACTCGTGAAGCAATTGGTCGCCTGGCCCGGGCCACCGAAGAGCAGCGCGACCTAAACACCGAAGTTTCGGTTCTATTGCGGCAGGCGGCGGCGCTCGAACCGCGCCTTGATGATGCGCACAAAGCGCGTCTCAAAAAAGGCCTCGAGGAAGCCAAGGCCGCAGGGTTGATCGAGCGGATCAACCGTATCCCCGGACAGCTTTCGGCCGATGGTGTCGCCAACGACCGTGCCGGGCGATTGCGTCCAGTGCTTGAAGAGGCACGGCAAGCTACGGAAACCCTCCAGAGCATGGCCAGGATCTGGCGCGAGGAGGAGCCCGCTTCGGCGGCACTCCGTCGGGTGGATGAGCGAATTGCACAACTTGAAGAAAACCTGGACGAGGCGCGTGAAAAGGGTGGTGCCACATCCGCATCGGAAGAGGAACGCCGCGAAGCCCAGGAGATGCAGGCGGAAGCGGTTCGCGAGGCCCGGGAACTGTTGAAAGAGGCCCAGACCGCTGAACTGCTCGCCAAGGCCCCCGAAGTGGAAAATCCTCTGAGGGAAGCCGCCGATCAACTTCGCGGGGCGCAGGAAAAAACGCTCAACAACGATCCAACCAACGCCACACCCCTTGAAGACAAAGCCAAAGAGGCACTGGCCCAGGCACGCGAAAAACTCGATGAGGCATTTGACAGAATCGCCCGCGACAAGGCTGCACAAAAAGAAGCCGAGCACAAGACCCGCGTCGACAAGTTGGCCAAGAACCAAACAGATCTTTCGAAGAAAACTGAGGATTCTGCCAAACGGCCCGCCGACATGCCACCCCCAAAGGGATCCGAACCCGAGACGCTTGCCCGCCAGCAAGCAACCCTTGCAAAGGAGGCGGCCGATCTGGCTCGGGCTGCGGATACCGATGTAGAGGCACAAGCCCTTGCTGAGGCTGCACGGGCATTGAACGATGCCGCAAAGGATCTTTCGGATGCGCAAACTCCCAGAGACAACGCCGCTGAAGCCATTCCCGACCAGAAGAAGGGGATAGCCGCGATTGAAAAAGCTCGCGAGGAACTCGCCGCCCAGGCCAACAAGGATAAAGCTTCCGAGGAGGCCCGTAAGCGCCATGAGAAAGCCGCCAAAACCCTTGCCGAGGCCGCAAAGACCCAGGACGAACTGGCCAAGAAAACCGAAATGCTTCAGGCCGAAAACAAGCTTGGGGCTGATGCCGCCCGCGATCTTGCCGTCCAGGAAGAACGGGTGAAAAATCAGGTTGCAGAAGCGCTCAAGGATCTGGGCAATGACCCTTCCGCCAAACAGGCACAGGCCGAAGCGAACGAGGCGGCAAGGGAAATTGGAGAAGCGATCCAGGACCTCAAGGGAAACAAACCCAAAGAAGCCGCACAGGACGCCCGGGATGCCGCTGAGGCCCTCGCCCAAGCGGCCAAACTTGCCGGGGAATTGGCCGACAGGGACGCCCAGGATCGCGCGCTGGCCGAGGCCCGCAAGGACGATGATCTGAGGGGTGTGGCCGAGGCATCCCGGCGGGTCGAACGCGCTTTGGAAGATGCCAAAAAGGCGGAAAAACTCGCCACAGCCGCGACGGATGCGCTCAAGGACAAAGCAGTCAATTTGGCCAAAGCCCAGGCCAAACTGGCCGCCGACATTCAGGCGGGATCCGAAACCAAACCTGCCGCCCCTGCGGCGGAAGCGGCCGCCATGGATCTCAAAGATGGGAATCTCGACCAGGCCCAAAAGGATCAGCAAAAAGCGATTGAAAAACTCCCCGAAGGATCCCGGGCCGCCGATTTGCAAAAGGGACTTTTGGAAGCGACCAAGGCCCTTGCCCAATCGGGCGAGGCGGCCGCCATGGCCGAAACGGGAGCAGAACAGGCCGAAGGGTTGGTTCCCCAGGCTCTTGTGCCAGGACTCGACAAAGCCGAAGCGGCCCTCAAAGCGGGTCAGGAAGCCGCCAAACGGGGAGATGCAAAAGAAGCGGCGAGGCAACAGGCCGAAGCCGTCAAGCGCCTTGAAAACACTCTGGGCCAGCTTACACTTTTGGCCAAGGCGGCGGATGGGATTCTTTTGCCCGAGATTGACCCCAACGCCCTTGCCCAGGCGGAGCCACTTCCCGAAACTCCGGAAGGCGCCCCAATGCCGGGTGAACCGAAGAAAAACGATAATCCATCGCCTCCCAAGGGAAATCAGAATAACGGCCCGGACAAACCGATGTCCACGGATAAATTCGATCCGGCACAGCTCAAGGATGCCGAGGGGATGGGGAAATTCTTAAGGCTTCCTGCCCGCGAACGCGAAGCCCTGCTACAGGCATGGACAGAGGGACTTCCCCCCGCGTATGCCGCAATGGTACAGAAATATTATCGTGATTTGGCAAAAACCCAGGGATCACCCAAGCCTGTTCCCGCAAATGGTCCGGGGCGATAAACCATGTTTGCAACTATAGCCTATTTGGGCCTTGTGTGTCTTCAAAATCAGGCGACCAAACCGCCTGAAGGACCACCGGCTCCTTATGCCAAAATTGATGAACCGACACGCGAATCGGTCCGCAGGGCGCTTGATTGGCTGGTGACCAAACAAAATCCGGATGGTTCATGGACCGAGGCGGGATATCCCCACAACACCGCGATCACTTCGTTTTCGGTGTTGGCGCTATTATCGGATGGCCAACTCCCCGGTCGTGGACGCCATGGCGAAGCGGTGACCAAAGCGGCCCGTTTTTTGGTGGCCTCGGCACGGGATCAGGATGGCTTGTTGGTGGGCGCGCGCGGAGGTGGTGGCCGGGATATGTATTGCCACGGCATGGCGACTCTTGCTTTGGGGCAGCTTTGGGGCGTTGGAGGTCCGGAGCTTGATGATGCGATTCGTCCCGTGCTCAAGCGGGCCGTCGACCTGATTGTCCGTGTGCAAAATCCTCAAGGGGGATGGCGCTATACGCCCGCTCCCAACGATGCGGATATTTCGGTCACGGTTATGCAAGTGATGGCGCTTCGTGCGGCGCGCAATTCAGGACTTCATGTGCCTGATCAAACCCTGGACAAAGCTTTTGCCTATATAAACTCCTGCCGGGATCCGAAAACAGGCGGATACTCCTATCAGGCGGGTGGAAATGGCCCGGAGTTTGCGCGTACGGCGGCGGGGGTTTGTGTGCTCCATCTTTGTGGAAGGCACAACAACGAAGAGATTCCCCAGGCGGTTTCGTATCTCCAGCAAAAGTTCATGAGCAAGCACCATTTCTGGTACGGTCACTACTACGCAAGTCACGCCATGCACCAGGTGGGAGGCACAGCCTGGAACGAATGGTACGCGAAGCTCCAACGGACAATTCTTCCCAAGCAGGGAGGGGATGGATCGTGGGCGGGCAGGGAATTGGACGACTCCTCTCCCGGGCCGGTCTACAACACTTCGATCGCGGTAATCGCGCTTTCCGTTCCGGGGCAATTTGTGCCAATTTTCCAGCGATAATGTATGTATTTGCTGCCAAAATAGGCCCAAATGCAACTTAGGCCTTGGGACCTTTCGGTAAATAATACACCGGCTGGTTTTCCAACTCCGGGCGGGGATCATTCGGGTCTAAGCAATATTCCCGAGCCGATCGATTCGCCAGTTTCGAAGAACTCAAAAATTTGACCTTCCCGTAGCTTGTCTCGAGGCGCTTCCCCTTCAGAAAATTGCACCTCGACAATCCACTCGTCCTCATTGTTGAGCGTATCAACCTTTGCGACAACCAAAGGCCAGGAATCCTCTAGAAGATCCATGTGTTCATTCACGAATCGGACCACCCCGTTCATAATCGGGTTACTTTCCGCAACTTGCGGGCGGATGCGACCTCTATTACTTGAAGGATGCCAGCACAAAAGGGCTCTAGTGGTTTGCATTAGAAATGTTCAAATCAGGATCCAAGCATCCATTTTGTATTGGGAGAAGGCACGCACGGATGAAAGCGCACAATGGAACTTATAACCCTGTGCCGTTAAAAAGGAAATAGTTGTTAAGCTAATATTCAGACAACTCGGTAAAAATTTATTTTTATAAATTCGGCGTTCATAAGTTGTTCATCTGGCGTTCAGATAAGGCGCCCTTTCTGCCATTTTCTTGGGCCGGGAGCCAACTTTGGAGAGTTCGGAGCCCAGAAAATTAGGCAACCTGGGACAGTTGGGACTTTGCGCGAAATCCATAAATGAATAGCACAAAGTATCTTCATAAACGGTTTTGGCACAAATAATCTGGGATATTATGCAGTTGATTGCCTTGAGAACAAGAACCAGGGGGTAGCCTGAAGGTCCTACCGCGTTCCTGAAATCCCTTCGCCTTTGGGGAGACCCAATTGCAATCGGGAGAAAAGCGGTAATGCTCGAAGAACAGGAAGACACCTATTTCAACGCGAAAGGAAAGGTCCACCATTCGCTTTTTGGCAGGGACAGCCTACTGATTTTGCGACTTATTTGATCCCTATTTTGTGTTCCTCGCCCCTCCAACTCGGTCTCCCTAACTTCCGCCACTTTAGTGCCCTTTTCCCGCTACCCGCCAACCCCTAAACCAGAAAGAGCCGGATGGGGCGCAAAATCTCGCAAAAGTGCCCCCGGCTTTTTCCTCCTCCCTCCATGGATTCACCATGCATCGTTTTCAAGTCCTCATTCCCGATTATCTCACCGAGGTCGAGCTGGAGAAATCCATTCTTGGCGACATCGCAGATATCACCCCATTCGCCTTTACCCGGGATGAGGAATTCGTCCCCCACGCTCACAAAGCGGATGGGATCCTACTTTACCATGACATCAATCTTGGTCCCGCGGCCATCTCCCAAATGGAACGATGTCGCGGCATCGTCCGTTGCGGCGTGGGTTACAACAATGTCGACCTGACCGCCGCAGGCGCCAAGGGGATTCTGGTTTGCAATGTGCCCGATTATGGCACCGAAGATGTCGCCGACCACGCCATCATGATGATGCTGGCCCTTCCCCGCAAACTGGTCGAAAACCACAACGCAATCGTGAAGGGTGGCTGGGAACCGACCCTGATTTTTGGCGCCCCCCGCATGCGTGGCCGGACCTTGGGCATCATCGGCTGCGGACGCATCGGCACCGCCACCGCACTGCGCGCCAAGCCGATGGGAATGGATATTCTCTATTACGATCCGTTCGCGCGTCCCGGCACCGACAAGGCACTGGGCCTGACCCAGATCCATTGCCTTGATGAGTTGCTCGCCAAGTCGGACTTTGTCTCCATCCATAGTCCGCTTACCGCCAAGACCCACCACATTCTCAACGCCAAAACCCTGGCGAAAATGAAACCGACGGCGTATCTGGTCAACACCGCCCGTGGCCCCTGCGTCGATAACGATGCCCTGGTCGAAGCGCTTGACAAGGGCCAACTGGCGGGCGCGGCGCTGGATGTGACGGATCCCGAACCCCCCGTCTCCACGCGTCTTCGCACCCATCCCAAGGTGCTGCTCACGCCCCATGTCGCCTACTATTCGGACAAGGGTTTCCTGGAAATGCGCTCCAAGGGCGCGGACGAAATCCGCCGACTGCTGCTGGGCGAACCGGTTCGCAACCTGGTCAATCGCCCCCACCTGAAAAACCCCCGGGTGGTGCTCCCGGAATTGTTGGCCGAATAGGAAACCAATCAGAATCTAATAGAACTTGCGGGGTCGCGCCACCTTTGGGCCCCGCAAAGAAAACAAATGAAAAGAGTCGGAAAACCTTTGCAACCAAATACAACAAAAAAATTTCTCAAATCCTTCCAATTCAGGTAATCAGCTTTCCCGATTTCCACCAGGATTTCGAGCCGCTTGAATCCCGAACATCGTACCCAGACCGTTAGCGATCAGGACCCCCGGACCAAACCAGACTGGATGGGGGATCATCACCAAATTCAAAAAACCAAACAGACAAAGGACCGCGCCCACGATAATTCCGTGAATTCTCCCACCTATAAGACTGGCAACCATCGACCCCGCAAGCGCCCCAATGGCAAAAGCTAACAACACAAAAAGAAACGCCCCGGCGGGCAATTGGGCGATGTATTCCCCAAGGGCCTTGGGGTCACTTGGGTCCAGATCCGCCGGAACAGGGTATACCCGGTGACCCAGAGCCTCGACCGCACCGACCACTATTCCCCCCACCAGGATTCCAGCGATTACCGCCAAAATCGCAAACAAGAGCTGCTTTACATGGGATTTCATCATCGAATTCCACAGGAATGAAACAAGGCGGCCGGGACCAGGTGCCCTCGAGACATCCTAAGAATCCCTGCCTCTCTTGCCCTGACAATGGGTAATCGGGGAAAATAAGGACATCTGTTTCCCAAGAGAAGGCGCGTCATGGCCGAAGTTGGATCAAACGAACGAAAAACTGTGGAAAACCCGGGGGGAATACCAGGGGAGGACCCCAAAGGCCCAAGCCAAAACCCGGGCCATTCCCCCGCCAAAAATTCCACCAAACGCTCCGGACTGGGAGCCAAGCTCCTTTTGGGCGGGATATCGGTCCTATTTTGCCTAGTGAACCTTGAGGTGGCTGTCCGGTTTCTTTTGGGAAATCGTGTCGAATGGGAAACACGCCCCTTTGAACCCTTTTTCGTTTCGGGCGATTACTATGGCGCCCTGAGTCTCGACAGACTCGCCCACACACGCGAGGGGCCCCGCGCCTCGGGGTACAAAAACATAGGCGGGCTCTATCTGCATGAGCGCCCCAAAGGATCATGGGACGCCAATAGTCGGGCCGATTTTTTGTTTGATCACTACCTCTCCCGCTATTCGGCCAAAGAGGCGGATCGCCTGAACAATCTTCCCAAGCGCCCTTTGCGGATCTATATTATTGGTGGATCGCTTGCTGTCGGATCCAGCGCCACCACCAAGGAAAAGACCTGGCACGCTCTCCTTGAGGGCAAACTGCGAAAATCCCTTGGGCGCGAAGACCTTTATGTGATCAATGCCGCCATGGGCGCCTTTGTCTCCTCCCAGGAACGGATGACCATGGAATGGGCGGTCGCCCCCCGCGAGCCGGACATGGTGATTGTCCTCAATGGCTACAACGATATTCACACACCCATCTCGGTAGGGGTCGCTCCAGGCGATCCGCTTCAAACCGGAATGCGCTACGCCGAAGCCTATGACACCTCGTTTACCCGCTGGTTCTGCCAACAGAGCGCGCTAGCCAGGCTTTGGTGGAAAGCCCGAATGGAACGCCGCCTCCGGGACTATCGCGAACGGGTATTGGCCGATAAGGATGAATCCGAAATCCTCAAAACCGGTATTGTGGATGTCTATACGGGCAACATGAAATGGCTTACAAAACGCGGCAAGCAGATGGGCGCCCAAGTGTCTGTCTTTTTCCAACCCTGGAAAAGCCAGGGAGGCGGGGAAATTCCCAATTCGGAAAAGCTGCTTGCCACATTCGCCGAATCCACCGCGACCAAAATCGTCGAGGCTATGAAACAGACCGAATCGTTTCACGACCTTACCGGGCTGCAACCCGAACTGCTTGGGCACTATACCGATGCGGTCCATCTGGACGATGCGGGCCAGGAGATCCTCGCGGAAGCGATTTTGAAACAAATCCTCCCTAAAGTCCCTACCCAAATCCCTACCAAAAGTCGGTAAGCATCCTCCGGACCTGATCCAACCCTTTTTTATTCCCTTTGCTTTCAGAAAGAAAGTATGAGGGAGTGTGTAGTAGAATTTCAGGAACCGGAAGTATTGCCCTAACATTTGTCCCGCCCTTTTTCCCTGGGAGCCGACCCCATGAACCGATCAACGCGGAGCGGATTGACCCTCGTGGAAGTCCTGATTGTTATCGCCATCCTCCTGGTTCTGATCTTTTTTTTCCTTCCGATGACGCGAAATATTCGGGAAGGCGCCAACCGCATGACATGCCGGAACAATCTCAAACAAATCCTTTTGGCTTCTCACTCTTATGCCTCCATGGGAAATACCAATCCTGGTCCGACAAAAGGGGCCCCGGAATCCCGGGATGAATTCCTTCCCACCGGGTGTTTTGGGCCTGGGAAGGTCCCCGAAGATCGGCTCAGTTGGATGGTGACAATCTTGCCTTACCTCGAAGCCGATTCTGTTTATAGAACTTTCCAACTCGACAAAGAATTTGATGAA
>CAMBMH010000080.1 GCA_945868575.1 Singulisphaera sp. GP187 | reverse complement strand
GACGATGCCCACCTGTTCATTACTCCCGAGCAGGTTGAAAGCGAATTGCAAAAGAATATTGAGTTGGTCCTTTTTGTCCTGAAAACTCTCGGACTCGGGGACTATCGGGTTCGCATTGGTCTGCGCGCCAAGGGATCCGACAAATATGTCGGCTCCGAGGACGATTGGAACAACGCCGAGGAATCACTCATCCGCATTGTCAAGGCGCTGGGCATGAACTATTCCGCCGAGGA
This sequence comes from Singulisphaera sp. GP187, assembly GCA_945868575.1. Taxonomy (GTDB): domain Bacteria; phylum Planctomycetota; class Planctomycetia; order Gemmatales; family Gemmataceae; genus SYLG01. Next base: position 17,799 of record CAMBMH010000080.1, on the reverse strand, counting down.
GGGTGAGGCGGCGTTTTATGGTCCCAAGATCGATTTCGTTGTCCGCGACTGTATCGGGCGCGAATGGCAATTGGGAACCGTCCAACTCGATTACAACCTGCCCAAGCGGTTTGATCTGGAATATGTTGGACCCGACAACAAACCACACCGCCCTGTCATGATCCACCGTGCGCCGTTTGGGTCGCTTGAGCGCTTTATGGGGATTCTCATCGAGCACTTTGCGGGAGCTTTCCCGTTCTGGCTGGCTCCGGAGCAAGCCCGCATCCTTCCCGTCAGCGACAAGTTCAACGACTATGCCAAAACAGTGGAATCGCGCCTTCGCGAACACGGTTTCCGCGTAACAGGCGAATATAATCCGGACAAGATTGGCGCCAAGATTCGCCAGGCAACCCTCGACAAGGTGCCCTTGATGCTGGTCATTGGAGACAAGGAAGTCCAGGCAAACGGCGCAGCGGTTCGCCATCGCGTGAAGGGTGATCTTGGCATGATGCCAATAGACACTCTGATTGCCCAGCTTGAGGCGGATGTAAAATCGCGCACTCTCGACTAGACCCGGACGGGCAAACCGGGGAAAATCCCTGTCGATGGATTTCCCCCGTGGAAGGAGCCCCGGATGAGCGATTTTGCTTCCGTACCATTGGACCAGGTTCGCGACTACTGGAACCGCCGCCCGTGCAATCTGCGACACTCCAAAAAAGAGGTTGGAACACGGGAATATTTTGACGAGGTGGAGGCCCGCAAATATTTCGTCGAACCCCATATCCCGGGGTTTGCCGATTTTTCCCGGTGGAAAGGGAAGCGTGTTCTTGAAATCGGATGCGGCCTGGGCACGGATACGATAAACTTTGCAAGGGCCGGGGCGGAGGTCGTCGCCCTCGACTATTCGGACATTTCCCTCGACCTTGCCAGCAAGCGCGCAAGTGCCTTTGGTCTCTCAGACAAAATCCGCTTTTTTCATGGAAACGCCGAGGAGCTTTCCAGGTTGGTTCCCGAGGGACCTTACGACCTGGTCTACTCGTTTGGTGTGATTCATCACACCCCGCATCCCGAACGGGTGGTTTCCGAAATCCGGAACCTTATGGGTCCCGGGTCCGAATTGCGATTAATGGTATATGCCAAAATCAGCTACAAAACCCTTTGGCTCATGCACACCGAAGGCCCCTGGGAAATCGGCTCCCTGGATCCTCTTGTTGCCAAAAACTCCGAGGCCCAGACCGGGTGTCCGGTGACCTACACCTACACAAGGGGTGGTCTCGACCGGCTGTTGCCAGGTTTTGAAATTACCGAAGCGAAAAAGTCGCATATTTTTACCTGGGACATCGAGCACTATGTCCGCCACGAATATGTACGCGACAAGGCCTGGCAGGGAGTCTCCGAACAGGACCTCGCGGAATGGGAAGAAGAACTTGGATGGCACTATCTGGTAAAGGCCAGTCTCAAATCCTGACTCCCACCAAGCTTCTGCTAACAAAGCGATTTCCATGAAAAAAGGCGGGGATTTACCCGCCTTTTTTTGTATTTGATGAAACTTTACCCTACTATTTTGTCAGTCCGAAATCCTTGGGCAGGGTGCGCAAAGCGCTATGGATGTGGTTGGCCGGGTTGCCTTCCGCATCTGCCTGGACATTCAGAAATTCGACCTGAAAATCGTTGCGCGCGACACGGTAGGTCATGGGTTTGCCAGGTTTGGTTTCCTCGCGGTAATAGCTAAAAAAGAGGTCGCCCGGGGTCTTTTGAATCCGATTCCACTCGCGGGCCGCGATCGGATCAGGATACCGGCGCAAATAGGTCTGGACGAGTTTGTCGAGAACTGCTTTTTGCGTCTCGCTCAATTGACCGGAAGGGATGCCAACGAGCGGGGAAGCTGTGGCGCCTGTGGTTTTGGCCTCGACCTCGGGGTGCGGCTTGGTTTGGCGGGCTTTTTCGTTTTGCTCGGCATTCAAGGAGCCGATCAGCTCGAGTGCCAAATCCTGGACATTGTTAAGCGTCTTTTGTCCCTTGCGGGCGCCGCTACGGATTTCGACAGGATTGGAGGCAAAAACGGATGGTGTCACGCTGACAACCTGATCCCCTTCGAGAGTGTAGTTGAGCGAGAGGTGGTGCCCCTCAAACCGCCATCCCCAACGGCCATTTCCCGGCTCGCCATAGATCGAAACAAAATACCAGTTGGGATTTCGGACATTACCTTTTCCACCTTCCATTTCGTGAAGGACGGACTCGAGGCTCATTATGGTTTCGGCGGACTTGGCTCCCTCGGCGGAAGTTCCAGCGCGAAGAAGGTTCAGGGCTTTTTCCTTTTGTGCATCGTTCAAAAGTTCCATCCGGATTCCGTCACGGGTTGGTTTGCGCTCGGCGTCCTGAAGTGGAACGAAGTGCCAGTTGGTCCGCTTGGGAGAATCAAAGCCGAACATGGCCTGTTTCTTCTGCCCATCATCCAGTGTGGAGGCAAAATCCTTTGCTGCGGAGACCATGGCCAAGCCCGGGCGTTCTTCGTTGGGCGCCATCCAGGCGACGCCAATAAATGCCAAAGGGGTAAAGATGGCCGCAATGCGTGGAAGCTTCATCTGGGGAGGTCCTCAAAAACGAGGTTGGCAAAAGAATTACTAAAAGGGAGCACGAAGGAGGGCGTGGGAACAGGCGGGAGAGGAATCCGACGAGACAAGCCGGAAGGAAAAGAAAAGGCCCCTGAGAGTTTCAGGAGCCCTTAGTTAGTTAGCCAAAATCAGCTAGTCAGGAAAAGAGATATCAAGAATCTCGTAGCGATAGAGCCCCTTGGGAAGTTGAACTTCGGCGATATCACCGATTTTCTTCCCGAGAAGTCCTTTACCTCGGGGGCTGCTTGTAAGGATTTTGTTTTTTTCGTAATCCTCATCACCGGGACCCACCAGCTGATAAGCGGAGGATTTCCCTGTGGCCAAGTCCTTTATCTTGACCAAACATCCAAAAACAACAGTCCCGTGGGGTAAGGTGCTCAGATCGATAATGGCCGCGCGAGCCAATTCATCCCGAATGGAATCGATCTTTGCTTGAAGGAGCCCTTGATCCTCGCGGGCGGCATGGTATTCGGCGTTTTCGCTTAAATCACCAAGCGCACGGGCTTCCGCCACCCGCTTGGTAATTTCAATCATGTCGTGCGATTCCATCCGCTCCAGTTCGGCCCGCTTTTTTTCAAACCCTGTACGGGTCATAGGCACACGATCGGTGGCCATAAACCCTTCCTTCATCAAATAGGGGTGAATTGGATGGGACCTTCGGATCGCAAACCTAACACGATCAAAAACAAAAACCCAGCCTGCCCGAGTTATGCCCGGGAGGAGAGTTGTCCTTACATCCTATTATCATTTTCGCCTGAGCTGTGAGGTCTGTAAAGGGCCAAGCCAACTATCTTGGGGTGGTTTTTGGCAAAAAAGTCCGGTTTTGATCCCGTTTTTACCCTAAAATAGCAGTGTAGGCACATTTAGTGGAGGTGTTCATGCGCGCCAAAAAGCCCGATTCCGACAAAAACCCCAAGGACCCAAGTGCCCATTCCGGGGAAGGCGCACCCATTAAAGAAGGCAAACGATCCGGGAAAGATGCCAAAGTCGGGGCCAGCGGTATCTTGGCTCTTGGGTTGGACAACCGGGACGAACAGAAGCGAATCACCCAATCCGAGTATTTCCTGGTGGTGGGTGGTTCGGAGGAAACCCATGAGCGCATGCAGGATACCGCGATCCGATTCGAGGAAAAACTCAAGGATCGGGGCAAAAGGCTCCAGGACACCTCAATCAAGGAAGCCATTGACCTACTTCGCGATTCCATTCGCTAGGTCACTCTCCGGATTAATATTGGTGATTGCGTCGGGAGTTACTTTTTTTCTCCCCCCTACTCATGCGTCCGAAACTCCGGGGCTTATCTCGAAAAATGGCCAGCCGCCTGCCGAATCATCGAAAAAAACTTCAGGAAAGGCGCAACCGCAGGGTCCCACCTTACCAGCCCTTCGCGATCTCCAAAACCGTTTGAATGAAGAATTGAATGAGCTTCAGCGCGGCTTGAAAGAAAGCCCGTATGACCAAGCATATATGGACAGGTTTCACGATGTGGCTGTCTATTCCCGCGCATTGAAAGTGGGGCTTGAGCTCAAGGAATATGAAGTAAAGGGCGGAGCTTCCCGTTTGGCAAAGGTTGCAGAAAACGGTATCTCCCGGGCGAAAGTGTTGTCCCAACACAAATCCACCGGAGACATGAAAAGCTTTAAACCCTGGGTGCCCCAAAACCAATTTGAAAATCGGGCTTACAAAAGCCGCATCGACGATTCCCTTCAGCCCTACTCCGTCCGTTTTCCCAGGGACTATGACCAGGCCGATCGCCCCGTGCCTTTGGAAATTGTCCTCCACGGACGAAGCGATGGCCTGACCGAGGCACTTTTCCTGGTTCAACACGATTCCGCCAAAGCCAACATGGAACCATCCGTAATCCTCGAGGTGTTTGGGCGAGGAAATAATGCATACCGATTTGCAGGCGAAACCGATGTATTCGAAGCAATGGAAGATCTTTTCCGGCGTGAGAATGCAGGGCGGAAGCCCCGTTTGGATGTAGATCGGGTACTTTTGCGCGGGTTTTCGATGGGGGGCGCGGGGACCTGGCATCTCGGCCTTCATCATTCGGATCGTTTTTATGCAATTCAGCCTGGCGCCGGATTTACCAAATCCATTGGCTACACAAAATTGATTCCGGAAAACCTTCCTGAATGGAAAAAGCGAATTTTGGCCCGATACGATGCGTTTGAGGCAGCTCGCAATCTTTCCATGGTTCCGGCAGTGGCTTATTCAGGTGGGGATGATCCCCAAAAGGATGCGGCTTTAACCATCGAAAAAGTCCTCGATGGCCCGGGAATGCCCAAAAACCGTCTTACGCATATCATTGCACCGGGGCTTGGTCACAAAATGCCACCCGAATGGAAGGTCAAGGTAGATGCTGCTCTTGAACCCTTTCGGGAAAAGGGGCGGGAAACGAATCTCGAAACGATTGACTTGACCGCTCTTTCCACCCGGCATGGTAAATATGCCTGGCTTAACATTTCCGGATTGGTGGAAACCGGTAAACCGGGCCGAGTGGTTGCCATTCGGACACCACCAACGCTTACGCTTACCACCAACGGGGTAACCCATATCCGGCTGGACTACGCTGCCTGGAAAGGTTGTGAAAGCCTAACGGTGGATGAAACCAGGATTCCCCTGCCCAAAGGTGCAAAACTCGATTTGGTGCGCAAAAAGTCGGGCTGGTTTTTGGAGGATGGCGCCCAACAACCCCGGAAAAGTCCTGGTCTTCAGGGGCCAATCGACGATGCATTCATGGACCGATTTATTGTGACCCTGGGGAGGGGAAAACCCCAAAACCCGCTCGCCCAGAAACAGGCGGAATCCCTTTTGGAGGAATTCCGCACCGAATGGGTCAGATATATGAGGGGCGATTTCCCCTTTGTGGAGGAGAATGCAATCACTCAGGAAATGCTGAAATCTGCCCATCTTGTAGTTTTTGGCGATCCCTCATCCTCAAGAATCCTTGGACAGGCGAAACCTTATCTCCCCTTTGAATGGAATCAGGCCAGTTTCAAATGGCGAAGAAATCCCAATCCCGATGGGACGAAAGAGACCACCAAACCTGATGGGGACCTGCTACCGGCAATGATTTTGCCCAACCCACTCCATCCATCAAAATATTTGGTGATCAATTCTGGCCACACCTTTCACGAAAAAGAATTTCAGGGGACGAATGCGCTTCTTTTCTCCCAATTGGGGGATTTTGGTTTGTGGAAACGGGACTCGACCACAAAAAAATGGAATCTGATCGATTCGGGACTCTTTCATGAGAACTGGGCGTTTGAGCCATGAAATATGTGGAATTGAGTGATACACCCCACGAGCTTTCCAATTTTGACAAATCTGGCCATACCTGCGTGGTGATCGACATACTTAGGGCAACCACCACAATCCAAGCGGCGCTCGCGGCCGGAGCTTTGAGCGTTTGGGCCTGCGGAGAATTGGAAACCGCTTTGAAGCTCAAAAGGGACCAACCTGACCTGGTTCTTGCGGGCGAGCGGGGTGGAATTCGGCCAAAGGGATTTGATTTGGGAAACTCCCCGCTGGAGTTCATCCCCAAGCTGGTTTCTGGCCAAACCGTGGTACTAACCACCACCAACGGAACCCGGGCGCTTGCCGCTTGTTTTGGCGCAAAGCGTGTTCTCACCGGATGTTATCTAAATGCCGGGGCAATTTTGAAACTGCTGGTTATTGAAGGTGGGCCCTGCTTCCTGGCGTGTGCGGGCCATGAAGGGACTGCATCAGCTGAAGATCGACTCTTTGCGGGATTCCTGGCCTCGGAACTTGATTCTTTGGGCTTCCAAATCGGGGAAAAAGCACGCATTGCTGCGGAAGAATGGATGGCCAACCTTACTCTTCCTTTGGAAGATAGGCTGTTTGGGTGTCCTCATGGGCAGGCTTTGTGCCAACTTGGCTTTGCCTCCGATGTGCGTTTTGCGGCACAATGGGACACCTCGGTTAGGGTTCCCCAGTTTACCCTCGCCGCAGGACAAAATATTTGGGTGGGAATCTAAGTCGGGAATCTCCCGACACAGAAAGGGTTGAAGCCTCCATGAGCATGGACAAAATTGTCGCCTTGTGCAAAAGGCGCGGGTTCCTGTTTCCCTCCAGCGAAATCTATGGCGGACTTAATGGTTTTTGGGACTATGGACCATTGGGTGTCGAGCTCAAGCGCAATGTGAAAGAAGCCTGGTGGAAGGACATGGTCAGCGCCCACGATGAGTTGTCACAACTCAGCGGGGCCCCTTCACCCTTCCAGATGGTGGGGCTGGATTGCTCCATTATTATGCACCCCCAGGTCTGGAAGTGCTCGGGACACTATGACCTGTTCCACGATTTTATGGTCGACTGCAAAGAGTCCAAAAAGCGCTACCGCTATGACCAGGTTCGTGGCCGCTGGCTTGATGCGAAGGGACAAAATATCTTCATTGCATCCCAAACGGGAGGCGATGAAGGACTTGAGGAGACCCAAACCAAAGCGCTCAAGTTTCTGGGAATGAGGACCAAACAGGCTGCCGATCTCAAGTGGGAATCGGAAATGACCACCCTGGTTACCGTAAAGGACTTCTCCGTGGTTTTGGCCCCCGAGGCGACAACCCTCGGAACCCTTACCGAACCCCGGGAATTCAACCTGATGTTCAAAACTTTCATCGGAGCCCTTTCCGGTGAAGAAGGCGCAGCGTTTTTGCGGCCCGAGACCGCCCAGGGAATTTTTGTCAACTTCAAGAATGTGGTCGATTCAACACGGGTAAAAACACCCTTTGGGATCGCCCAAGTTGGCAAAAGTTTCCGAAATGAAATCACACCCCGAAACTTCACCTTCCGAAGCCGGGAATTTGAACAGATGGAAATCGAGTTCTTCTGCCACCCCAAGGAGTCTTCAGAGTGGTACAAATGGTGGCGTGATCGCCGTTACAAATGGTACACAAGCCTGGGACTCAGTCCTTCCCGACTGATCCTGCGCGAGCACCACAAAGAGGAACTTAGTCACTATTCCTGCGGAACCGCAGACATCGAGTACGCGTTCCCCTTCCTGCCCCAGGGAGAATTTGGTGAGCTTGAGGGGATTGCCCATCGTGCCGATTTTGACCTCCGTAGCCACCAGGAAGGGAAGCTCGTCAAGGACGGGGACAACCTGATCGTGGAAACGGGCCCCGATGGAAAGCCCCGTCACAAGGGTTCGGGCAAAGACCTGCAATATTTTGATGACCGTGTGCGTGAGCGCTATTGGCCCCATGTGATCGAGCCTTCCGCAGGCGCCGATCGTGGAACACTCGCCTTTCTTTGCGAGGCGTTTGCCGAAGAGACCGTCGAGGGAGGCGAAAGCCGGACCGTTTTGCGGTTCCATCCTCGGCTCGCTCCGATCAAGGCGGCGATCTTCCCGCTTGTCAACCGTGATGGAATGCCCGAAAAGGCGCAAGAACTCTACCGATCGCTCAAGGCAGATTTCGCGGTCCAATATGATGACGGTGGCGCCATCGGCCGCAGGTATCGCCGTCAGGACGAGGCTGGAACCCCGGTTTGTATCACAATTGATGGTCAGACACTGACCGATAGCACCGTCACCTGGCGGGACCGGGATTCGCTCCAGCAAATTCGGCTTCCACTCGGCGAGGTGGAGTCCAAACTCCGGGGAATCCTCAAAACCCAGTCCTAATCAACCCCTAACTGAATTGGCAAAGGGTTCCCGGATGGAAATAAACTCCGGGAATCCAATCGGCCTTGAGAAAAGTTCCACCGAAATCCTAACCTATATTTAAGCTTTTCTTCCATTTACAGGCCCGTCCCAGCCTGGGAGTCCCGCGCACACTTTGGGGCACGCCTTGTCTGCCACTTCAACCCTTCCTTTTGGTAATGGAAAACTCCCTTCAGCATGGCGGAGCCACCCGCTGATTTATGGAAGTATTCTTCTTTTCGCCTTGATCCTAGCTTCCTTTCCGGCCAGAACTCTGGACCTTTGGATCCATATCGCGCAAGGCGCAGACATCGTTGCCGGAAAAGTGCGACCCGGTCCAGAATTCCTTTTTGACCTCTTTGCATGGGCGGGTACGACTTACTTGGGCCCTGTGTTAATGGTGGGCCTAAAGGTTGCTATGGTGGTTTTCATGGCCTCTCGCCTTTTGGGTGCGGCCGGAAACACCTTTCCCTGGGTCTCGGTTTTTGCGATTGGTTTGGCTTTGCTCGCCATGGGCAATCGACTCATCCTTTCCCCCATGGTTCCATCACTTGTCATTTTTGCCACGCTTTTATTTCGTTTTTGGTCAACCAATGGGGCATCCTTCCCCAAGCCGCTCTCGCTATTGGCGCTGTTTTGCATTTGGCCTTGCATGGATTCCCTTTTTTGGGTGGGTGGATTCGCTGCATTCCTGTTGGGTGTTGGGCTTTTGTGGGATCCCAAGGCTGATCGGGGTGAAAGCAATTCGATTTGGGCTCTAATTTCTGGATCGCTTTTGGGATTGGGAATTTGGGGATTGCTGGAAGCTTTATCGGGTGTTTTATCCCTCGAAGCCTTCTACCGACCGACCCTTTCCCAGGAATACCTTATCCAGGCCCTTTATACTCCCTCAGGAATTGCTTTTTTTCCTTTGGCTCTTTTGAGTTTCCTCGGATTTTTGCTCGACCTTCCCGGGTGGCGGTGGTCACGTATCCTCCCTTGGGCTGGGCTTTTGGTACTTTCCCTTGTGAACTCAAGACTCATTCCCTGGTTTGCGGTAGTGGCCGGACCATTTTTGGCAATTAGTTTGGCCAACAATTTCAGCCGAACTGTGACAAAGGGGCCGTTCCAAGGCAATCCTGGCGCGGCGACCGTTTTCTATTTTTCCACGGGAGCATTCCTGATCCTTTTCCTTGGGCTTGCATGGCCAGGCTGGCTTCAAAATCCACCGTTTGGTCCGAGGTCCTGGGGATATGAGCCCAATCCCTCATGGAAGCGTGCGGGCGAGGTAATTAATGGATGGGTGGAATCCGGGGCGTTGAAGGCCGAGCCGACGGTTTCGGTGTCTTCCAAAGGAATGGCGCGTGCCCTGGGATGGATGCACCCCAAAATCCGCTTCGTTGTCGATGCAGCCCTTTCGGGTGAAGACAACCGTGCAACCCCGGGGCGCGGATTTGGATCCCAAACCCGATCCGATCTGATTTTAGCCATGGATGTGGATCGTGGGCGATGGCTAAATGCGGCATCCCGCATGATCTTTGCAATGCCCGATTGGAACCTTGTGGCACTTGAAGGATCTTTTTCCCTTTTTGCCCCCAAAACTTCAGTTAACCTGCCAGCTTTCAGCCCGGAAACATTGGCGTTTCAGATCTCGAAGGGCCAACCCACGGAAGACAATTTTCGTGACCCGCCAGCTCCTGAGGCGATTCAGGACCAGTGGTGGCGCCCCTTTGTTCTGTCGGTCCCTTCATGGACTCCGAAACGGGACATGGCCGAGGTTTGCATGTTTTTGGCCGAAAAGGAGAGACGAATCGCGCCGGGTTTGGTCCTCAAAGATTGGGTTAGCGCCCAGACATGCGCTACGATTTTGGCCGGCGCATCCTGGGTGGGTGGATCGGCGCCGTTTGACGCGACCTTGAGGCTTCAAATGCCCGGTCCAATTCGTGGACCCGAAACTCCCGCCAATGCCCCCCTGAAAAAGGTGGAGATGTTTGTCCTTTCGCTACAAGAGAGATTTGCCTATGCGATGGCCAAACCCTCACCCGCGCCAACCTACCTGGCAATCCAGGCTCTGCGCCTTGAATCTGCTGAACATCCGGACGATGACCAAACCCGATTTCTATTGGGTGAGGCTTATTTGAACCTTGGGGCACAAACCCGGGAAATATCCTGGACGACTCGCCTTCCCGGATTGGCCCAACTCCGACGGATCCAAGCCGCCCGCGCCTTTAGCGAAGCCACAAGGCTCAATCCCAATCATGCCGAAGCCCATCTGAGACTCGGGATGCAGTACCGAGAGTTTGGTTATTTGGACCTTGCTTTGGCTGAAATGCGCCAACATGAGCAAATTATTGCGCTTCGTGGAGTTCCACCTGGCGTGGAACCTTCGGAATATTTGAGGCAAGTGGATGCGAACTCCCGCCAGCTTAATTCCCTTGAAGAAGAGGTAAACAAAAGACGGGACCAGTGGCAAAAGGATTCGGAAGGGGCCAGGGTATATGATCGGGTCCGCAACGCCATGGTTTTGGGATTGGCCAAGGATGCCCTCGAAACGCTCCTTTCAAGCGATGTCGCGGCTTTTGGCGTTCCTGGACTTCAGGTGGAGATTCAGTTGCTTCTGTTTACCGGCGCCGCGGACAGGGTTGCCCAATGGACAGTTCCCGAACTTCTCAACACTGTCGAGGCAAGGCAGCACCATTGGACAAGACTTCAGGCACTGGCTGCACTGGGACAATACGGTTCCGCCCGAAAAGAAGCACAATTCCTGGCTTTTCCGTTCGATACAGATGAATCCAAACAACCGCCAAGGATTTTGGCCGGATTGGTCCTGGGTCAAGCAATCCTCAACGGGCTTGACCCGAACTGGGGACTGGGCGGCGGGCTGAGTCTGGCGTTTTCGAGCCAGCTTGCCTACCGCAAATTGGAAGGGTTGGCCGAAGATTTGCGTGGTGAATCGGATGGTCTTGCCCTTGGGGGCCTGATGGCTGTGGAAGCCGGGGATAACGGCATCGCCAATTCCCTTTTCCGGGAATCGATTCAGGTACATTCCGGGGCCAGTGATTCCGGGTGGGACTTCTCTTCCAGGACCCTTTGCGAGTTTTTCCTGTCGCAATTGCGAAACTCCAAATAAGGAAATATCCCCTCCCCGGGGATCTGAACCAAAATGCAACTGATCCCGCCGCGACTGCTCCTGAAAGTGGAACATTTTTGTCCCTCTGTTCAAGGATCCCTGGAAGGCAAATTTCCGAATTTGGGGGAAAAGGGCGCAATCGACAACCTTGCCTCCCTTAATCCTGTTAGTTCAGTAGGTGGGAAAAACTTTGGGCTACTAAAAACAGGGTGGAAGCCCGAGGGTCTGTTTTTTCATCTTGAGGTTTCCGGCAAAACAAAGGATCCGGAAGGTGCTCTGGACAAGCCACTTCAAAGTGATGGCCTTACCCTTTTGATTGACACACACTCCAGCCGGTCCAGCCACCGCGCGACAGCCTTTTGCCACATGTTTCATTTCCTCGCGGCGGGGGGAGGCCATGATGGCACCGAGGCATTCTTTTTCCAGGGACAATTTAGACGGGCCATGGACAATGCTCCTCCGGCCCCTGCGGGAAGCGTGGCATTTCGGTCAAGGCGCTTTCGTGGGGGTTATGAGATCGAAGGTTTTCTGTCTGCTGATGCCTTGCATGGATACGACCCCCAGTCCAATCGGGAGCTCGGTTTTTTTTACCGGCTACTCGATCGTGAACTGGGGGAACAGACACTACTCCCGGGTGTCGAGGATGTACCGCTGGATGATCCAACCCTTTGGGAAACGCTCAAATTGGCTGACTGACGGATTCGCCGAATGGCTGTTCCCTTTTATCGTTCGGACCCACCTGAATTTCAGTCAAAAGCGATCCGGTGATGACTAAGTCGTTCATGACCGGATGCGGTGATCCGATAATTTCTTTCGATACGCATGCCGCCTTGTCCGGGAATGTAGAGACCCGGTTCCAGGGTGACGACATCGTTTTCCACAAGGGTATCTTGGGAATCTGAAACAAAAAATGGGGCTTCCGGGTGGGTCAGTCCAAGGCCGTGTCCAGCATGATGGCCAAAATACTGATCCAATCCAGCCTTTTGGAAGACCGCGTTTACCGCGGCATGGACAGCCCGGGCGGAATTCCCCTCGATCAGTTCGCGTTCGCCTGCGCCAAGTGCCCCAAGACAAAGATCCATCATTTCCCTTGCTTTTCTCGAAGGGGCACCAACAGCAAGCGTGGTCGTGAAATCACCACGGTAACCCGCGATGACAACCGAGAAATCAAGAATAAACAGATCGCCTTCGTTTAGTATGCGCCCAGTCGGTGGCCCGCCTTTGCGTTCAGGACCAGGGCTAACGGCGAAATCGCCATAAGTGATCACGGCACGGCCCGCGGTCAGAGTCGCTTCCCGTGCGACACCCGCGTAGAGTTCCAATTCGCTCATACCCGGCCGGATGTTTGCGCGGGCCCATGTATGGCCGGCTTCCTGCGCGCAAATCGCAGTCCGAATCAGGGCAAGCTCGTCAGGGTATTTGCTTCTACGAAGATTGCCAATGGTTTCAAAAAGCTGCTTTGCGGCGGGATGATCGGGAAGGTCATGGATTCTGGATGCAAATCCCTCAGGAAGCATGGCCAACGCGCGGGCGCCCCTTGGGGCATGCACACCATCGTACCAGGGACGAACGACTCTTTTGAGTCCACACCCCTCAGGCGCGATAGTTTCCACCTCGTCTGGCAAGCGGTCATGGTGGGTCAGGATTCCGGTTCCATCCGCATTCAGCTGGAGCAGGGCACCAAAACCCGCCCCCAAACTGAAGGGATCCACCCAAAATCCGGTCAAATACGAAAGGTGAACCGAATCTGCCAAAAAGAGTGGAAACGGATTTGCCTCGGCGTTCCCGTAGGCGCCCCATGCTGCGCAAAAGGCTTTTCGGCGCTGAAAACTGGCTTCGGGGTCCGCAGATCTCATATGTACCGCTGCTTTCCTGAGGGCCCTATCCTGACCAAGTTAAAAGTGGTTTACAGGCGATTTCCTTGGCGGATCGACCACCCTTTGGGTAAAATTAAGATATGCGTTTCTTTCACGCCACACATCTGTTCCTTCAAAGTCGCTTCCGCCTTAGCCGGGCGACAACTGCCTTTTTGGCTTTGGGCGGGTTTTCTTTTTCTGGCATCCATGCAATGGATCCACAAACGACTCCACCCGGCGAACTTATTCGCCTATTGGGGTCTGAGGTTTTTCGGGAACGCGAACAAGCGACCGAAACCTTGGAAAGACTTGGCGTGGGGGCTCGAGACGCAATCCTTGGTGGACTGAAAAGCGAAGATCCCGAAGTGGTCCGTCGCTGTAGGTTGATCCTTCCCATGGTGGAAAGCAAGGAGATGGAAACGCTTATTCAAAAGCTTTCCAGTCCCAACTTCAATCCGGAAGAGCTGAATGTTCCCGGTTGGACCCGTTTCAAAGAATTAATGGGGGCAGGTGCAGCCGAAAGAAAACTATTTGTCGAGATTTGCAAAGCGGATCTCCCTTTGCTTCGTGATGTGGAACGCAAGCCCGAATTGGGATTCGACCTGATCCAGGCAAAATGCGTGCTTGTTCAGCGCAATTTTCAGGCACCGGCAAATTCCGGCGTAGCACAGGTTGCCGAGGGTGAACTTGCTGCGATCCTTTTTTGCGCAACCAATCCCAAGGTGCGCATTCCCCCCGCTTCGCTTCATGTCATCAACAACCTCCTTTACAACAATTCCGTCCGAAGTGCTGTAACAGGTGCGGCCGATGGTTCACCCTTGCGCAAGTTGGTTTCGCTTTGGCTTTCCTTCCCCACCGATCCGGCGATTTTGGTGCAAAATCTCTACATCGCCAGCAATTTGAAACTCAAAGAGTCGGTGGATTTGGCGGTTCGCGTGCTTGCCCCAAAGGATCCCAAGGGGTTGATAGGCGTAAACGCACATCAGAAAAGCGTTGCGATTATTTCTGTAGGAACCATGGGGAACAAGACCCATATTCCCGTCCTTCAGAATTATTTGACCGATGATGCAATCGTTACCAATTTCCAATTCAACAAGGAACGCGGTACCACCCAGGTCAATGACTGTGCTCTTGCGATGCTCGTGCATCTGACCGGGCAAAATCATAAGGATTATGGTTTCAGTTTTGCAACCAATGGCCGCCCGGGGAACTTTACCCCTTATGGAATGGGTTTTACCACCACCCAACTTCGCAAAGACGCCTTCGACAAATGGGAAAAGTGGGCCAAAGCCAACCCGGATCAAATGCAGGCCAAATAGTCCATTGCCGCTGATTGGGCCGATTGTATTTTGAATTTCCTCCTGTTCTCAATGCGCCTGATTCTTGGCTTTGCCCTATTTTTACGGTAAATTTCCGTTATGAGTCCTTTTCTTCGCACTGGATTGTTCGTGTTTTGGATTTTGGGCCAAAGCTTTGCCAACCCAACAGGGTTGCAGGCGGAAGGTCCCCACGACCGGGTCATGGACATTTTCCGGAAATCGTGCGCGGAATGTCACGGACCAACAAAGCAGCGTGCCAATCTGAGGCTCGACACCCTTTCGGGAATTCAGGAAGGTGGCGATTCCGGCGCTTTGCTGATTCCGGGAAAACCGGACGAGAGTCGCCTCCTCGATTCCCTCCTGGCAAGAAATGGGGCAAGCCGCATGCCCCCCAAAGGTGATCCACTTCCACAGGCAGATATCGAGCTGTTTCGCTCATGGATTGCTGCAGGGGCACCTTTTCCAAAGGGAGATTCCGCCGTCCCCAGCCCAGTCCGCTCCAGACATTGGTCTTACCAAAAGGTCCAGCGCCCAGCAGTTCCTCCAATAACCTCCACAAATATCGCAAACCTCCAGTGGGGACCAAATCCTATTGATGCCTTCGTGGCCCAAAAACTTCAAAAGGAAGGACTTCATCCCTCCAGCGAGGCTTCAACAAAAACCCTGTTCCGTCGGGTAAGTCTGGACCTTACCGGCCTTCCCCCCGATCCCGATGACATGGCCCAATTTCTGGGAAAACAGGTCGGGCAAAATCCCGAAGAAGTTTATGAGGCCTGGGTAGACCGGTTGATCGCTTCGGAACAATACGGGGAAAGGTGGGCCCGACACTGGCTGGATCAGGCCCGCTATGCCGATTCCAATGGGTACTCCATAGATGCCCCGAGGTCGATGTGGCCTTGGCGGGATTGGGTGATCAAGTCGTTGAACAACGATTTGCCTTTCGACCAGTTCACCATTGAACAGATCGCGGGAGACCTTCTTCCCAATTCCACAATCGGGCAAAGGACCGCAACCGGATTCCATCGAAACACACAGATCAATGAGGAAGGCGGAATTGACAAGGAACAATTTCGGATTGAGTCAGTATTTGATCGAGTTGCCACCACGGGTTCAGTCTGGTTGGGCACAACCCTTCAGTGTTGTCAGTGCCACAACCACAAATACGATCCGATAACCCAGCGTGAGTTTTATCGTATTTTCGCGTTCCTCAACAATCAGGATGAACCAGGTTTGACTCTGGTTCCCGCAGTTCCGGGAAAGGATAAAAAGTCGAAACCGGAAAAGCCCGCCATCACAAGTCTTGTGCTCGCGGAACGGACCACGCCGAGGGAAACCCGAATTCTATTGGGAGGCGATTTCACCAGGCCGGGAATGGTTGTTGATGCGGGAACCCCCGCAGCTATAGGTTCCATGCCCAAAACGAAAAAGGCCCCCACCCGACTCGAATTCGCCAGGTGGCTGGTTTCCAAAGAAAATCCGCTGACAGCCCGTGTAACAGTTAATCGTCATTGGGGACAATTTTTCGGCCTGGGTATCGTCGAAACAGAGAACGATTTTGGAGTACAGGGATCGGCTCCTTCCCACCCTGAACTTCTCGATTGGTTGGCATCGGAGTTTGTCGAAAAGGGTTGGTCGATGAAGAAACTTCACCGGCTGATTGTCACTTCCAAAACTTATAGGCAATCATCCCATACCCGAACTGAACTCGATGTCAAAGATCCCCGCAATCGTCTTTTGGCCCGCCAAAAACGGATTCGCCTTGAGGCGGAGGGGATCCGGGATGTTGCCCTGTTGGCCAGTGGTCTGCTTTCGAAAAAAGTGGGGGGACCAAGCGTTTTTCCCCCACAACCTCCCGGCATCGATCAATTCACCCAGGTCAAACGCCCCTGGGTTGCAAGCGAGGGCCCCGATCGCTATAGACGCGGGCTTTATACCTGGTTTTGGCGAGCGGCCCCCCATCCGGCCTTGAGCGTCTTTGATGCTCCCGACGCGGGCACCTCATGCACTCGCCGTAACAAAAGCAACACACCCCTTCAGGCTCTCACCCTTCTCAACGATCAATCCTTCCTGGAATGCTCCCATGGAATGGTCCTGCGCGTGATTAGGGAAATTCCGGCAGGCCAGGACCGGTCGATACTGATCCGTATGTTCGAGCTTTGCACCTCAAGGGAGCCGGATTCGGTGGAATTGAAACTCCTGGAAGAATATCTTGCCCAGCAAAAATACCGATTGGCCAAAACACCCGACCAGGCACGGCTGATAGTGACCCAGGGAGGACCTCCGGGAAAGGAACTTTCCCTGGCCGGAAAACTTCCTGTCCACTCAAGGGCCTCACTTGTGCTGGTTGGCCGTCTTATCCTTAATCTCGATGAAACCATCACAAGGGAGTAATCCGATGACTCATGACCAAATTATGCCTGATGACGAGCTTGTCCGGCTTACTCGTCGTCATTTCTTTCATAATTGTGGAGTTGGCTTGGGAGGAATGGCGCTTTCGGGATTGCTGGCCCGGGATTTGGAAGCGGCCCCAGCGCCCGAAGCACCAAAATCGAAATTGGGATTCCATCACAAACCCAAGGCCAAATCCGTCATCCAGCTTTTCATGGCGGGCGGGCCCAGCCAATTTGAGATGTTTGAATCCAAACCGGAGCTTCAAAAATTCCACAACAAACCCATTCCTGAGTCGTTTGTCAAGGGACGACGCTTTGCGTTTATGGATACCTTTTCGAAGGAACGGCCAAAACTCCTTGGCACCAAGCGAAAATTCGAGCGGGTGGGAGATGGGGATCTTTTTGTTTCGGAACTGGTCCCCCATTTCAAGGCCATCACCCAGGACATTGCTTTCGTCCGGACTGTGGCAACAGATGTGTTCAATCACGCGCCCGCAAAGATCTTTGTCAACACGGGATCGCCCCAGGCGGGCAGGCCCAGCCTGGGGAGTTGGCTTAGCTATGGAATCGGGAGCGAATCAGCAGATCTCCCAGCGTTTGTGGTGCTTCAATCGGGCTCCCGTGGACCACGGGGCGGCGTGCAAAACTGGGGATCAGGATTTTTGCCAAGTTCACACCAGGGGGTGCCTTTCCGGTCCCAAGGGGATCCGATTGTCAATCTTACCAGTCCGAAAGGGATCAACCGTGATCTCCAGGGAGACACTGTTTCCGCATTATTGGATCTCAATCGTCATCATTTGGCGAAAACAGGCGATTTGGAAATCGCAACCCGCATCAAAGCCTATGAGATGGCCTACCGAATGCAGTCGAGC
>CAMBMH010000079.1 GCA_945868575.1 Singulisphaera sp. GP187 | reverse complement strand
TCAAACGAATCGGCGGAGGGTTCGGAATTGATTACCCGGATACCCATGTCCTTCGCGAATTCGAAAACCTTGCGGTTTTCTTCCTCGTTTTTGGATAAGCCCACAACACCATAAGCAACCGCGATCAGCCCCGCATCTTTCAGCTTTTCTTTTACATATTTGCGTTCTTCGTCCGAGGAAGCGTGGCTGAATCCCTTGGGGTTGTCCTTGGAGATTTTCTGCCCGGGGTAAAGTTCAATCACCTTGGAACCCGAAGCTGCTGTTTTTTCGATCGCCTCGGTCAGTGTGAAAAGTCGGAAGGAATACGCCTGACAACCAATTGCCACGCCGTTGATTCTGTTGGAATCTGCGATGGGGTCTGCACATAAGGAATATGTCGATGCGAAGCACATCGCCGCGAGTGAAAGCAAAAATCGCATGGAAGAGGTCTCCTGGGGAGGTGTATGAACGGGAACCTTGGCAGGGCATCCGGAACGCTATGACGCAATTCCAGTAGGGCAGCCCACTTAAAGTTATTCTGGGAATCAGTTGTCAAAAAAACAGGGCGACATCTAGGCATTACCCTGAAGTCAGGATTGTAGTTTTTGCCACATTCTTTCGAAATATTTGTCGAATTCCGAAATCAGTGGTGCTTCATGGGTTAGCACCAGGTTTTCCTGATTGAGGGTTCCAGCGCTCCTTGTCCAGTTGTAACTGCCATTGGCCAGAGTGGTGCCATCAAAAATGGCAAACTTATGGTGCATATGGGCCTCGGTGTGGTCTCTCACGACGGGAATTCCCTCCTTTTCCAATCGATCCACATCCGATCCCAAATCGAGTGATTTGAGGTTATCGGTCAGGATGCGGATCTGAATTCCCCGTTTGTGGGCTGCAAAAATCGCGTCGGTGATCCTATCGTCGGTAATTGTAAAAACGCAGATTTTGGCTGAGATTTTGGCATCCTGGAATAGGCCGGCAATGCGCTCCGCAATGCTATCTTCCGGAGCAAAAAGCACCAAGGACGAGTCCCCTCCTTTTCTTGGTTTGGGGAGCAATAAACGGGAGGTATGATTTAGCCAATCGACGATTTGGGCTTGCTCGGGGTTGTTACATTTTTCGCGCGCAAGTCGGAAAAGGGCCGCTCGTAAAACGCCCAGGGCTTGATCGTCCAATCTATAGGGATCGACCCATTCGGATATCGCTTGTTTTTCGGTGTCGGAAATTCGTTTGTCATCGAACGATTGTGTTAAAATTGTTTCCCAGGTTTTCAAATCCATGATTTCACCATTTTACTTGGGACATTTTGGCTTTTAGCGATCCCAATTTTTGTTTTACGATTGTTTCGTTTGATTCCCGTGGAGTGTTTCCGTATCGCGAATTCTGGTACGATTCGACAAGGACCAAAGGCAAGTCGGACCAATCCCTCAATGTCGGATCTGTTTTTAGTTTTCGGGAAATGTCCATGGCAAATTCATAAGGAGTTTGACCCGGATTCGGGTGCATGCCTCTGGATTCCACAAGCCGGACCAATTGTGACCATGGATAATCACGAGAGCGTTGGTAAGCCAAAAGGATTTTAACTTTGTACCAACGCCAAATGGAAATGCCAGTGGCTCCCACCAAAACAATCGCCCATGCACCAAGCATCAAAATCAGGGCCCGTCTGAGCGGTCCCCGATTCCAGATGATCATAAATTGTTCAAGGGCGGCTTCGGGGTTGTAATCAATAAAAAGTGTTCGCCACAATTTTTCGGTTGTGTCCTGGCTTTCCTGGAAAAGCCTACCGAGCAAGCTTGAGGTGTCCTGGACCGGGGCGATCACCATGCTTTCCGGGGTGGGGTCAAGAATCAACCAATCCTCTATTGGGTTCAAATTGGCATCAACCAACATTTTTCCATTCGGGTCCAATCTAGGCACCAGTGCTTCCACCCAGGCGTGAGCATTTCTTTGGCGAACGATGTAGTTTCCTTCGTCCTCGAATTCGGCTCCCTTGTATCCGACGACCATTCGTGACGGGATACCCAGGGATCTGAGCATTAGTGCAAGGGACGATGCATAGAGTTCGCAATGGCCTTCCCGGATATTGGTCACAAAATCCACAGCAGGGTCCAGGGACGAATCATATCGTTTAAAGGAAAGCGAGTATTTGAATTTGGTTGAATACGCAAGGTGGTGGCAAAGGGCCCGTGCAATGGCTTCGTGTTTTTGTCTTGGTGTGTTCCAAATGGCGTTTGTGGGAAGATCATCCAAATTGGGCAATGGGCCTACCCCGGGAACTCCTTTTATCGGGTCTTCCTGGTTTTCCCGGAGGGCCTCGAGCGCCTGATAGGCCATTTCAGGCATTCTTGGTTTTAATAGTTGGGAAAGTTGTTGTGAGGCGGGGTCTCCGAAAGCGGAGTGCTTATCGGGATTGACTTTGGGAATGAGGAATTGTTGATAGGTGATATCGGTTTTCACTTTCGCAACGGAGGGATGAGGAACAACGGTGAGGCCGTCCAGCATAAAAGTTGGAATATTGCGATCTTCTTTTTGGACAAATACGGGAACGGCGACAGTGTTGCCCCCCATTTGGATTTCCATCGGTTCGGCCAAAAACACTCCGCCTACTTTGCTTGGATTGACATGAAAAGTTAGAAGGGTTTGCCCTGGCGGAATGCTGGGGCTTCTGGTTTGCAGGGGAATCGGGTTACCTCGACGAAAAATCTTCCGGCTCCAGACACCTTTTTCATAATTGTCCAGAAAGCTTCCACGGAAAAGTTGACCTGTTGCCATGGGGGCGGGACCGTTTGCCCCTTTGGCCTCTACCGTAAAAGCCAGTGCGTCGGAAAGGGAAAGTTCCCCACCATCGTTTATATTGACCTCACTGGTAAATCCGGTTGTTGCTCTGCGCCCATTGCTAAATCGGTCGAGAGGGTCCCATGATGGAATATCAAATCGGGGCAGGACAAAAAATGTCGCGACGCTCGCGCAAAAGGACCAGATGAACCAGCGGCCGATTCGTGGCGCCCACGATTGTCCTGATTGTGGTGGAGCGTTTTTGGTGTTTATGAAATTTGCCGGGTGCCCGGAAAAGGAGGGAGAGCCGTGGGATGTTGCTTCCAGGCCTGCTTCAAATCCGCATTGAATGCGGGAGAAATTCTGTTCCCGAAGAGCCAAGGCTGTCATTCCCACGGTGAAATAGGCCATGAGCAACATGCCAAACGCAATATCCGAACACAACACACAGGAGAGCGCAACCATCACAAGCGCCATGGCTTGTTCCACCCAGAAATCACGAGGGAGTTGGCGCACACGGAGTTTGATGATCAAAAGTGGGGGCAACAATGGCCCCACACAGGGAATAATGGCGAGCTGTACCGGAATAATTGCCAGGTCGTCCGCCGGAACAAGCCATGCCGGGGCAATCATTCTTGCGTAATAGTTGAGACGCATGATTATCCAGCAGAATCCCAAAAGAGCGATTAAGGCTCCAAGGGAATATCCCAACGCATCGGAAAAAGGTTTTTGTGGCGGGAAAAGCGCCATTTTGATCAGAAGGAGGATCGATCCACCAAGAAGTACCATTCCAAGGGGGCCGCCGGGAAAAGGAGCCTCCGCCCATGCCAACAATACAACGGATAAAAGCACAGTTGAAATGTGAAAAAACCGCGCGGAATCGTGACTCAGGGAGGGGGTCATGACCGTGCTCCCAATCCATCCGGGTTCCAAAATTCCAGGGAATCAGGTTTGGTCAGATCCACGGCAAGGGTGTATGCCGGGTCGGCGGGGGATGCAATCGTATCCAGAATTGTGCCCACCCGCATGGAAGCGGGGCTATCAGATCCGGTCCAGTTCGTCGCAGGCCAAACCGAATCCCCAGGATTCCATTCCGCAAGCCAATCCAGAGCGCGATTCAATGTTCCCGCGTCCGGTATAGCCGACAAGTAAAGTGGGGATTGACCACAAAAACGGACCGAAAGTTTCCCGTGTCCCTGCTGGAACCAACCATGCAGGAAGCTAGCTACAAAAGAGATCGCCGATTCCCGAATTCCTTCGGGGGATTCTATTGGATCAAATTCCAGGACAAGTTCCCTGTTTGGTGGATCTTCAAACTCCCGAATAATGAGCATACCCCGGCGCGCGCTGGTCCGCCAGTGGATCAGTCGGGGACTGTCTCCCGGACGAAAGCCGCGCATGGCATGAAATTCTTCCTGGGCGAAGGGGCGATGCCTTGCGAGGCGTGAACCAGAAAGGTGATTTCGCCTATCCCTGGGCCTCCAGGGGATCGCTTTGAGAAGGGGATCCCAATGGATGGCGGATGTGGCGGGGTGAACCAGAAAGGATTCTGTTCCAGCAAGTCGAATTGAGGTGGAAACCAAACCAAATGGGTATCGTGAATGTACCTCGAGTGGTCCCAATGAGTTCCATCCCCTTGTTGCCGGATACCAATGTCCATCAATAAAACCCGGACCCGAGGAGAGTCCGGTGATGTTCCACCTGATGGAGGTTTGGCCATTTGGCTCATCCAGGATTACCTGAAATGTGTAGGGAATCGGCTTTAATGGATGGATGAGGATTTCAATAGGATGCCGGATTCCCACGACGGGTGTCCCACACACTCTCAATGTGGAGGGACCAAAAGCTGCACGCCAGAGGGGCAAGAGCAGATTGAGCCCCAATAAGCAGGCCATCATGCAGCCAAGGAGGCTAAGCAGATTGATGTTTTTGGATACACCGACAATCAGCAACAAAAAAGACGCGAAAAGCCATACATAGCCCTCGCGGGAAATGGTGATTACGCGTCCCTCTGTTGGCTGTTTCAATTGGGGCATGGGGTTTTTTCGAGGATGTCGGAAACAACTTCTTCCGCAGCGCGTATGGCTTCGGAACCCTGGCCCCGCCTGGGGTGAATACGATGGGATAAGACGGGTGAGGCAAGCTGCTTGATATCATCAGGCAAAACAAAAGCACGCTTTTCAAGAAAAGCTTTGGCCTGGGCCGCCCGGTAGAGACCGAGTGAGCTGCGCATACTGGCACCAAGGCGCAAACCGGGATGCCGCCTGGTAGCGCGAACAATTTCAATGAGGTAATCCTCAAGGCTTGTTTCCACCACGACTTGGCGAACGGCCTCCTGGATTTGTATCAGGTTGGTAACCGAAAGAACCGATTTCAGGTCTTCCACGGGTTCGCCTTGGCGATGTTCGCGCAGGATTCGTTTTTCCGCCTGGGCGTCAGCATACCCGATGGCGGTGCGAATCAGGAAACGGTCCAATTGGCTTTCCGGAAGAGGGTAGGTCCCCTCAAATTCGAAAGGGTTTTGGGTGGCGATGACAAAAAAAGGAGGGCCCAATTGACGGGTGACCCCATCAACGGTTACCCGTTTGTCCCCCATGGCTTCAAGTAGGGCGGATTGGGTTCGGGGCGTGGCGCGATTGACTTCATCGGCCAGAATCACATTTCCGAAAATAGGCCCTTCCTGAAAAATGAATTCCGCTTTTTTCTGATCGAAAACCGAGGTTCCGATGAGATCGCTTGGAAGCAGATCCGGAGTGAACTGAATGCGGTGAAAAGTTGCATCAATCGATTTTGCGATTGCTTTTCCCAGAAGCGATTTTCCCGTTCCCGGGACATCTTCGAGGAGGAGGTGCCCCTCTGCAAGTAGACCAATCAAAGCGAGATCAACCACCTCGCTTTTTCCCAGAAAAACGGAGTTCAGATTGGCCGAAACCCTTTCAACCCCTGCAATGAGCTCGGGGTTGTGGGCAGCGATCTGGTTCGGGGTGCTGCTCATGAGTCCTGCTGGATTTACGGTGAATTGGATCAATATTCGTACTTTAGGTTGTTCGGTGGAATCGCTCCACCCAAAACATTGTGATTCACATTGCTATGTATGGATGTCGGTTATGGGAACAGGCCGCGGCGGTTCATTTCCGCAACCACTTTTTGGACCCCCAGTGCCAAAGCGGCAGTACGCATCGTGAGGTTTTTTGTTGTGGCAAGGGTCCTGACGCGGCGGTATGCGTTGAGCATTAGGTCCTGAAGCTTGCCGTTAACCTGTTCTTCACTCCACATGAGTTGCTGGATATCCTGAACCCACTCAAAGTAGGAGACCGTGACCCCCCCCGCGTTGCAAAGCACATCCGGAATCACGAGGATTCCTCGATCTTTCAAAATATGGTCGGCATCGGGAGTGGTTGGGCCGTTGGCACCCTCGGCAACCAGGGTGCAGTTGAGTTTCGAAGCATTTTCCCTCGTGATTACACGATCGAGGGCTGCGGGAACAAGTACCGTGCAGGGTTCCTCCAACAATTTTTCCGGGGCCATCGAATCCCCTTCCGGAAATTCGTGAAGGAGCTTTCCCGCGGCAACCCAAGCCGTCAAGGCAGGAATATCAATTCCTTTGGGGTTTCTCAATGCGCCATAGCGGTCCCCAATTGCAACAATCCTGATACCGCGAAGACTGAGCTCATGGCAGGTGATGGAACCTACATTGCCAAAACCCTGAACGACGGCGGTGGTTTGTCCTGGTGCAATTCCAAGGTCCTTGAGTGCTTCAAGGATGCAATAGGTCACGCCCCGTCCGGTGGCTTCGCGCCGACCGAGGCAGCCACCAATCTCTACCGGTTTGCCGGTCACCACTTCCGGGCAGCAATAGCCGATCTTCATCGAATAGGTGTCCATGATCCAGGCCATGGTCTGTTCGTCGGTGCCCATGTCGGGGGCCATGACATCCTGCCTTGGCCCGATGATGTTGAGGACTTCCTCGGTGAACCTGCGGGTAAGTCGCTCAAGTTCGTTTCTGCTTAGTTTGGCGGGATCCACCGCGATGCCGCCTTTGCCGCCGCTGAAGGGGAGGTTCATGATCCCGCACTTCCAGCTCATCCACATGGCAAGTGCGGTTACCTCGCCGAGGTCGACGCTAGGGTGATAACGGAGTCCTCCTTTGGATGGGCCGCTAGTAAGGCTGTGCTGGACCCGGTATCCAAAAAATACCTCAATCCTTCCATCATCCATTCGGACAGGGACGGACACCATCATGGAGCGTTTGGGATAGGCAAGCCTTTTCAGGGTTCCCACATCCAAGTTCAGGACTTCGACAACGGATTCGAGTTGGCTTCGGGCCATGCAAAAGCTGGCCGATTGCTCGAGCATGGGTGGGACTTCTGGATGAAACGGAGCGGAAGGGGGCATCGATTTCTCCCTGAAGTGAAGCAAACGGTACTTGTAACTTGAAACCCGCTTTGGGAAACCTTTCAGGAAATCATAGGACAAACCCAAATATTCCGACTGGCTATAACTGAACGGATTCTACTTTGGGAATTTGCCCGGGTACCATGTGGGATGCAAGTTATTAAAACAGTGGTTCCCGGGATCTTTAGGTAAGGGAATGAACATGGCGGAACCGGTTTTGGAAGTTTCCGGGCTCATCAAGCGTTTCCGCAAATTTGAAGCATTGGGTGGTGTTAGCCTTAAAGTCGAGCCGGGAACCGTCTTTTCCCTATTGGGACAAAACGGTGCGGGCAAAACCACCATGATCAAGGTTCTTCTCGGGATTCTCAAGCCGACCGAAGGGACAGCCAGCGTATTGGGGCATCCCGCTGGTAGTGTGGCAGCAAGGCGCAAGATTGGTTACCTCCCGGAGGATCACAAATTCCCGGAGTATCACACCGGTCCGAGCTTGCTGGATTTTTATGGTGGGCTCCAGGGGATTCATCGGGCGGAACGCAAAAAGCGCATCGCCTATTGGATCGACCGGGTTGGTTTGGCGGGAAGGGAAAAGGTACGAATTCGAGGCTATTCCAAGGGAATGAAACAGCGAATCGGCTTGGCCCAGGCGCTCCTTCATGATCCGGATCTGGTTTTTTTGGACGAACCGACTGATGGTGTCGATCCGGTGGGACGGCGGGAAATTCGGGACCTGATGCTTGATTTGAAGCGGATGGGAAAAACCCTCTTTCTCAACAGCCACCTCCTTGGAGAGGTGGAGCTTGTATCCGATCATGTCGCCATCCTCAACCGGGGAAAACTGGTTCGCGAGGGTGGGATAGGCGAGTTGACCGGAGCCCGTCCTGCCTGGGTGTTTGGTTTTGCCAGGGAGCCCCAGGTGTTCCTTCAAAAACTCAAAGAGTTGAATGTCACAATGATTCGGCGTGACAATCCGGGTTCGGTTCCCCCAAACCAATGGGAAATATATCCGGACAGCGAGGATATTTTGACGGTTTTGGTTCGGCTTGCGGGGGAGGATGCGGGTGGACTTCGGAGCCTTCAGCCGCATCGTGAAAGCCTAGAAGATGTTTACCTGAAAAGCCTTGGGAAGAAGGAGGCGGTATCCGCCTGATTCAAGGGTGGAATACCGAAGCCAATCATGCAATTCATCGCAATTCTCAAAGACAGCATCCGTGAGGCTCTCGACGCCAGGATCTTCTGGATTATCGGAGTAGTTGGAGGGATTTTGGTTCTTTTGGGGCTGACCATGCGGTTTGAACCGCTACCCAAAGGAAAGGCTGTTATTGGAAACCTGGTCAACAGCCTGAACCCGGGATCCGAGGGGAATGGGCGTGGGGGGCCGGGCCGGGGGCGGCCCATGGGGAATAATCTTTTTGGAGCATTTCAGGGTTTGTTCCGTCAGGGTGATTCGAAAATTGTTCTGTTGGACGCGGTTCCGCTTTCAGGGGGCGACCTGCCCACTTCGGATTGGAAAGTAACCCTTGAAATGGACCCGCAAATCGCCAAATCCAAAGGCGCGAAAGACTCGGTTGCGTTTCTTGAGGGGAATTTTGGGAAAATCGCAAACACACCTGTGGTTTCGGTTCGCAATGTAAAGGTGGTGAAAACCGGGGTGGAAGGAAAACCCGATACCCTGGAAATGGAGATTGTTCCGGAGGCTGGATTTTCCCGATTGTGGCCCACCAAATTCAGCCTCTTTTTCGGGGGCCTTGTGATCGCGGATTGTTCCGAAAGGAGAGCGACTCCTTTTGATGCACTCGGCCAGCAAATCCTCATCCTTGAAAGTATTCTTGTGGCCGGGATTGGTACCTGGGTGGCGCTATTGCTAAGTGTGTCGCTAACCAGCTTTTTCATTCCCGCCATGCTACGAAAGGGTACGATTGAGACGCTGCTTGTGCGGCCCATCGCGCGGTGGAGGTTGTTGGCTTACAAATATTTTGGTGGACTGCTTTTCATCGGATTTGGCGCGTCCGCCATCCTTGGGGCAGTATGGTTAACAATTTCGTTTCAATCAGGCATCTGGTCCCAGGCGCTTTTGCTTATGGTGCCAGTGATCGTTTTTTACTATGCGTTTTTGCATGCGGTTTCGACTTTGGGGTCGGTCATTACACGCTCCGCCGTTTTTGGACTGATTGCCGCTTGCCTGGTTTGGTTTTCCCTGTTTTTGCTTAATGTCGGCAGGGAAAGCATTAAGGCCATGGATCAGGTTGCTGAAATCACCGCGGCCATTCCCAATCCGGAAGTCATAGGCCCTCGGGAACCTCCCGTGAAGATTTCGGAATCGACCACGGGAAAAGTGATCTTTTTCTTTCACCGTTGGCTGCCTAGGCCTGCGGAAATAGACAGTTTTGTTCGGACCAAATTGCAGGAGGACTTGCTATTGGGTCGCGAGGCGGAGAGGAATCCGTTGAGCGGGGGCACAACCGACTGGAAAGAAAGCGCACTTGTTACCCTGGTTCATACAATTTTGGCAATGGCTATTGCATGTCTGGTGTTCACGCTTCGGGACCCTTAAAGGCGGTTCCCTTGTGTTGCCAAGGGGCTTTTTTGCCATAAAGGTTTGCCAAGGGATTTGGGAAGGGTTTGGAAATGTCGGCCACAGAATTGGTGTATCAGCGCTGTATCCGGCCGGAATGTGCAACAACCCAATCCCCTGACGATACAAGCTTTGCCTGCCCCAAATGTAAGGGCTTGATGGATGTGGCTTACGATTGGGACAGGTTGCCTGTCCCAAAGTCGCTCAAAGAATTTGAAAAAGCTTGGCAAAACCGTTCCAATCCGCTTGATTTCAGCGGGGTTTGGCGATTTCGCAAGCTGCTCCCGTTTGCGCCCGAGGAAAAGATTCTCACCATAGGTGAAGGGCAAACCCTCCTTCAAAAGGCAGATAGCATTGGCAAGCGGATTGGAATGAACGAAGGGCGACTTTTCCTTCAATATGAGGGAATGAACCCTTCGGGCAGTTTCAAAGACAATGGAATGACCGCGGCGTTTTCGCATGCCCGCATGACCGGTGCCAAACGCGCCGCTTGTGCCAGCACGGGAAATACCTCCGCCAGCCTGGCCATTTATTGTTCAGCCACAAGCCAAATGAAAGGAATCGTCTTTGTTGGTTCGGGAAAAATCAGTTATGGGAAATTGGCCCAGGCGCTCGACCATGGCGCGCTGACGATCCAGATTGCAGGCGACTTTGATGATGCCATGTTTCAGGTCCAGCAGATGGCCAAGCGGCTTGGGGTTTATTTGGTCAACAGCATCAATCCATTCCGGCTTGAAGGCCAAAAAACTGTCATGTTTCGTGTGCTTGAGGCCCTCAATTGGGAAGTGCCGGACTGGGTCGTTGTCCCGGGAGGCAATCTTGGAAACAGCTCTGCATTTGGGAAAGCCTATTTGGAACTAAAGGCGCTTGGATTGGTCGACCGGCTTCCCCGTTTGGCGATTATCAACGCGGCGGGTGCTGATACCTGTTATCAGCTTTACAATCGCGATGGGCTCCGCTGGAACGGCGGCCGCTGGGATCAGGGAATTGTGGATCGCTATTATCACCAACTCGATGAGTCCAAACGCCGCGCGGATACGCTTGCCAGCGCGATTGAGATCAATCGTCCGGTGAATCTTCCGAAAGCTCTTCGGGCCCTGGATGCGATGAACGGGGTGGTTCGGGAAGCCAACGACCAGGAGATTTTGGACGCCAAGGCCATGGTCGGCGCGGGTGGCCTTGGGTGTGAGCCTGCTTCCGCCGCGAGCGTGGCGGGCCTGATCAAGTTGCGTGCGGAAGGTGTTATCGCCCCTTCAGACAAAGTGGTTTGTATCCTTACTGCCCACCAAATGAAGGATTCCTCGGCAACGGTGGCTTATCACGGATCGGATCCAAAAACATTTGAGGAAGTTCTTGGGGTTAGGGGAGTCCGCCGGGCAACCCATGCGAATCGACCTGTTCAGGTTCCCAACGATATCGAGGCGATTGTGCGCTCGATTGAAATTTACAGTTGATTTTTCCTTTAAATCCATTTTATTCCCAGGAAAGGAATCCCAAGAATGGCATCCGACCGCAAAACCCAGCTTCAGGCCCTATTGGCTGATTTTCCGGAAGATCCCTTCATCAAGTACGGGATCGCGATGGAGGATGTTTCCGCGGAGCATCTCGTTTCCGGGCTTGCATCTTTCGAAAAATTGATCTCTGAACATCCTGATTATGTCCCTGCCTATCTACAGGCCGGTCAGGTTGCCGCTCGATTGGAAAATTCCGGTCTGGCCCGGGAAATTTATACCAAGGGAATTGTTGTCGCGAAAAAAGCAAAGGACTTCAAAGCATCGGGAGAAATGGAACAGTTTATGGATGCTTTGGATTAAAATAATTAGTATATCCAAATTATACTTTTTAATTATGGACGACCCGGATCGGAATTCGGATAACCCGGCATTTACTTTTTCAAGCCAGGATTACTTGGTAAGAGAATTCCTTGGCTGGCCATCAATAGTCAGGTTTGTAATTTTTGAAATATCAGGATTAAAAAATACTGAAATACTATACATTTGGAATTAAAGATTATAATCGATTTAAGGAGCCGGATCATGTGGATTTTTACCAGACACGGATTCTTCAGTGCGGTTTGCGCGCGCCAGGGCAATGGTGGTCATGAAATGCCTGTCGATCCGGATCGAATCATGGTCCGTGCCAGAATGCTCCCCCATCTGGAATCCCTGAAGGAAAATTTTCCGGAATTGCTAGGCGATTGTGAAATCCAATCATCTGGTTCCACAGATTATGCCTATCGATTGTTTGTTAAAAAATCGTCCTGGGAAGCAGTCCTTGCGGGACTTGGGAAGGATACCGATTACGACAATTTCAAGAAGGAGGTTTTTCGTCACCAAGGCAAATCCGGGGCGGCTTACGAAAGGTCGCTACATGATGTTTGGTCTGTAATGAACAAATTGCAGAAGTAGAATTTCGATATTTGCTTTCCCAATTAGGCTGTTTTTGATCATAATTTCAGGTTGGTCCGATTGCAATTAAGGGACATTCCGAATTGCAATCGGAATGCCCTTGGAACGCACTCGGATATGGTTTTCCCTATCCGGCAAATTCAGGCGAATGGAGCAGTCCAGCCTCGAAACCATCCTCATCTATTCCCATTTCGAGTTTTTCGGTCCATTGCCTTAGTCCCAGTCCATCGACTCGTCTGTTGAGGATTTCCTGGTAAAGGGAATCGACGATGTGTTCCCGGGATTCCTTGCTGGTTTCGACCTTGGGATGATCTGGTTGAGCGTCATTCCCGCTTCCCAGTTTTTCAGCCAGGTTTCGATCCCCGCCTGGCCTGCATCGCGACCCAGGAAGGTTTGGTAGATCGAGTTGATGGTTTCCCTGCGGGAGTGGGTTGATTGGTACTCCCTTGAGGCCATAAGCTCCGCGCGCAGGTCGGCCATATCATGACCGCTTTGGAGAAAGGTGGTCCAGCTTTCCAGACCGGCTAATTGTGGAGACCTTCCAAGGAGACCCTGGAACGCATTTACGACGACAAGTTGACTTGCTTCGGTTGAGGTTCGGATTTCACGAACAACCTGTTCAAGAGGGATGCCTGATTCAAGGCGGGCGGTCCATTCGCGAAGGCCGGCCGCATCGGCGTTTCTTCCGAGATGGGATCGATAAAGCTCCTGAATGATGCGCTGGTTGTGTGTTCCCACGGCTAAGGTTAAGGCGCTGATCTTGCCCGCGTAGGTGCCATCGCCTTCATAATAAACATCGAGAGAAATTCTCTCCGCGAGGAATCCAGGCAATCGGATTGTGACTTTGCCGTTTTTGTCGAGAATTCCCTCGGCGATTGGTTCGGCGTCCCTTCCGAGGATGATGCGTCCCGAGGGGATCGGCTGGCCAGGAGGTACCGGAAGGTTAGTTCAAATGATTTGCCCGGTTCAGGTTGGGCCGACCCCATCCTGCTTGGGAGTCCTGCCAGAACGCCAAAGGCAACCTGAGGACCACCATTTGAGGGGAGGAAGACCTCCCCGGTGAAGGGGGATTGTGGTCTTTGGATGACTTTGGCGTTGAAGCCTGAGCCCGCAAAGCCCGATTGGGATGTGATGACATTTCCAAAACCAGAGCTTTGTCCCCCTTCGACCACGAGGGCCTCTGGTCCGATCGGTTTACCACTAAGGCTGGACTGTTGCCCCTTGATGAGGGAGTTGTTGATTTGGAGATCGCCTTTTCCATGGGAATCCGGGACAAAATGGATCCCCTGATCGGCGTGGCTTTGGTTGTAAAGTAGCGCGGTGTTTGTGAGGGAGACAGTTCCCCCGAGGCTGAAAGTAGCGCGGTGTTTGTGAGGGAGACAGTTCCCCCGAGGCTGTAGATGGCCGCGCCCATATCCGAGGCGGAGTTTTGCAGGAAGGAGGAATCGGAGATAATAACGGTTCCCTTGTTGAAGATCGCCCCGGCCAGAGCGGCCCCATCGGTCCCCCGGGTAAGCCAGGAGTTTTCAAAACCGGTCACGGAGACGGTGTGGGCATAATCGCCAAAGATTGCGTTGGCGAGGTTGGTGATGAATTCGGGGGAGGATCCGGCTTTGCCTGCTTGGACAGAGTTTGCAGTGAATGAGGAACCTCCGGTGATTATGAGTGTTCCATCCTCGGCGTTGTAGATGGCCCCGCCCAGACCGGATCCGCCGCCTCCTGCACCGGCAATCATGACGGTGGCGGTACGAAGGGTGGGATCGTCGCCGAGGGTATAGGTGAGGGTGACCGGAATGGCGTCGCCACCAACACCCCCCATGTATCCGCCTCCGTTAAAGGATTGCCCAGGGGAATTGGGTGATGCGATGGTAATCCCGCTTGGCATGTCTTCATCCCACGAGATTCCCAAGGAGATATCGGATAGGGAATCCCCGGAAAGGTTCTGTAGCCCTTCCTGGGTATTGAGGATTTGCGGAGTCTGGTTGCTCTTGCTTCCAACGCCGCCCTGCGACCTGTTGTCCGAAAAGTTCACATTGGTCAGCGTGGTCCAACCCCGGTTGAGGATCGCGCCACCTTCTCCCGCACTGCCACCTATGGAACCTGGGATTTGTGCCAAATTGTTTTGGTTGTCCAATTGGCCCGCGGCACCATTAGCCGCAAAATTGGCTAATGTGATATTGGACAAGCCAAACCACACATCCGGCTTGATATAAAATGCACGGGTAGTTCCGTCGCCTTTCAGGGTGATTCCGAGGTTGCCGCCATCGATTGTCAAGTCTCCGAGGATGTTGAAAGCGGTTGGCCCAGCCAAAATGCTATCATCCGGGTTTCCGTTACGGTCAAGTGGCAACTTTGGCGTCACCTCAGTCCATTGGTTTGTTTCGGAATTGAATGCAATGTAGCCTGGTTGCAATATCGAATAGTGAGTTTTGAGTTCAAAAGTACTGTTTTTCAATGATGAATCAAATTCGATAGTGGTGACATAACCCTCATTGGCCTTGCGCACCAGGGTTTCCAAAGTTCCCTGGAATAGTTCCTCATCATCCATGGATTGTCGTTTGACAACACCGACGGAATCCACCGCATAGCTTATGAGTTGTTGGATTATGGCAGGCTTCTCTTGATTGGAAACATGTACGGTTCCCCGATCCGGACTCCCCCTCAATTGGAAATCAAAGAAACTGGCGTTTTCCAGGTCCAATCGGATCTGGTAATCCCCCGCGGAACCGACCGGGATTTCAAAAACTCTATCGTTATCGGAAATAGCCTTGAAGGACTTGCCATCCTTGTCTGTGGCAATGACTGGCACCCCTGAGATGGGTTGGCCCAATGTTTTTCCGGCAACATGAACCGATCCCCTGATGATGTTGTAAAGGGGGCCAATTCGAAGTTTTTGGTGACCGGACCATTCGACAGATCGAGAAGGGCAGAGGAACTGTATCCTTCGGCAGGACCGAAGTAAAAAGGTAGATCCATCCGAACCGCGACCTGACCATGATTTCCAGGAAGGTTCATTTCATAATGACCCTTCTCATCCGTATGGGTCGTGGGTTCGGTAACCTCATAGGCGCCATTGTTGTTCAGATCCGCGTAGACCAATATTCCCGAGGCTCCCAAAGGCATCGGCAAAACGGGCAATCCCCCAAAAATCCCCAAATTAAGGATTGCGTTTGCAGGTGTCGTGACCACACCTTCGACATCATATTTGAGTTCAAAAGGTGTTGATAAGCTGTAAACGGGTTGCCAAAGATCGGCGCTATCCACAACACCATAAACCCAAAGATTTCCTGAGGGGAGTTTGGACGGATCCCAGGTGATTTCCGTGGACCAGGTTCCGTCCTGGCCAACCGGAACAACGATATTTTCTGCTTGTTGACCGTTTTCCAGCGTTGCGGCAATCTCTGTTCGCCTTTCCTTGTCGAGTGAAACCATGAGGGATACCGTTACCTCGGTGATCCGGGAATCATGAACCTTTCCTGAGAGGGTGGTCTTTCTCAAGTCGGTTCCAATCGTCGAAGGAATGGTGATTTTATTGATGCTTGATGGCGGGCTAAACCATGAGGCATGGATGTCGGGAGAATCCATGCCGCCGAGGTCGAGGGTTTCTCCCACCAGGTCCACTTTGCTTCGGATGGTGATTTTTCCGGCCAGGCCCGGTGTAAGGATCTTATCTCCAATGGTGGTGGAGTTTTCCGGAACACAATCCACTTCGATGGACCAGAGATTGGTAGCCTGGTCGTATATCGGTCGCCTCACAAGAAGGCTTGCGCCAACAAGGGGATCGCAATAAATCCGGACTGATTCGGCCCAGTCCTCGGGCAAGGGTAATTCGGAGGTAGCCGGGCGGAAGCTGATAGAGTATCTCGCCCGAGTCACATCCAGGCCTGGAATTAAATTGCCATTCTGGTCCGAACCGACTTGGGGCAAGAAGCCTCGGTACTCTTTGGCTTGGATCCATGTTGCCTTCATATCCGAGCCATTGGATGGGCCCTGGATGCTGGCGGATGCCAATTCGATCGGACTGTTCAGCGTTGCTTTGACCGACAGCCCTCGGGGCAAATATTGCCCCGGCAAGGGAACAATGTTGACCCCAATTGATCCCTCTACGGTATCGGGGTCGAAATCAACGGAAATTGGTTGGAAAGAAACTCCGGAAACCGGATCGATGGCCAGATTGAGTTTTTGAATCCAATCCCTGTAACTTGCCCGAAGATCGGGGTCGTCCACCCGGAACTCGGCAACATATTTTCCGGAGGATACCTCGGACTAGGGTACAGGGCTGGAATTGGCGGAATAGGAAAAACCTGTTTTCGTTGCCGAACTTGGCGCAAGGGAAAATGCCGCCTGCAAAGGCTCCAAAGCAAAGGGTTCCAGGGATGCCGAAACCATTCCCAGGGACATCGGGCTCAAGTCTTGTCCATAAGATCCCAAACGATTACTGACATCGTGACGGAATGCGAGGAAATCGAACCGGCCCCTCCATAGATCCCAGTCGAGGCCCCGGTTCCCGTGCCGAATGAATAATTATAGTCATACCAAAGAACAAGATTCAATTGTTGCCTGCTTGGGGCAATATTGATGAAAAGGTTGGCGGAACCAAGTTCCTTTTCACCAATAACTGGAATGGTTTTTGCGACAATTAAGGAGGCCTTGGCCTTGACACGGATCGCGGATTCATTTCCCGCAAATGTCATTCGCCCTTCGAAGCGGCCATCAAAAACTGGACTGGTAATCCATGGTTGATGAAGCCGCATATTGACATCGGCGTAGTATTCATTTTTGGACCAGTTCAGGTCGACAAACGCGGAACCCTGTCCCAGGTATCCTTCCCATTGAGAGTTGCCAATTTCACCCTTGGATTTGGCAAGGAGGTATCCATCCCCCTGGACGCGCATGCCACTGGGACTGAGGTTGGCGTTTCCAACAAACTGCGCCAGGGTGTATCGGCCATTAATTACAGGTATATCGACTTGGACTTGCTGACAAACGCTAATCCCAACCTGGGCAGTGAATGTTAATTTCGACAAGTCGTTTATGTCTATGTTTTTTATGCTTCCATTGAAGGCGGTTAGATAAACAGGGCCGTAAATGGGTATTTGCGCATTCAAATCGACCGCAATGGATTCCACGACCATATTCTTGAAGCGGAATTGACCCGAAAGGCCCCAGCCATTAACCATCACACCGCAAGCCGCAACCACGGAGAACGAATTGTCTTTCAACTCAAAACCAAAACGGATTTCCTCCAGTCGGAATCCGCCGTAGGCGACTCCGCCAAACGCGATGTTTAGCCCATTCAAATTCCATGCCGCCAGATCCGGCTTGGTCGTGTCGATAACCAAGCCAGGGTTTGTCCGGGTTCCAAGGGATCCCTCGATCCAGGCCCCGACATTCACCCGAAGAGATCCATAAACACTCCAGGCGCCCCGCGGCCGATCCCATGCAAATCCGGTGTCCTTGAAGGTGCCGCCAACATCTCCAAGTTTGACCGTCCCGCCAATGGATGCGCTTGCGGTGATCAATTCCCCATGGGACCATTGCATTCCGGGTTTTTCAAAACTTTCGCCAAAGCCAAGGGAGTAGTTTAATCCTGTGATATTTACATTTGCTTTGCCAAACAGATCCCATTGGTCCTGGATGGACTGGTAGCGGAGCCCAATACTTCCCTCAGGTTGAAAATTCAGGTTGGCGATTTTGAATTTGGCGCCCAATTGAACGGAAAAACTGTTTATCCCACCATCGACAATTTCAATTCCATCATTGCCCAGATCGACAAATGTTCCCAGCTCGGGATATTCCGCCAAATTGCCCACATCTAAAGCCAGTCTCCCCATTCCTGTCAACTTGAGCCGGGGTGATTTGGGGCACTAGAGAGATCGGCTGTATCACTTGCGTTGGTACGAAAAACGGAGGGAAATACACCGCCTTCCAAGACCCGATTTTAAGCAGTTCGATCGGAATGTCGATGATTTCCCCCACGGTTGCCGCCATTGCAAGAAGCGATGGAAGTTTTTACTGAATCGACCTCGCAACAAAAATCCCCATGATGGTCAGGCCAATTGTTGGACAAGGAAACCTTTCATTCGCC